>NZ_JBEPEH010000072.1:21228-28691 GCF_040300725.1 Dactylosporangium sp. NPDC000244
CCTCGCCTCCTTCCTCCTCCTCGCCTCCTTCCTCCTCCTCGCCTCCTCCCTCCTCCTCGCCTCCTCCCTCCTCCTCGCCTCCTCCCTCCTCCTCGCCTCCTCCCTCCTCCTCGCCTCCTCCCTCCTCCTCTCCGCCTTCCTCGACTCCTGCGCGGTGCCTACCCTCCATCGTCGCTTTACCGATATAGACTTGACCGGTACAGGATCGCGGGATTACTGTACCGGTATAGCCACGGTTTACCGGTACAGACGGAGGAGATCTGCCATGAGCACGTTCCCGTTCGCGATGGTCGTGTCCCAATCCGCGCTCTCGGAGGAGTTCGGCGGCTCCTGGAACGGCGAGGCCTTCGAGTACGCCAGCGCCCTGCCCAACGCCCCCGTAATCGGCCACGACGCACCGGCCCGCCCACCGCGCGCCTACCGCACGCGCACCGCCCTGGCCGCGACCCTGCGCAAGGCCGCGGAGGCCGTGGCCCCCGCTCCCGCGGTCCGCTCCCACCCGGCCCGGTAACGCCCCCGCGCGCCGCGCTCACCTCCAAGCGTCCGTTCCTGTCAGTTTCACGGCTCGTGCCTGTCCATCCGAGCGATCCGACCCGCGCGTTGCGCGATCCGGTCCGCCCGGGTGGCGGGACAGCGGCCCGGCCCCGGCGGTGGGCTCCCGCACGGCGAGTTAAGGTCTGCGGGGAGGTATCGACGACATGGGAGGCGCTGCGGTGGGAAGGGTGACCCTGCAGACGATCGCCGACCGGGTCGGCGTGAGCCGGATGACGGTTTCCAATGCGTTCTCCCGTCCGGACCAGCTGTCCCCGACGCTGCGCGACCGGATCCTGGCGGTCGCGGACGAGCTCGGCTACGTAGGCCCCGATCCGGCCGCGAGGGCCCTTGCCAAGGGCACCACCGGCGCCGTGGGCATACTGCTGACCGACTCGCTCAGCGCGGCCTTCGGCGACGAGGTGGCGACCACGTTCCTGGGCGCGATCGCCGACGAGCTGGCCCCGACCGGCCTGGGCCTGACCCTGCTGACCACCACCGCGGCCGGCAACGTCATCCCGGCGCGGGACGTGGCCATGGACGGCGCCCTGGTCTACTCCTGCGACCCCGAGAACACCGGCGTCGAGTGGCTGATGCGCCGCAAGATGCCGATCGTCTTCATCGA
Organism: Dactylosporangium sp. NPDC000244; assembly: GCF_040300725.1. NCBI lineage: Bacteria > Bacillati > Actinomycetota > Actinomycetes > Micromonosporales > Micromonosporaceae > Dactylosporangium > Dactylosporangium sp. NPDC000244. The sequence goes on from NZ_JBEPEH010000072.1 coordinate 22,385, forward strand.
CCAGGTCCCCGCCGAGGGCGTCCCCGCCGTCAACGTGGCCGACCGAGCGGGCGCCCGGGCCGCGGCCCAGCACCTGGTCGACCTCGGCCACCGCCGGGTGGGCATCGTCACCTCCGGCATCCGCGGACGCCACGGCCTGATCGGCCCGGACGCGACGGACGACATCATCGACGGGTTCGTGGCCGGCCAGCGCCTGGCAGGCTGGCTGGACGCCCTGACCCCGGCGGGCATCACCCCGCCCATCGCCCGCCAGGCCCACGGCGACCCCGACTCGGGCTACCGGGCCGCGCGAATGCTGCTGGAGGCCCCGGAGCCCCCCACGGCCGTGCTGTGCTTCTCCGACGCGTTGGCCCAGGGCGTCATGGAGGCCGCGGTCGACGCCGGCCTGTCGGTGCCGGACGACCTCTCGGTCGTCGGCTTCGACGACAGCCCCGCCGCGGCCCGGATGCGCCCGCCCCTGACCACGGTCCGCCAGGACATCCACGCGAAGGGCCACGCGGCCGCGGCCGCCCTGACCAGGGCCATCGAGGCCGCCCGCACCGACGACCCGGCCCCGGCCGAGCACCTGTGCCTCCCGGCCGACCTGATCGTCCGCTCCAGCACCGCCGCCCCGCGCGTTTAACGCCAGGGCCTTCCGGCCGACCTGATCGTCCGCTCCAGTACTGCCGCCCCGCGCGTTTAACGCCAGGGCCTTCCGGCCGACCTGATCGCCCGCTCCAGTACTGCCGCCCCGCGCGTTTAACGCCAGGGCCTTCCGGCCGACCCGATCGCCCGCTTGGGCACCGCGGCCTCTGCCTCCCGGCTCCCGGTTCGGCCGCCTCCGAACGATTCCGGCCCTAGCTTGGGGGCATGCTCACCCTCCCAGTTCCAGAGCCGGACCCCGCTCCCACCGGCATCGGCTGGCTCCGCTCGACCGTCAGCCGCTTCGCCAACGGCGCCGTCCACGCCCGCCGCCGAGCGATCGTCGAGGACCTTCTCGCGGGCATCGACCCCGCCGACCTGAGCCGCCCCTACGACGAGCACCCGGTCGCGCCCCTCGCACGGGCGCTTGGTTTCGACGGGGCTGCCGAGGACGTGCGGGTCGATGGGGTTGTCGAGGACGTGCGGATCGCGGCGGCCGCCTACCAGACCGGGGACACTGCGGCCGACGAGGCCGTCGAGCGGCTGGTCATGGTGTTCGGCGGCGCGCACGACGAGCGGACGGCCGCGCACATTCAGCTGCTCGTCCAGGCGTGCGATGCGACGGCGACGCTGATCGAACGTGCACGGACCCGCCCCGTGGACGAGGTGCTGCGCGACGACCCCCCGGTGCTCGCCACCCGGCGGGTCGCCCCGGACGGCTCGATCATCGCGGTACCCCTGGAAGGGCGCCCGTTCGGCGAAGGGCCGCGAGCCTGTCCCGGCCGCGAGCACGCCCTCGCCCTCGTGGAAGGAGCCCTGCGATGACCGGACCTGGACTCCGTTGTCGGCCGTTGCGCATATGAGCACTCGCGGGAGGTGGATGGTGATGGCCGGGTTTGGGAAGCTGCACGATCGAGCCCTCGTGGATGGCGCATCGCGCGATGACGCGGCTTGGCCTCGGCTGTCGCCCGTTGCGCGTTCGAGCGTTCGTGGGTGACGCATCGCGATGATCGGGCTTCGGGTTCGGGCGGCTGCACGTGTGCGCGCCACAGAAGGAGCACTGTGAGATGACCCGGCTTGGGGTTGACCGGCGGCGGCTGCGCGAATGGGCGGTCGTGGGTGGCGCATCGTGGTGATCTGGGGCCGGGTTCGGCGGTTGTACGTATGCGCAGTTGCGGAAGGAGTTTTGCGATGAGTGACGGATTCCGGGAGTTGCACGTGCCTGGCCGGCCGCTCGTGTTGCCCAACGTCTGGGACGTGGCCGGGGCCCGGATGCTTGCCGCGGCCGGGTTCGCCGCGGTCGGCACCACGAGCCTCGGCGTGGCCGCGAGCCTCGGGCTTCCCGACGGCGAGGGCGCGAGCGTCGACGAGACGCTGCGGCTGGTGGGGCGGCTGGCTTCGCTGCCGTTGCACGTCACGGCCGACCTCGAGCGCGGTTCCGTCGCCGCGGCCGTGGCCGCCGCGGAGGCGGGGGCGGCGGGGGTGAACATCGAGGACGCGTACGGGGACGCGGACGAACACGCGGCGCTCATCCGGGCCGTGAAAGCCGCGGCGCCCGCGCTGTTCGTCAATGCGCGAACCGACACTCACTGGCTGCGGGCCGGAGACGTCGACGAAGCGATTCGACGTGTTCGTATGTACAGGGACGCGGGGGCCGATGGCGTCTTCGTGCCCGGCGTGACCGATCCGCGTGACATCGAGCGGCTGGCCGCGGCGGTCGACGCGCCGCTGAACGTCCTCGCGCTGCCGTTCGGGCCGTCCGTTCGTGAGCTTGCCGAGCTCGGGGTCGCGCGGGTCAGCACCGGGTCGTTGCTCTTCCGGGCCGCGCTCGCGGCGATGACGGAGACTGCATCGGCGGTACGGCTGAATGAACCGCTGCGCGCGGACCTTCCGTCCTATCAGGACGTCAACGGCTGACGGCTGCCACCTCCGCCAGACGTTTCAGCCGCAGCCCGAAACCGGCGAGCCGTGTGAGGCGCCGGACGGCGACGAAGAGGGCATCGGGCTGGGCGCCCTCGTCCTGCCCCAACGAAGACCTCGAACTGCTGCCCTCCAGCGGCCGCCTCGCCGTCGAAGTCGATGGCGAGTTCCTCGCGTGCCGACCTTGCCTCCGGCGAAGTCCGCGACGCGCGATGGTGAGTTCCTCGTGTGCTGACCTTGTCTCCGGCGAAGTCCGCGACGCGCGATGGTGAGTTCCTCGTGTGCTGGCCTTGTCTCCGGCGAAGTCCGCGACGCGCGATGGTGAGTTCCTCGTGTGCTGGCCTTGTCTCCGGCGAAGTCCGCGACGCGCGATGGTGAGTTCCTCGTGTGCTGGCCTTGTCTCCGGCGAAGTCCGCGACGCGCGACGGCGACGGGGGAGTCGTTGGACATGAGCGACTGTGCACGCACCTGTGTCCGTTCTTGACGTCAACAGTCAACCGCTGCTGTCGCCGCCGGGCGGGGGCGAGGCATTGGCGGTACACCTGGATGAAGCGTGGCGCGAGGACGTTCAGGATTGCAGCGGTTGTGTGCTTTCGCGGCGGATCAAGGTCGCCTCGGCCGGTTCGATGCGCGGGGTGTCGGTGTCGTGAGCCTCGTCTAGGGCCATCGACATCGCGCGGGCGCCCATTTCGGCGAGCGGCAGGCGCACCGTGGTCAGGGCCGGCGTCACGTCGCGGGCGATCGGCATGTCGTCGAAGCCGACCAGGGAGATCTGGTCCGGCACCGCGACGCCCCGCGCGCGCAACGTGCTCAGGGCGCCCACCGCCATCTGGTCGTTCAGCGCCACGACCGCGGTCAGGTCGGGGTTGGCGTCGAGCAGGGCCGTGACCGCCTCGGCGCCGCCGTCGCGGTCGAAGCCGGCGTACGCCACGCGCCGCGCCGGCAGCGTCCGGCCCAGCTCGCGGGCCGCGCGCCGCAGCCCGGCCAGGCGGTCCGTGGTCGTGGTGAGCACCTTCGGGCCCGCGATGACCCCGACGCGGCGGTGGCCGGTGCCGAACAGCTCGCAGCCGGCCAGGTACCCGCCCTCCTCGTTGGCCGGCATCACCGCGTCGCCGGGCAGCTCGTGGCGGCCGATCACACTCACGCGGCCGCCGGTGCGCGTATATGCAGCGAGCTTCGCCTTCAGGGCCTTGGTGAACGCGGCGTCGTGGTACCCGGAGCCCGCGAGGACGATCGCGGCCACCTGCTGGGCGCGCAGCAGCTCGACGTATTCCAGCTCCCGGGCCGGGTCGCGGTAGCTGTTGCAGATGATGCTCAGCCGGCCGTGGGCCGTGGCCACCTGCTGCAGACCGCGGGTGATCTCGGCGAAGTACGGGTCGGAGACGTCGTGCACGATCACGCCGACGGCGGTGCGCTGTGCGCGAGCGAGCAGTTGGGCGTGCGCGTTCGGCACGTACTGCAGCTCGTCGACGGCCCGCAGCACCCGGGCCCGCAGCTCGTCGGTGACCAGCTTGGTGCTGCCGCTGATGATCCGGGAAGCGGTGGCCGGTGACACGCCCGCGCGGCGAGCAACATCGGCGAGCGTCGCCATCATGGTCTCCTTTGCGCATTGACCCGCGATCAGCGTACCGGCTAGCCTCAGGAAAGCGGTTTCCTGCATCCGGGGGTCGGACATGAGTTCTCAAATGCCGGGAGCGATCGGCGTGTCGCGGTTGTCGGTGTATGACACCACCGCGCCCGACGGTCTGCACGGTGGCACGCCGCACATGCATCTGACGTGCTCCGAGGGGTACGTCGTGATCGCCGGCGAAGGGCGGGTGCAGACGCTGTCGGGGGAGGGCTTCCGCGAGACCCCGCTGCGGGCCGGCACCGTCGCCTGGTTCCGGCCGGGCACCATCCACCGGCTCGTCAACGACGGCGGGCTGCAGCTCGTGGTGCTCATGCAGAACAGCGGCCTGCCCGAGGCCGGCGACGCGGTGCTGACGTTTCCCACGCACATCCTCGGCGACCCGGACGAATATCGCGCCGCGGCGACGCTGCCGGGCGGCGGCGACCTTTCGCCCGCGTACCGTCGGCGCGACCTGGCCGTGACGGGCTTCCTGGCGATGCGGGCGGCCGGTCCCGAGGCGTTCACCGAGTTCTGCCGCACCGCCGCCGGGCTGGTCGCCCCGCGCCTCGGCGAGTGGCGCAAGCGCTGGGAGAGCGGCGCGCTGGAGACCGCGCTCGAGACCGGCCGGCAGCTCGACGCGCTCGAGCGGTCGGACGTCGCCCATCTCGCCGACGGCGGCATCGAGGTGCTGCCGGGACCGACCGAGTCGGGCAAGCACGGCATGTGTGGCCTGCTCGCGACCTACATTCCCTGAAGGAGACCCGTGAACCGCGTTCCGATCGGCATCGTCCTCAACGGCGTGACCGGCCGCATGGGGTACCGCCAGCACCTCGTCCGCTCGCTGCTGGCCATCCGGGAGGAGGGCGGCCTGCCCGCCGGCGACGGCCGGCGCATCTGGCCGGAGCCGATCCTCGTCGGGCGCAACCAGGCCAAGCTCCAGGAGATCGCCGAGCGGCACGGATTGAGCGAATGGACAACCGACCTTGACGCCGCCCTGCACCGCGACGACGTGCAGATCTACTTCGACGCGCAGGTGACGCAGCAGCGCGAGAAGGCCATCCGCGCGGCGATCGAGGCCGGCAAGCACGTCTACACCGAGAAGCCGCTCGCCGAGGACACCGCGGCCGCCGTCGACCTGTGCCGCGCCGCGCGCGCCGCCGGGGTCAAGCACGGCGTGGTACAGGACAAACTGTTCCTGCCCGGATTGCGCAAGCTTGCACGGCTCGTGGAGGGCGGCTTCTTCGGCCGCATCCTGTCGGTCCGGGGCGAGTTCGGCTACTGGGTCTTCGAGGGCGACTGGCAGGCGGCGCAGCGCCCGTCGTGGAACTACCGGTCGGCCGACGGCGGCGGGATCGTCGTGGACATGTTCCCGCATTGGCAGTACGTGCTGGAGCGCATCTTCGCCCCCGTCCGCTCGGTGCAGGCGACGATCGCGACGCACATTCCGTCCCGAGTCGACGAGTCCGGCACCGTGTACGAGGCGACAGCGGACGATGCGGCATACGGCACGTTCGAGCTCGAAGGCGGCGTGATCGCGCAGATCAACTCGTCGTGGGCCGTGCGCGTGTACCGCGACGAGCTCGTCGAGTTCCAGGTGGACGGCACCCACGGCAGCGCGGTCGCCGGGCTGCGGGAGTGCCACATCCAGCACCGCGGGTCGACGCCCAAGCCGGTGTGGAACCCGGATCTGCCGGCTACTGAGCGTTTTCGTTCGCAGTGGCAGCAGGTGCCGGACAACGAGGCGTTCGACAACGGGTTCAAGGTGCAGTGGGAGCAGTTCCTGCGCCACGTGGTCGACGACGCGGCGTTCCCGTGGGACTTCGCAGCCGGCGCGCGGGGCGTCCAGCTGGCCGAACTGGGCCTGGAGTCAGCACGCACCGGCCGCCGCATCGAGATCCCCGCTCTGGACCTCTAGCCGACGCGTTCAGCCGCACTCGCCCGCGTTCGCGCGTTCGCCCACGCCCCTTCGCGTTCGCACGCCCGTTCAGGTTCGCGCGCTTGGATTCGCACCTTCCGGTTCGCACGTTCGGACGTCTGCTCGGGTTCGCACGTTCCGGTTCGCACGTTCGGACGTCTGCTCGGGTTCGCACGTTCCGGTTCGCACGTTCGGACGTCCGCTCGGGTTCGCACGTTCCGGTTCGCACGTTCGGACGTACG
>NZ_JBEPEH010000072.1:28769-29427 GCF_040300725.1 Dactylosporangium sp. NPDC000244
CGTTCGCACGTTCGGACGTCCGCTCGGGTTCGCACTCTCGGGCATTCGTTCGGGTCCGCCCGCGCAATGGCGTTCGGGTCCGCCCGCGCAATGGCGTTCGGGTCCGCCCGCGCAATGGCGTTCGGGTCCGCCCGCGCAATGGCGTTCGCGTTCGTGCGGCCGTTCGGGTCCGGACGCTCGGGCGAGCATTCGCACGTTCACGTTGTCCCGGTTCGGTTCGCACGCTCGGACGTTCGCGCGAACGCGTTCACCGCGATTGCTCATATGCGTTCGCGGCGGTCGTCCGGGCAAGTGCGGTGCGATCGCGTGCGTGCGTTCACCGTGATCGTTCCGACATGCTCGCCGCGCTCATCCGGGTGTGTTCGCCGCAATCGTTCGGATGTGGACGTCCGCTGGGGAGGCGGCGCGTCGGGCTTCGAGCCTGCCATCGGACGGCGAATGCTCGTTCGCTCGGTGGCTTGTGCGCGAGTGTCGTCAGCGTCGTCGGGTGGCGGCGATTGGTCATTCGTGCGGTGGGGCGTGCGCGAGGGCGTGCGGGCCGAGGGCGTGCGAGTCGGTGTTCGTTCGTGCGGTGGGGCGTGCGCGAGGGCGTGCGGGCCGAGGGCGTGCGAGTCGGTGTTCGTTCGTGCGGTGGGGCGTGCGCGAGGGCGTGCGGGCC
>NZ_JBEPEH010000072.1:29525-39761 GCF_040300725.1 Dactylosporangium sp. NPDC000244
CCGAGGGCATGCGAGTCGGTGTTCGTTCGTGCGGTGGGGCGTGCGCGAGTGCGTGCGGGTCGCCGTCGTGTGGGTGGGTGTTCGTTTGTGCACCGGCTTGTGCGCGGCAGGGGGCGAAACCGGCGCGCTGCGCGGTGTTGGTTGAGGTGCGGGGTGGGCTTGCACGTGCGGTACCAGGGAAGAAATAGCTGATGGAGGCACTGTGAGCGACCTGTCCCGGTTCTCGCTGAACCAGGCGACCACCAAGCGCTGGCCCATGGAGGACACCGTTGCCGGCTGCGTGGCCGCCGGCGTCCCCGGCATCGGGTTGTGGCGCGACCAGGTCGGAGAGCTCGGGGTCGAGCGCACCGCGGCGCTCGTGCGATCCGCCGGGCTCGATGTCACCACGCTCTGCCGCGGTGGGTTCTTCACCGCCGATGACTGGCGCGACGACAATCTCCGCGCGATCGAGGAGGCGGCCACGCTCGGCGCGCCCGTGCTCGTGCTCGTCAGTGGCGGCCTGCCCGCGGGCAGTCGTGACCTCGACGGGGCACGGCGGCGGGTTGCGGACGCGATCGGGGAGCTGGTGCCGCATGCGCAGGCGGCCGGCGTACGGCTCGCGATCGAGCCGCTGCACCCGATGTTCGCTTCGGACCGTTGTGTGATCGCCACGCTCGGCAACGCGCTCGACATCGCCGAGGCTTTCCCGGCCGACGCGGTCGGAGTTGCGATCGACACGTATCACTTGTGGTGGGACGACCAGGTTTGGGAGCAGCTGGCGCGGGCCGGGGCCGCCGGGCGGATCGCGTGTTTCCAGCTCGCGGACTGGATCACCCCGCTGCCCGAGGGCGTGCTGCTCGGGCGTGGGCTGCCCGGCACCGGCTGCGTGGAGCTGCGGCGCTTCCGCGAGGCCGTGGACGCGACCGGTTACCGCGGGCCGATCGAGGTCGAGGTCTTCCACGAGGACGTGTGGTCACGCCCCGGGGCGGAGGTGCTCGACGAGGCGATCCGGGGCTACCTCGAACTCCTCTAGCGCGGCGGCCGCACCGAAGCGCTCGGCACCGCGACGCCGTGAGCGTTACGACGCGAGGAAGCCACGAGCGCTGTGCCGCAGGAGGCGTGAGCGCCACGGCATGACGGCGGCGGGATGCCGTGAGCGCCGTGGCGCGAGGATCGTGGGATGCGTGAGCGCCACGGCGCGGGGAAGCCGCGAGCGCTACGCCGCGGGCGGACCCCCGAGGGGCGTGTCGGTCGGCGGCTCCGACGTCGGCGTGGTCGGGCCGGCAGTGGTCGGCGCGGGCGTGGTCGGCGTCGGTGTCGGCGTCGTCGTGACGACCACCGGCGTCGTCTGCGTCGGCGTGACCACGCCGCCGTCGACCGTCTGCGTCGGGGCCGCGGGCTGGGCCGTGTTGGTCGGGTTGCCGATCAGCTTCTCGTTCGAGCCGTTGTTTGGCCCGTTCCCGAGGCCGGCGGTCGCGGCCGGAGCCGGAGCCGGCGACAGGTTCGTGGTCACCGAGTCGCCGCCGGTCGTGCCGTGGTGCGTGTCGCCGGGGTTGCCGCCGATGAGGTCCGAGGTCGTCTCGGCCGCGGCGAAGACGAGCGCGAGGGCCATCGGCAGCGCGATCGCCATCGACGTGACCCGGCGCCGGGACATCTGAGCCGGGGCGCGCAGCCAGCGCCGCTGCACGGGGACGGTGGCCGCCTCGAGGTCGTCGATGGCCAGGCCGAGCAGCAGCTGGCGCGCGTCCGGGCGGTCCTGCGGGTCGCGGCTCAGGGCGGCGGCGACGAGGTCGCGCACCGGGTCGGGAATGCCACTGAGGTCGGGCTCGCCCTCCAGGATCTTCCAGGCGCGGGCGGCCGCCTCCTCCCCGCCGTAGGGGTGGCGGCCGGTCGCGGCGAACGCGACGAGGCAGCCCCAGCCGAAGATGTCCATCGCCGCCGTGGGCTCCTCGGCGCGCAGCTGCTCGGGGGAGGCCCATCCGAGGCTGCCGACGATGTTGCCGGTACCGGTGATGTCACTGGCGGCGTCGAGTGCGCGCGCGATGCCGAAGTCGATGATCCGGACACCACCGAGCGTGACCATCAGGTTGCTCGGCTTGAGGTCGCGGTGCACGAGGCCGACGTTGTGGATGGCCGCGAGCGACGCCGCGACCCCGAGCGCCACGCTGTGCAGCATGGCCGGGTCGAGCGGGCCGTCGTCGGCGACGAGGCGGGACAGCGGGATGCCCTCGAGGTACTCCGTGACCAGGTATGGCCGCTCCTCGAACACGCCCGAGTCGAGCACGCGCGCGGTGCAGAAGCCGGGCACCCGCTGGGCGGCGCGGACCTCGCCGGCGAAGCGCACCCGGAAGCGGGGGTCGCGCGCGAGGTGCTGGTGCACCAGTTTGACCGCGACCCGGCTGCCCTCGGGTGACTGCGCGAGGTAGACGGTGCCCATGCCGCCGACGCCGAGCTGGCCGAGCAGTCGGTAGTCGTCGATGCGGATCGGGTCGTTCTGGGTCAGGTCGCCGACGGAGGCGCGCCGGGCAGGCGCGGCCGAGCGCAGCGGCAGGTCCGGCGAACCGGACTCACCGGCGTCGTCGTGGTTGCCTGCCTCGGTCATCGGGATCCTTCCAGGGACTTCGGGGGACATGCGGCTTTCACCAGCAGTCTGATCTCTTCACGGGGAGATGAAAAGACCGTGCTGTATGCATCAGTTGTGCCCGTTCGGACACCTTTTTGCGGTTGGCGGCGCTGCCTCGAACAGTAGTCCAGTCGGGCCGAATCCTCCGCGCCGGAGGTCACACCCGTTATGGCACTGTTCAGGTTTCATGCCCAACGAGCGGGCCCCGTTCGAATGACGCATTTCCCCTCTTGGGGGGTCATTCGGGCAAAGGGCGTTACCGCGATCGCTCCAGGTGATCGACCAGTCCACGCAGCGCGGCGGTGATGCGGGCGAGTTCGCCGGGCTCGAGGTACGACAGCGCGTACGACTCCGCATGCTCCGCCTCCGGGAGCAGCTCCCGGATCAACCGGTGCCCCTTGCGGGTCAGCTGCAGCAGCACCAGGCGGCCGTCGTCGGGGTGATTGGCCCGCTTCATCAGGCCGCGCCCGGAGAGCGTGTCGACCACGCCGGTGAGGGTCGCCTTGGAGATGCCGGCCTGCTCGGCCACGTGGCGGGTCTCGATGCGGCGTGCGGCCCAGACGGTGCGCAGCACCACGAAGCCGGTCCAGGTCAGCTGGCGGGGGCGCAGCACCTCCTGCTCGACGTGCTGCCGGACGGCGTTGGCGGCCCGGTGCAGGTGCAGGACGGCCTCGGTCGCGCCGGTGAACGCGCCGTCCCGCCCCACCGTTGCGGTCATCGCGTTCCGCGCAGGTGTGCGTGTGCCGACGCGACCCCGTGCTTGCCCATATGGGCGGCCCCCCTCTGGTCCCCACATCGAACACACAGAATATCGGGAACGTTTCGGTTCCGTTGCCCCATCATCACTCTGTGCGATCTCATGGCGACCTCCGGTGCCTGCCTTCTGGGCATTCACCGCGTTTGTCCGGCGGTTCTGCCGGATATCCGATGAATTGAAGCGTCCTAGATCATCGGGAGACGCGGTCGTGCTCGCCTCCGCCCGTTCCACGGGAGAAGAGAAGGGGTCCGGCCCGCCTGATACATCGACGTCGCCCGGCACCGCGCGGGCGGCAGGACCGGCGGAGAACCCACCGCCGGTTCTGCCGGTGTTTCTGCCGGTCGGTGGTAGCGCTGCGTAGTCGAATGCCGTACTAGTCGCGATCGTCGCGCTTGCGGTTCAGCAGGTGCCGCCGCTGCCAGACGAGCACCGCGAAGAAGGCGACGACGACGAACGCCACGCAACAGAACTTGGCCACCGGGGAAGCCTACGACCAGCGGGGCAGTCGCTCCGGGGCGCGCCCGGCCGGGAGTCCCCGGCGCTCGGCCAGCCGCGCGAGGGCCACGGCGTCGGCGACGGCCGCGCAGCCCTGGTCGTTGTTGAAGTACACGTAAATGTCCTGGTTCGTGAATGTCTCGGCCAGGCGGGCCGTCCACGAATCGAGGCAGGAGCGGCCGTAACGCGGCCAGGGCGTGGCGCGGCCCTCGTGCAGGCGCAGGTAACCCCAGCCCGCGGTGCGCCACAGCGGCGCCTGCGGCCGGCCCTTGCGATCCGACCAGCACAGAGCCGCGTCATGCTGCGTCAGTACTGCCTTCACGTCGCCGTTCCACCAGGAGTCGTGCCGCGGCTCGACCGCGATTCGCGCGCCGCTCGGGAACGCCCGCAGGGTCCGGTCCAGCGCCTCCGGGTCGGCGGGGAGAGTCGGGGGCAGCTGCAGCAGTACCGGTCCGAGCTTGCGACCCAGCCCGGCGGCCCGCTCCATGAGGCGGCCCACCGGCTCCTCCGGCTCCCGCAGGCGCTTGACGTGCGTGAGGAACCGGCTCGCCTTGACCGCGACCGTGAAGTCCGCCGGGGTACGCGTACGCCAGTCCGTGAACGTCTTGCGCTCCGGCAGCCGGTAGAACGCGTTGTTCACCTCGAGGGTGCTGAACGCCGCCGCGTAGTGCTCCAGCCACAGACGGTGCGGGACGTCGCGGGGATAGAAGCGATCGCGCCAGTCCTTGTACTGCCAGCCGGAGGTCCCGATACGCATCATGCTCGACCCGTTCCCCGTCTCGCACGCCCGTAACCTGCGGCGATGCGGCATGACTAGTCCGGGCCGGACATACGTAGACGCGGGCGGGGGTCGTCTACGTATGTCGGGGCGGCGCGATTACGTAAGCGTGACAGATGGAACGCGGGCCTTACTCCGACAGGATGGAGTCACAAGGTTGAAAGGGGCCCGACACCATGAACGTCCACGAGAGCCTGCTCAGCGAGATCTCCCGCCAGCGTCGCCAGGACATGCTCGACGACCACAAGTACTGGACAAGCCGCGTGCGGCTGCGCCGTCGAAACCAGCGCGAGCACCTCGCCTGAGCCACCCGCGACCGAACCGCGGGGGAGAGCAGCCTCGGCCTTGCCGGGGCTGCTCTTTTTGTGCCCGGCGACCGGTGACTAGTCGCCCCCGGCGATGACTAGGCCGGGCGTAGGGCCGAAGATACGTAACAGGTGCAGATGGCAGGCGAGGCTTACCCCGACAGGATTGGGTCAACGGTCGATCCAAGGAGTCGAAGCCATGCACCCGGTCTTTCTCTACAGCCAGCTCCAGCACCGCCAGCAGGGCCTGCTCGGCCTCGAGGCACAGCGCCGCGCCGACGAGCGGGTCGGACGCCGGCAGTGGTGGCGCAGGTCGCGTCCATCACAGCCAGAGCATCGGCCGCCCGCCGGTAGGCTGGTGGCGTGCGGGCCAGCCGTAGCGGAATGAGCCAGGTGATGGTCGGCCGCGACGACGAGCTGCGCCGGTTGCGCCGGCTCGTCGACGGGTCCGAGCCTTCCATCGCCATGCTCGGCGGGGAGCCGGGCATCGGCAAGAGCCGCCTGGTCCAGGAGCTCATCGCCGGCCTGCCCGAGACGGTTCCGGTCCTCGACGGCCAGGCCGATCCCGGCGCCCTCAGCCGCCCCTTCGAAGTCCTCCTCGACGCCATCGACAGCAGCCGCCGCGCCGAGCTGCTCGACCCGGAACTGCTGCGTGTCGTCACCGACGTGTCCCGCTCGATGATCGACCGCATCCAGGCCGGGCTGGAGATCGTGCGGTTGCTGACCACGCCCGGCCCGTCGATCGTCCTCTTCGAGGACCTGCACTGGGCCGACTCCGAGAGCGTCGCGCTGTTCGAGCGGATCGCCGAGCTGCCGGGCGAGCGGCTGCTCATCGGGACCTACCGGCCGGACGAGGTCACCCGCCGGCACCCGCTCGCCGATCTGCTGACCCGGCTCGAACGGCGGTACACGATCACGAACGTGCGGCTCGAGCGGCTCAGCCTCGCCGACACGTCGATGTTCCTGAAGTCGGCGACCGGGCGCCCGCCCGCCTACCGCACCGCCCTGTCGCTGCACAACCGCACCGGCGGCAACCCCTTCTTCCTCGAGGAACTGCTCAAGGCCAACGGCGACGCCGACCTCGACACCCTGTGCGACCGGCCGCTGCCGTGGAACATCGCCGAGGCCCTGCGCCGCCAGCTCGACGACCTCGACACCGGCGAGAAGCGCATCGTCGAGGCCGCCGCGGTGCTCGGCCGCAAGGTCCCGTTCGACCTGCTCGCCGCCGTCACCGGATTCGACGAGAACGAGCTCATCGACGGCCTGCGGGACCTGGTGCGCCGCGGGCTCATGGTCGAGACCGGCGACGACGAGTTCAGCTTCCGCCACGCGCTGACCCGCGAGGCCATCGTCGACGAGTTGCTCGCCCGGCAGCGGCGCCGCCTGCACGAGCTCGCCCTCGAGACGCTGCTGTCCACCGGCAGCAAGGACTACGCGCTCGTGGCCCACCACGCGCGGGGCGCCGGGCGCTACCTCGACATGGTGGAGGCGGCGCGGCGGGGACTGGTGGTCTACCTCGCGATGGGCTCGCCCTACCAGGCGCTCCAGCTCGCCGAGATGGGCCTCGACGAGCTGCCCGACGACGTCGAGCTGCTGTCCTGCGGGGCCCGGGCCGCGTGGCTGGCCGGCCTCCTCGACGACGCCCAGGAGCTCGGGCGGCGCTGGCTGGACGCGGCCGACACCCGAGAGGAGCGCGCCGACGCGCTGCGGCTGCTGGTCCGGCTCAGCTGGGAGGTCGGCAGCAGCGGGAGCATGCAGGAGCGCGCGGCCCAGCTCCGGCGGGAGATCGCGCACCTGGACGACGGGCCGGCCAAGGCGCACGCGTATGCGGCGATCGCCCAGGCGTACATGCTGCACGACGACACAGAGCGCGCCGTGGCCTGGGCCGACATGGCGATCGCCCTCGGCGAGGAGCTCGGCCTGCCCGCCGTGTGGCTCGCCGGCAAGGTCGAGAAGGGCTCGGCTCTCGTCAACGTCGCGGCGGGCGTCGAGGAGGGCGTGAAGCTGCTCAACGAGGCCACCCAGGAGGCCGAGGAGGCGGGCGAGTGGCTGCTGGCCGCCCGCTCGCTCAACAACCTCTACAGCCTGCTGCCCGGCGGGCCCGCCGACTGGGCGGCCGCGCTGGAGCGGATGCGCACCTACGCCGAGCGGGCCGGGTTCGATTCGCTGGCCGTCGCCGCCTACTTCCAGGGCCGCGCCCGCCTCGCCGTGCAGGAGGGCAACCTCGGCGCCGCCCTCGCCGAGCTGGAGGCGGCCCGCCGCCGCGACCGTGGCCTGCTGCGCACCCGCAACGGCAGCGACTACCATGGCGTGCTCTTCGCCGGGCTGCTGCTGGAGGCCGGCGAGCTCGACAAGGCCGACATGGTCATCCGCGGCCTGATCGAGCAGTCCACCGACGCCTACACGATGCTCACCCAGACCTCGGTGCCCGGCCTGCAGTTCCACCTCGCCTGCCGCCTGGGCCGTGCCGATCTCGCCCGCGAGCTGCTGCGCACCGTGCTCGACGCCGTCCGCGTCACCGGCGTCACCGGCCGCGACTTCGCCCACGACCTCATCTCCGCGGGCCTGGCCGCCGGCCTGCCCGTCGACGAGCTGCGCCCGATCGCGGCCGCGATCGACGACCCGCTCTTCGACGACGCGTTCCGCTGGCTCGCCGACGCCCAGATCGCCGAGGCCGCCGGCGACCCCACGGAGGCGCTGCGCCTCTACCGCCGCGCCGTGGCCGAGCCGACCATGCTCCTGCCGGCCCAGCGCGGCTCCGGCCACCTGGGCGTCGCCCGCTGCCTGCTCGCCCTGGGCGACCTCGAGGCCGCGCGAGCGTCCGTCCGCGCGGCCGAGCCGTTCCTGTCCCGCTGGGCGGGCTGGCGCGTCGCCGAACTCACCGGCCTGCGCGGCCGCCTGGGCCTGACCGCCCCGACCGTCGCGGGCGACCAGTCGCTGACTCCGCGCGAGCGCGAGGTGGCCATCCTGCTCGCCGAGGGCCTGACCAACGCCGAACTGGCCCGCCGGCTGTACATCTCGCCCCGCACGGCCGCCGTCCACGTCTCGAACATCCTGAGCAAGCTGAACCTGGAGTCCCGCACGCAGATCGCGGCTTGGGTCAAGTCGCGCGAGCCGGCCAAGTAGCCGCGCCTTTCTTCGTCGCGCACCGCCTGGTTCCTGGCCTGGGGTTCTCGGGCTGCGCACGTCGGTCGGCCCGCCCTTCTTGATGTGTGGGCCGCAGTGCTTCGCATCGCCCTTCTCGCTTGCTCTCCGTGATGTGCGCTGTTTGGCGTGATGCTCGCGGTCACCGCGCCGCTCAGCCGAGGTGGTGTCCGGCACGCTCGTCTTCCGCCTTGGTTCGGCCCGGCATTGGGGTGTTCGTTCGTGTGCTGCGCACTGTGGCGGCTTTCGGTGCGCGGTCGTGTCTTTGTTCCGGCCGTCGCGCGCTCGCCAGCCTGGGGTGGACGGCTACGCCCGGCGGAGGTGTTCGGGGCGGCGGAGTACTCCCGTGGGCGGATGTGCTCGTTGCCGGAGGTCCCTACCATCGGTGGCATGTCGTGGTCGATGACCACCCTGATCGCCGCGTGGGCCCTGGTCGGCTCGCCCGGTGACGTCGTCGCTGTGGCGACGGCCGTACTGGCCGCGCTCGCGGTCGTCCTGGCGGCCCGGTTCGTGGCCGGGGCGCCGGCGGCCCCTGCGCGGCTGCTGGCTCTGCCGGCCCGGGCCCGGATCGGCCTCGGGCAGGCCATTCGCTCCGTGGACCCCGACGCAGACGGCCGGCCGCGGCCCCGGGCACCCGGAGTCTGATCGCTCATTCCGCACCGCCGAGCTGAATCGCCGCACCGCTGAGCTGATTTGCTCAGGCGCGGTGCCGAGCGCTGATCGGACGCGACGGTGACTGAAATCGGTGAGCGCGCTTTGTCGGCTGGCTCGCGCAGCGCGCACCGCCGATCGAATCGCTCGCCGTGCGCTGGCGAGTGGTCCGGTCATCGCGCACATCGCTGCTGCGTCGTTCAGTGTGCCCGGTTGCGCGGTTTGCTCGCCGTGCGCTGTTGAGCGAGTTGCTCGTTGCGTGCATTGCTGCCGCGTCGCTCAGCGCGCCCGGTCGTGCGGTTTGCTCGCCGTGCGCTGTTGCGCGTTGCGTGCATCGCCGTCGGGTCAGTCAGTGCGCCCGGTTGCGCGGGTTGCTCGTCGAGCGCTGCTGACCGAATCGCTCAGTGCAGGGTTGCGCGGGTTGTTCGCCGTGGGCGGTTGAGTGAGCTGCTGATCGTGCGTTGCTGAGCGGCTGCCCGTGGCGGCTCATCGCGCGTTCCTGGGCGGCTGTTCATTTGCGTGCTTGAGGCGACTGCTCAATGCGCGCGTTCGAGCGGGCTGTCGTGGTGCGTGTCTGAGCGGGCAATGGTGCGCGTTTGGTCGCTGCTCGTTGCGCGTTGACGGCGAATCGGTCATTGGGCGGGCGGTGAGCGTTCGCTCATTGCGCACTGGCGAATCGCTCAGGCGTGCGGCTCGCCGGGCTTCGTTCGCGCTCGTTGAGCGAACTCTGCTCGTGAGTGTTCACAGGCGCCGGCGCGCAGGCGCGGTGCTGATTCACGTTGGGAAATCACCTGGTCACGACGCTGGGCGCTGGATTGTGCGCCTTGACGGTGGTGGCCGCCGGAAATGCCATCGGACTTTGCGGATGTGAAGGGTCGGAATCGTGGTACATCAGATTTTGCTTGTGCTGGCTGGGCTGCTCGGGTCGGTGCCGCTGGCGATTGTTGTCGCGACGCTCCTGCTACGTGCGGGGTTGCTGCCGTTGAGTCTTCGGGCGTATCGCGCGGAGCGAGTGCGGGCGAAGCTGGCGCCTCAGCTCGCGCAGATTCGGGAGCGGCACGGGCATGAGCCTGTCGTGCTTGCCGAGAAGACCACGGCGCTCATGCGGGAAGCCGGGTCCGGGCCGTTCGCCGGGCTGCTGCCGATGCTTGCCCAGGCGCCGTTCATCTGGCTGCTGTACCGGGAGTTCACCAACGGGGACATGCGCGGGCATGCGCTGTTCGGGTTCGATCTCACCCAGCGGTTGATCGGAAACCCGGGGCTGCTCGCCGGGTGGCTGATTGTGGCGGCGCTCGTCGGGATCGCGGTGTGGAATGTTCGCCAACTGCCGGCCGGGTCGCCCGTTTATGTGCGGGTGTTGTCGTTTGCCACGGTCGCGTTCGCGGCGTTCGTGCCGGTCGCGGCCGGGATGTCAATCCCCTGGAACCGTGGAGGACTGCGTTATGCGGCTTGAGCCTCCAGGGCTCGAGCCGTTGATCGTTCGTAGTCGATAGGAGAGGACCCG
>NZ_JBEPEH010000073.1:0-38585 GCF_040300725.1 Dactylosporangium sp. NPDC000244
CCGCCCGCGCCGCCCCGCCCGCGCCGCCCCGCGCCGCCCGCGCCGCCCCGCCCGCGCCGCATCGGGCCGCCCCGCACCGCCCTGCCCCGCCCGTGCCGACCGCGCCGCGCCGCCCCGCGCAGAGCGGGCCGGGTGAGTGCGGGCGGGCGTCCGGGCACGGCGAGCGGCGACCGGCCGAGCGCTCGCGTGGGTCAGGGGAGCGAGACCGGGCTGGTGCCGTCGTCGAACGGCAGGTCGCCGCCGGCGATCGCGTGAACCTCCATCGTGGACAGTTCGGCGAGGCCCGACTGCACCGTGGCGAACGCCGTCGTCGCCGCGTCCGGGCCGGTCGCGATGCGCAGCAGGCTCGGCCGCGGGGCGAGCCGCGTCGCGTCGACGACCCGCCACACGCCGCCGATCGCCACCTCGGCGACGGCGTGGAAGTCCATCGGGGACAGCCCGGGCGCGTACACGGCCGCGGTGCGCGCCGGGATGTCCAGGGCCCGCACCAGGGTGGCGACGAGGTGCGCGAAGTCGCGGCAGACCCCGGCGCCGGCCAGCAGCGTGTCCGCCGCGTCGGTGGAGCCGGTGCTCGCCCCGGCCCGGTACTCGGTGTGCTCGTGCACGTACGCCACGACCCGCGCCACGGCCCCGGCCACCGCCTCGGCGTCGAAGGGGTCGACGGGCCCGAACTGCCGTAGCGCGAAGCCGAGCATGCGGTCCGACGGGCAGTACCGGCTGGGGCGCATGCTCACGACCCGCTCCAGCGGCGTGACCCGCGCCGGCTCGGCCGCGAGGGAGGCGTGCGCCTCGTAGGTGATCTCCAGCCGGCCCGGCTCGCTGCGCACCGTGTGCAGCCGGCCGCCGTCGCCGGTCTCGACGAGCGTGACCGGCACCGGCTCGCCGTCGAGGCGCACGCCGAGGTCGTCGCTCACCCGGACCCCGGGCCGGCGCGCGGCGGCCACCTGCAGCACGATCTCCGCCGCCCGCTCGACATCGAACGCGAGTGAACAGCCCGCCGTCACGTCGGTCACGGGCGCACCGTACCGACTTTGTTGCATCGGCGCCATCGGGGGTATCGAGGCCGCATGGACGAGGTCGAGAAGCTGCTCGACGCCGTGTACACCGGGCGTGAGCGGGTCACCCGCGAGGAGATCCACCGGCACGCCTTGGCGGTCGACGCGCCCGCCGGGGTCATCGACGCGGTGGAGACGCTGCCGGAGGGGGAGTACGCCTACGACGAGGCGGTCGAGGCCCTCGCCCAGCTCGCCCCGCCCGTCATCACCTCGGGTGGCGTCCCGGCCCGGGCGCTGGACGACTCCGATCTGTCGCGGGAGCTGCGGCATCTGCACGAGACCCGCGACGACACGTTCCGGCACGGCTCCGCGCAGGCCCTCGCGAACCACGACAGCCGCACGGCCGAGCTCGAGGCCGAGTACCTGCGCCGGTTCCCGGACCGGGCCGTCGACCCGCAGCGGATTCGCCCCGATTGACCGGGATCGGGTGGTATATCCGCCCAAGCTGAAGGAGCCGCGCCATGGCGCTCAACGACGATGACATCAGCAGCACACCCACGGGATCCGGGCCCGAGGGCACCGCGGACGGCGGCGCGGCCCCCGGCAATCACGACGGCGGCACGGTCGGCGCGGCCCGGCAAGAGGCCGGCAAGAGGGCGGCCCGGCCCCGGTAAGAGGGCGGCGCGGTCCGGTAAGAGGACCGCGCCGCCCGGTAGGAGGCGATGACGATGCGCGTGGTCGTGGTCGGGGCGTCGGGCAACGCCGGCACCGCGCTGCTGCGGCGTCTGCGCGCCGACGGCGACCACAGCGTCGTCGGCGTGGCGCGGCGGATTCCGGGCGGCTCGGAGTACGCCGAAATGGTGTGGCACCCCTGTGACATCGGCGCCCCGGAGGCCGTCGGCACGCTGACCGACATCTTCCGCGGGGCGGACGCCGTGGTGCATCTGGGCTGGCAGATCCAGCCGAGCCACGACCGGGCCGTGCTGCGGCGCACCAACGTGGACGGCAGCCGGGCCGTGGTCGACGCCGCGATCCAGGCCGGGGTGGGCGCGCTCGTCGCGGCGTCGTCGGTCGGCGTGTACGCGCCCGGCCCGAAGGATCGCCGCGTCGGCGAGGACTGGCCCGCGACCGGGGTCGCCGCCTCGTCGTACAGCCGCGACAAGGTGGCCCTCGAAGGCCTCCTCGACTCGGCCGAGGAGCGGCTGCGGGTGGTGCGGCTGCGGCCCGGTCTGATCTTCCAGCGCGATGCCGGCACGGAGATCGCCCGCTACTTCCTCGGCCCGCTCGTCCCCGTGCGGCTGCTGCGCTTCGGTCGCGTCCCGGTGGTCCCCGCGCACCCGCGGCTGCGGCTGCAGGCCGTGCACGCCGACGACGTCGCCGACGCCTACGTGCGCGCGCTCACGTCGGACGCCCGCGGCTCCTTCAACATCGCCGCCGACCCGGTCCTCACGCCCGAGCTGGCGGCCGAGCTCTTCCACGGCCGGACGATGCCGATTCCGGCGGTGGTACTGCGCGCCGCGGCCGCCGCCACCTGGCACGCTCGCCTCCAGCCCGTCGACGCCGGCTGGGTGCGGCTGGCGCTGTCCGCGCCGCTGCTGGACACCACCCGCGCCGCGACCGAGCTGGGCTGGCGGCCCGCGGTCGACGCGTCCGATGCCCTGCGCGAGCTGGCCGCCGGCATGGCGCACCGGGCCCACGGCGGCAGCGCCCCGCTCTCCGGCGCGGCGGGCCGCCCCGGCCGCCTCAGCGGGCTGTTGCGCGGACGGCTGCCCGGCACCGGTAACCCGTACTGAGTAGGCCCTTCGGGGGACCACGGACGTCGACTGTCCGGCAATTCGCGACCTCGAAGGGGTACTGCGGCCCGGCGGCACGGCCTACTGTGACCGGCGGTGATGCTGCATGAACTTCGAGACCATGGAAGTGACGACGGTCGTGCGCCGCGAGTCCCCGCGCGTCGTGCGGATGGCGGTGCGCGGTGACCTCGACGCGGCCAACACCGACCTGCTCCGCGGCGCGTTCGAGGCCGCCGCGGGCGACGGCCGGGCCCGGCTCGAGGCCGACCTGAGCGGGGTCACGTTCTGCTCGCTGGCCGGGCTCAGCGTGCTGCTCGGCGCGCGCCGGACGCTGGGCGAGCGGTTCGTGGTGCTGGCCGCCCCGCCGGGCGTGCGCCGGCTGCTCTCGGTCCTGCACATGCCCGACGCGCTGGGGCCGGCGCTCACGAGCCCAGCGTGAGGACCACCTTGATGTCGTCGGGCCGCGACTCGAGGGCCTCGGCGAGGCGCTCCAGCGGCACCCGCCGGGTGATCAGGCTCGCCAGCCAGGCCGGGTCGGCGGCGGCCAGGGCCTGCGCCGCCGCGGTGTAGTGCCCGTCCCGGACACGCCGAGGGCCACGCAACGGGGGCCGATGCGCGCATGCCGCGATGGTGCCCGCCCGGCCCGCCGCGCACTCGCCCGCCATCGGCTGCCCAGGGGCGACGGATTCGGCCGCGGGCGGGCCCGGCGGGGGAGCACGCTTTGTCTAAGGGGCGACGGATTCGGCCCCGTGTGAGCCCGGTGGGGCCGGCTCCCGCAGGCGCGCGGGGAGCCGGCGGGCGAGCACGCAGCCGGCGGCGACGATGGCCAGGGCCCACACGGTGCCGCACAGCAGCCCGGGGACCATGCCGGCGTCGGGCAGGTTGACGGCGAGCGCGGCACCGTAGGCGGCGGCGGTCGCGAGGAACAGCACGGTGGCGGTGCCCGCTCGGGAGCGCGGGCGGCTCGGCAGGCCCGGCACCAGCACGACGGTGGCGGTGCCGGCCCGGGAGCGCGGGCGGCTCAGCAGGCCCGACACCAGCACGACGGCGGCGGCGAGGGCGGCCGCGGGCCAGGTCGGGTCGAACGGGGCCGGCTCGGTGCTCAGGCGTGGCACCGGCGTGTAGAAGCAGCAGCCCTCGCCCGAGTCCGGCGCGCCCAGCCGGTGCCAGGCGTTCCCGGCGTCGCGGAACAGCAGCCCGTCGCGGCCGTTGGCGACGAACAGCACGTGCCCGCCGGGCACCTCGTGCGCGACGATCGAGCGGGAGGCTAGGTGCTCGGCCCGGTCGCCGAGGCCGGGGTAGCCGTCGGCGAGCACGGTGTAGGCGGGGCCGGCGATCTCCCACACGGTCCGGTATTCGCCGCTGCCGCCGTTGTCGCTGCGCTGCACCTTGAGCTCGCCGCGCCACACGCGGTAGCAGGTGCCGGCCGCGCAGCCCTCCTCCATCGCTCCACTGTGGACCTGCCGCTCGTCGGCGGCGTCGACGGGCTCGCCGCGGTCGTCGACGACCCACCAGGCGCCGCGGCCGGACCGCTCGGTGCGCACGAGCACGGTGCCGGGTCGTGCGCCCTCGACGACCTCGGTCACCTCGCCGATGTGCCGGAGATTCTGCACCCGCAGCTGGGTGATGAACCCGTGCAGCCCGGCGCACGCCAGCAGCACGGCGGCGAGCAGCGCGGCGACGATCCCCCTTTTGCGCATGGGACCACGATCGCAGGGCCGCATCAGGACCAGGTAACGAAATGGGGCGGCGGATCCGGGCAGAATCCGCCGCTCCCGTCTTCGATTCCGCCCGCGGTTCGCAGTCGATAGGGCAGTACGAATGCGGGGGTTTCCGCCGGCGCCTCGTCGCACCGACTTGCAACTTGCATTCCCCGGCGCCGATGCCGCGAAACACGGCGGCCCGGGAATCTTCGTCGATGCCCGCTACCGGCTATTTGATGCCGGTTTGCGCGGGGTCCTGCAGGGCCTCGTCGATGTCGGCGGTGGTGCGTTTCAGGATGTCCTCGACCTGGGCTCTGGTCAGGGCCTGCTCGGCGTGCCACAGGTCGGCGAGGTCCTTGGCGATGATGCTCTCGACCACGATCCAGGCCGGGATCGACGGGTACATGCGGCCGGCCTCGATCATCGTGCGGAAGGCCGCGTACGCCGGGTCGGACTCCAGGCGGGTGCCCTTGATGGCTTCAGTGCGCGCCGGCCACAGGCCCGAGGAGACGCTGTAGCGGCGCTGGCTCTCCTCGCCGGTCAGGAACTTCACCCACTCGAAGGCCGCGTCCGGGTGCTTCGCGGCCTTCAGGATCGCCAGGCCCGAGCCGCCGAAGAAGCCGAAGCGGCCCATCTTGCCCGCGGGCATGGGCGCGGTGCCCCAGCCGTTCTTCAGGCCCGGCCGGTCCGGGTCGGCCAGGTAGTCGCCGACCGACTGGGAGTTGTCGATGGTGATGGCGCCGACGCCCTTGGCGAATGCCTCCGGCACGTCGCTGGAGGTCAGCTTCATCGCCTCGGGGTCGTCGTAGAGGTGGACCAGGCGCTGGTAGTAGGCGACGCCGTCGACCGCGGGCGGCTGGTCCAGCAGCGACTTGTCGCCCGCGTCGTCGAGCAGGTTGCCGCCGGCGCCCCAGATGAAGGGGGCCACGTTGTGGATGATGCCGAAGTTGTTCTCGTTGCCGATCGCGAGCGGCCAGACGGTACTGCCGGAATCCTTGATCTTCTTCAGGGTGGCCTCGAAGGCGTTCCAGTCCGTGAAGGCGGTCGCGGGGTCGATCCCGGCCGCGGCGAGCACGTCCTTGCGGTAGAACAGGGCGCGCACGTCGGTCAGCCAGGGCAGCGCGGTGATCTCGTCCGAGCCGAGGCGGTGGCTGGCGCTCCAGCTGGCCGCCGCGAACACGTCCTTGCCGCCGACGGCCGCCAGCTCGGCCTCGGTGTAGGGCCGCAGCGCGTGCAGGGCGCTGAACCCGCCGACCCAGGTCGTGCCGAGCACCGTCACGTCCGGGCCCTCGCCGCTCGTCGTGGCGGTGCTGAGGCGGGTGAGGGCGTCGCTCCACTGGATGCGCACGGGCTTGATGGTGATGTTGGGGTGCGCTTTGTGGAACTCCTCGGTCTCCTGGATGACCGCGCGGTCCTGGATCGGGCCGCCGTAGGGCATGTACCAGAACTGGAGCTCCACGGCCGGGCGGTCCGCGGCGTAGCCGACGGTGTCCCCGGCTCCGCCGTCACCGCCGCCCTTCGCACACCCGGACAGCGCCAGGGCGGCAACGGTCGCGGCGGCCACGGACCTGAGCACAGTGCGCCTCATCACACCGGTCCTATCGACCGGCGGCCCGGGAGGCTGAGCCCAGACGACCGGCGGAAAAGTCGTAGGTCGGCGCCGTGGCGGTCGATAGTCGGACCGTGCGCGGGAGAGTGAGGGACACGTTGGCGTGGAGGTGGCCACGCGTGCTGTCGCTCGCCCTGGTGCTGCTGGCCGCGGTCACCGTCGCCAACATCGAGCTGCACGGCCGCAGCCGCGCCCACGAGGGCACGCGCGCACAGCTCAACGAGCTCAACATGCTGCTGCACGAGGAGAGCTCGCTGCAGTGGAAGACCCTCGCCAGCCGCAACACCCCGGTGAAGGTCGCCCGGGAGCTCGGCGGGATCCGCCTGCGCGAGCGCGACATCCTCGACAAGCTGCCCGGCTCCGAGGCGTTGAGCCGGCAGGTCGAGAGCTACCACGCGGTGCTCGACGACGAGCTCGGCCTGCTCGGGGTGGGCAAGACCGCCGAGGCGCTCGCGCTGGAGCAGCAGCGGACCGACCCGGCGTTCGTCGTGCTCGCCAACACACTGCAGCGGCTCGAGGAGTCCGAGACCGCCGACGCCGACCTGGCCAAGAGCCTGGCCGACTTCACGCTGATCCTGGCCATGGCGTTCGCGGTCGCCGCGATCGGGCTGCTGCTGTACCGCTTCGAGCGCGAGCACCGCGCCTCCCTCCGTGCCCGCGAGGAACTGCTCCGCCAGCAGCAGGAGGCGCTGGACACCCTGGCCGAGCACGAGGCCCTCGTGCGCCACCAGGCCGCGCACGACCCGCTCACGGGCCTGGCCAACCGGCGCGCGCTCACCGAGCTGCTCACCGGCGCGACCGGCCCGCAGGCGCTGCTGCTGATCGACCTGGACGAGTTCAAGCCCGTCAACGACCGGCTCGGCCACGCCGCCGGCGACGAGCTGCTCATCGCGGTCGCCGGGCGGCTGCTGGAGGCCGCCCCGGACGGCGCCGTGGTCCGCCTCGGCGGCGACGAGTTCGCGGTCGTGCAGGCCGGCGGCGAGCCCGAGGGGGTCGCGCTGGCCGAGCGGATCGTGGCGGTGCTCGGCGAGCCGTTCGACATCGCCGGCACCACCGTGCGCATCGGCGCGAGCGTCGGCCTGGCCAGCGCCGAGGAGGCCGGCGACGGCGTCGGGGACCACCTGCTGCGCGAGGCCGACGAGGCCATGTACCGCGTCAAGCAGTCCACCAAGGGCGGCTTCGCCGTGTCCTGCGTCATGACTGCTCGGTGACTTCGTGTCGCTGCCGAACTTCACGGCGTCGCAGTGTTCGCGCCTCGGCGGAGATCACCACGAAGATCGCCGCGATCATGCGGGAGTCCACCCGGGCCTCGGCCGCCATCGAGGGCATCTCCGCCGTCGTCACCCGCGTGGCTCAGGCGCAGACGACGATCGCGGCGGCGGCGGACAGGCCCGCACACAGCGGACTCTCAGCTTTCCGACGCACCCTTGCAGCACGCACCCGTTCCGCTACGGAGGTCAACAGTGGGTCTCGTCCTCGGCATCGTGAGCCTGGCGCTGCTGGTGTTCCAGCTGCTGCTCATCGCCCGCGCCGTCCTCGACTGGAGCGTGGTGCTGGCCGGACCGTCGGCGCCGGGCGGCGTGCGGTCGAAGCTGATCGCCGCCGTGTGGCGCGTCACCGAGCCGGTGCTCGCCCCGGTCCGCCGCGCACTGCCCCCGCTGCGCTTCGGCGGCGTGGGCATCGACCTCGCGTTCATCGTCGTCTTCCTGGGCATCATCCTGCTCCGGGCGATCCTCGGCTGGCTCTACTGAGGGTGGGGTGACCATCCGCGGACCTGGCAGCGACGGCGCGCCAGCGCCGAGCGGTGTCTGGCGGGAGCGACGGTCCGTACCCCGACGGACCCGAGTCATGATCTGGCGCTTCCCCTACGCGGGCTCGGGCACGCCACCGTCCGGCGGCGGGTCCCCGTCGCCGGGCATCGGCTCGGCGGGCGCGGGCGGCAGCGTGTCGGGCGTGTCCGGCAGCAGCTCACCCGGGTCGTCGGGGACCGGCTCGCGCGGGTCGATCGGCGGGTACTGCTCGGGGTTGAGCTCCGGTTCGGTCATGATCCCGAGTATGCCGCCCCGGGCCGTCCCCCGCCCGGTATGACACAACGGCCCGGGACCTCACGGTCCCGGGCCGCCGTCACCGCGCCGCCGTCAGCAGGCGCCGTTGTCCGTCCAGACAGCCTGGCTGTTGTTGCCGGGGATGTCGCCCTGGGTCCACCACTTGGCGGTCCACTTGTGGCCGTTGTAGGACACGACCGCGCCGCCGTTGTAGGCGGTGGCCGAGCTCCACGCCGCGATGCCGGTGCAGCCGGTGCCGCCGGTGGGCGTCGGCGAGGTCGTCGTGCCGCCGCATGCGCCGTTGTCCGTCCACACGCCCTGGCTGTTGTTGCCGGGGATGTCGCCCTGGGTCCACCACTTGGCGGTCCAGGTGTGGCCGTTGTAGGACACGACCGCGCCGCCGTTGTAGGCGGTGGCCGAGCTCCACGCCGCGGCCGAGCAGGTGCCGGTGGTCGGGCTCGGCGACGTGCTCTTCGACGGCGAGGCCGACACCGACGGGCTGGCCGAGGTGCTCTTCGACACCGAGGGCGAGGCCGTCGGGGACGAGGTCGAGCAGCCCGCGGTGGCCCCGTTGGTCGAGTTGACGACCGCGTTGAACAGGGTGGCGGCCGGGTCGAGGGCCTCCAGGGAGTACATCATCGCGCCGCCGAGACCGTTGCAGTGCTGGTAGTCGGCGCGCAGCTGGATCGACGCCGGCGAGTCGCCGGCCCAGAACGTGGTGCCGTCGTAGAAGTACGCGCCCTTGGTGACGGGGTCGAGATAGGTGTACGACGGGTTGTTCACGAAGCCCGTGAGCTCCTTGTAGAACGACACGCCCGCCACGTTGCCCGACAGCGCGTGGCCGGTCGCCGGGCCCGAGGCGGTCTGGTAGAGCCCGTGGTTCGAGCCGGCCGGGACGCCGGTCCAGCCGCGGTAGTAGAACGGATAGCCGAGTGTCAGCTTGCTGGCCGGGAATCCGCCGGGGATGCCGTAGGCCGAGTCGCCCGTCGTGTACGCCTTGACGGCGGCGTCGATCGAGTACTTCCCGTTGCCCGGCGGGACCGGGGTGCTCGGGTCGCTGGGCGAGCCGTACAGCGGGTCCTGCAGGTTCGTCGGGCCCGTCGACTCCCAGCCGCCGTGCATGTCGTAGGTCATGGCGTTGGCGTAGTCGAGGTACTGCCCGACCTTGTTCGTCTCGATCTGCGCGATCTTGTCCTGGCCGGCGGGCACCGCGGCGGTGAGCCACTTCTTGCCGCCGCCGAGCGCGTCGAGCTGGGCCCGGAACTCGGCCATCAGCAGCGTGTAGTTCTGCTTGTCGGCCGCCTTGAAGTGGTTGCCGGTGTGCCCGGCCGCGCCCGGGTACTCCCAGTCGATGTCGACGCCGTCGAAGACCCCGGCCGCCGAGCCCGGGCCGCCGAAGCCGTTGCGGACCGGCAGGTTGCCCTTGATGAACATGTCGATGCAGGAGCTCACGAGCTGCTTGCGCGACGCGTCGGTCGAGGCGGCGTCGGAGAAGTACTTCGAGTACGTCCACCCGCCGATCGAGACCAGGATCTTCAGGTTCGGGTACTTCGCCTTGAGCTTCTTGAGCTGGTTGAAGTTGCCGACGAGGGGCTGGTTCCAGGTGTCGGCGACCCCGTCGACGCTGATGTCGGCGCCGTAGGACTTGCCGTAGTCGGCGAACGAGTCGCCCGCGTTGTCCCCGGCGTTGGGGTTGTTCTCGTCGGGCGAGGCGGCGGAGTCGTTCTCGAAGCAGCTGAGCGTGGTGGGGTTGATGTTCTCGAACGCGTACACGAGGAAGTCGAGCTTGCCCGCCATGCCGCTGGTGTCGAGGTTCTTTGGGTAGAAGCCGTTGGCGTAGATGCCCCACTGCGTGAAGTAGGCGAACTTGACGCCGCCACTGGTGGTGGCGGCCTGCGCCGTGGTGTTCAACGTTGCGGTGGTCCACGCGGCAGCGGCCGTGAGCACGGTGGCTGCGATGGCGGCGATGAGCCGGCCGGGTCTGCGCATCTCGCTCCTCCTGTACCGAGAGCACTCCCATGTAAACAGTTAAGGTTGTTAACTGTTTTCCGGGATTTTATAGCGGTCGATGCCCGGGTACAAGGGTGTGATTGAACCGCGCGCTGAGGGGCATCCATTTCTTGACGGATCGAGTGACTCAGGAGGAGCGATGGCCGAGAACACCAAGCAGACCAGTGAGCAGGCGGCCCACGCGGCCAGCGAGGTGCTGCGCGACCCGACGGCGACGAACGCGGACAAGAAGGCCGCGGGCAGCGCGCTGTCGCAGAAGCCGTCGAAGCCGAAGTCCGGCAGCTGACCCGTCGCATGCGAAAGGCCCGGCGCTCGTCGCGCCGGGCCTTCGCCGTTCGCTCAGGCCAGGTCCTGCACCGACCGGGACAGGATGCAGAACTCGTTGCCCTCCGGGTCCTCCAGCACCACCCAGGACACGTCCGGGCCCTGGCCCACGTCGGCGCGCCGGGCACCGAGGGCGAGCACGCGCTCGACCTCCCGCGCCTGGGTGCTGCCGTCCGCGCGCAGGTCGAGGTGCAGGCGGTTCTTGACGCTCTTGCGCTCGGGCACCCGCACCACGTCGATGCCGGGCATGGCCCCGGCCGCGGGCGCCAGGCTGATGATGTCCGCCTCCTCCTCGACGATCTGCCACCCGAGCACGGCGCACCAGAAGTCGGCGACGGGACGGGGCTCGATGGCGTCGATGGCGATGACGGCGAGTCGACTGGTCATGATCTACACCGTACGTGCGGGTCGCAGGCCGTCCATCATGATGTTGAGCAGGCGGTTCGCCCTGGCGTTGTGCTCGGGCGGGCGGGCCACGGTGAAGATGCCGATGAGGCCAGCGGCGATGTCCTCGGCGGTGACGTCGGTGCGCAGTTCGCCCGTCGCACGACCGGCCTCGAGGATCTCGTCGATCGCCGCGAGCAGCTCGGTCTGGGTCTGGGCATGGGCGATCTCGCCGGATTCGATCATCGCGAGCAGCGTGTCGAGCATGCCGTTCTTCGTGGCGATCCAGCTGCCGAACAGCTCCATCCAGCGCCGCAGCGCCGCGGGCGGGGGAAGCTCGGTGAGGAGCTCGCGGGCGCCCTCGGTGAGCCGCGTGACCTGATCGCGGTACACCGCGTCGACGAGCGACTCGCGGGTGGGAAAGTGCCGGTAGAGCGTGGCGATGCCGACCCCGGCCTCGCGTGCGATCGCGCGCATCGACGGTTCGGTGCCGGCGGACTCGAACACGCGGGTCGCGACCTCGAGCAGCTGGTTGCGGTTGCGCGCCGCATCCGCCCGCGGCCCGCGAGTTTCTGCCTCTGCCAAAACGGATCACGCTCCGGTTGTGGTACGGTGCCTGCTGTAAACGGAGCATAGTCCGTTTCTCGTCGCCGTCGTGCGCCGCCCAAGGAGACACGTGAACATGCAGCAACCGAGCGCCGATACGCCGGCGTCCATGAGCCGGGCGGTCCTGCTCGAGTCGTTCGGCGGCCCCGAGGTCCTGAACGTGCGCGAGCTGCTCGCACCGCAGGCCGGCCCGGGGCAGATCCGCGTGCGAGTCACCGCGGCCGGACTGAACCCGATGGACTGGTTCATGACCTCCGACCCGGAGACCGCCGCCCGATTCGGCTTGAGCCTGCCGTCCGGGTTCGGAACCGACTACGCCGGGGTCGTGGACCAGGTCGGTGACGGCGTGACCGGGTTCGCGGCCGGCGACCGGGTGTTCGGCGGTGTCCTCTCGCGCGCGATTGCCGACCACGTGGTGATCGACGCGGCGGGGACCATCGCGGTGGGCGGCGACGCGCACCACACCCCCGACGGTGTCGACGACCGCACGGCCGCCGTCCTTGCCATCGGGGGGTGCACGGCCGCCGCCGCGCTCGCCGTCGTCAAGCCCGGCCCGGGCGACACTGTGCTCATCGGCGGCGCGGGGGGCGGGGTCGGCGTGTTCGCCGTGCAGCTCGCCCGCCTCGCGGGCGCGCGGGTGATCGGGACGGGCTCGCCGAGGTCGGCCGATGCCCTGCGTGCCCTCGGAGCCGAGCCGGTCGCCTATGGCGACGGTCTCGCCGGCCGGGTCCGCGCCCTGGCTCCCGGCGGCGTCACCGCGGCCATCGACCTGTACGGGACGGAGACGGCGCAGGCGGCACGGGCACTTGGCGTCCCGGACGAGCGCATCACCACCATCGCCGCACAGATCAACGGCATCACGCCCGCCAACGGCGCCAACGCCGCCCCTGGCGCCATCGAGGAGATCGCTCGCCTCATCGCGGCGGGCCGGCTCCGTGTGCCCATCGCGGCCGGCTTCCCGGTCGAGCGGATCCGCGCCGCGGTCGAGCTCCAGGCCGGCCGGCACGTACACGGCAAGGTCGTCATCGACCTCTAGCCGCCCCCGGGATGTCAGCTCGGCCGCAGGATCTGCACCTTCTCCTGCGGTCCCGAGAAGTTGAACACCACGTTGGGACCGGCGACCAGAGGCGCCACCGCGGCGGCGGTCAGCGTGCGGACGGAGACGCCGTCGTCGAACCCGTTGTGGTCGCATCCGGAGTACCGCAGGAGGATCTCGGTCGGGTCGGCGGCGGACCGGACGAGCAGGACGATGGCATCGTCGCCGTAGGAGGCCTCCGGCACGCAGGTCTGCGGGGCGTTGGGGCCTCCGCCGACCGGCGCCTTCGCGATCTCGCGGACCGCCCCGGCAGCCGCGGAGCCGTCCAGTCGCAGCGCCGAGACCAGGCGCGGGCTCGAACTGCCGGATCCCCCGGCGACCTCGTACTTGCAGGCCGACACGCTCGCCGCGTCCCGCAGCGACGCCACGTCCACCGGCTTCGGCGGCCGCTGCTGCGGGTGGATGCCGATCGGGTGCTCGAACGGGCAGCCGTAGCTGTCGACGTCCACCCGGCGGATCGTGTCGACGATGCGTTGCCGCAGCTCCTGGGGCGCGTTGACGGTGATCATGACACCGTCGCGGAGTACGACTGTCTGGTCGCCCTCCTGCCGCACGCCGGGCGGCTCGGTCGTGCGGTCGAAGGTCACCAGCTGACCCGTCTTCCGGACCAGCGTGCCGGGGTTGGGCGAGTCCCCAACCGGGCAGCCGATCGCGGCGACCGCACCGGGGCGCCCGACCACCGGCTGCGCGCGCTCGTCCTCTCGTGTGGTGCACCACGCGTGCAGCCGCTGGCTGCCGTTGGCCCAGCCCCAGCTACCGGGCACGGCGATCTCGATCCCGCCGTAGGACTCCCATCGCCAGCCCTCCGGCGCGGCAGAGGCGCCCACCTCCGGCCCGGCGGAGGCGCTCACCTCCTGCGGCGCCTGGTTGCGCGCCGCACAGGCGGACATCGTCAGGACCAGCAGTGTGAACGCGGCCGCGGCCGAGCGTCGCATGATCTCCCCCATCGCCGGATGACTCGCCCGATCGGACGCAGCCGGCGTCCCGACGGTTCCCCGGCCGTCTATCTTGTATCACCGTGCGTTACCAGCCGCGGTGAACACCAATGCGCCCGCCGCGGCATGAGCGGATGCCATGACAGCGTCGCTGCATCCTTGATGGGCGGCGCGAGGTTAGGGTGCCTCCCATGGACGCTGCCAGGTCCCCACAGGATGGGCTGCCGCAAATGGTCGTGCGGCTGCTCGCGGAGCACGGACACCTGGACCTGCTGCGCCGCGAGGCTGACGACGGCGACTACGAATGCGCCGAAACGCTGGCACGGCTGCTGCGGGCCCGCGGCGAGCCGCCGGCGACAGCCCTGACGTTGCTGCGGCCCTTCGTCGGTACGGACTGGGCAGCGCGGGTCGTGGACGACTACGCCGGGTACCTCGCGGAGTCCGGCGACGTCGACGCGGTGGTGGTGATGCTGCGCCCGTACGCCGACGAGGGCCATTCCGTGGCCGTGGAACGCCTCGGGACGCTGCTGATCCAACAGGGCCGTGCCGACGACGTGCTCGCCATGCTGCGGCAGGGCCTCGATGACTACATGTACCCGATCGACGTGCCGGTCGAACTGACCCGCGGCCTGGGCCGCGACGACGAGGTGATCGAGCTGCTGCGGTCGCGGATCGACGCCGGGCGGCTCGGCCTGGAGAGCCTGCTGGCCTCCGTGCTGGAACGCGACGGCCGGCTGGAGGAGGCGATTGCCGCGCTGTCCGACGGCCTTCGCGAAGGGCCGTACAACGTCGCGGACGCCCAGCACCTGGCCGATCTGCTCGCCCGTCACGACCCCGCGGCGCTCGCGCAGTTCGCCGCCGGTGATGACCGCAGCGGACGCAGGTACGGCGCGCATCGACTCGCTCGCTGGTACGAGGAACAGGGCCGCATCGACGACGCGGTGGCGGTGCTGGCGCCCCGCGCGGCACGGGTATGCCGCACTCATGAGCAGCACGGCCTGCCCCACTACGCCGCGCCGCAACTGGGGTGGGTTGTCGGCCAGGACGAGCCGCGCCTTCTCGCCGACCTGCTGGCCCGGCACGGTCGGGTCGACGAGGCGGTCACCGTGCTGCGGACGGCGGCCGTCGCGAAGCCGGCCCTGCTGCGCCCGCTGTGCGTGCTGCTGATCGAGCACGACCGCCTGGACGAGGCACAGGCCGCTGTGGCCGAGGTCGTCGCCGAGGTCTGGCCGGACCCGGTCAGACTGCGCCTGGAATGGATCGAGGCGTTGGTCGAATGCGGCCGCTACGAGCAGGCGATCGCCGACCTGCGAGCGGATCCCGAGGCGGGCAGCGGGTACGCCCGCGAACGCCTGGCCGCCCTGCTGGCCGACCACGGTCCACCGGACGAGGCCATCGCCATGCTCAGCCCGGCCGCCGAAGGATGGTCCCGCATACTGTTGGCGAAGGCGTTGATCCGCGCGGGCCGAGCCGAGGAGGCGATTGCGGCGACCCGCGCCAGACCGGCGACAGAGCAGGTCTGAGCGCGACCGGGTCCGTGCGGCCTGCGGCGAGCGACGGCTGTTCCGGGCCGCTGACGTGTTGGTCGGCGGCACAGCGGAGTTCTTCGAGGGTGGCGGTGTCGTCAGCGAGCCGCCTCGCGAGGTCTATTAGATCCGGACGCCTGCAGGTCTCTCAACCACACCAGCGGGCTTTGCTCCAGCCGGAAGATTACCTGACCTAAGTCAGGTAATCTCGGCAGATGGCGCCGGACCTCATCGAGCAGATACGCGACTTCAACCGCTTCTACACCGAACGTCTGGGATTGCTCACCGATCGCTACCTCGGCAGTGATCGCGCGCTCGGGCCGTCCCGGTTGCTCTGGGAGATCGGCGACCATCGAGATGTTCGTGAGCTACGCGACCATCTCGGTCTCGACTCCGGCTATCTGAGCAGGCTCCTGCGCGGCCTGGAAGAACAAGACCTCGTCCGTGTCGTCCCCCACCCCCGCGACGGCCGCGCCAGGATCGCTGAGCTCACCGAGGCCGGCCGACGAGAACGTGACGCGCTCGACCAGCGATCACGCGCCGGCGTCGTTGCCCTGCTCGGCGGACTCAGCCCCGAGCAACAGGAAGAACTGGCGACTGCACAGAACCAGGTCCGACGGCTG
Source organism: Dactylosporangium sp. NPDC000244 (assembly GCF_040300725.1). Taxonomy (NCBI): domain Bacteria; kingdom Bacillati; phylum Actinomycetota; class Actinomycetes; order Micromonosporales; family Micromonosporaceae; genus Dactylosporangium; species Dactylosporangium sp. NPDC000244. The sequence continues at coordinate 15,650 of NZ_JBEPEH010000073.1, forward strand.
CTTCGCCTGGCAACCATCACGATCACACCCGTGGCAACCGACGACCCGGAGGCGTGGCGTTGCCTGAAGTGGTACGCCGCCGAGCTGGCGAGGCGCTTCCCGGAGGGCTACGACCAGGCAACCTTGACCCGGCCCGAAGACTTGACCGGCAGCCTGCTACTGGCCCGCGAACGCGGCGAACCAGTCGGCTGCGGCGCGTGGATCCGCCTGGATCCCCGCACCGCAGAGATTCGGCACTTGTGGATCGACAGCAAGGCACGCGGTCTCGGCCTGGGCCGACGCCTCTTGCACCACCTGGAAACAGACGCCGCGGCCCGAGGCGTCGACACCTTCCGGCTCGGAACCCACCACACGCTCGGCGAAGCGATAGCGCTCTATCGCAGCAACGGCTACCACGAGATCGACTCCTACGGCGACTCGCCGTACAACCAGCTCTCCTTCGAGAAACACCAACCTGCCGTCAAGTCGAGCTGACACCCGTCCCGCGTACGGGCTGGCCGTGCGTTCGGCGGAAGCCGGCAGCATGCGGAAGATGCGGTAATGAGCGTCTCGTGCCCGCCGAGCAGCTGTCCGTCGGCGACGTCGTGCTGCTGCCCGTCAACTCCGGTGATCGGCGAGTGCGTCTTGAGGTAGTGCGGCAGCGAGCCAGCAGCGTCAAACTCGGCATCTGCCGCGGTGGCGGTGCCGGACTCCGGCGCCACGAGTATCCATCGGCGTTGCCTTCCTCGACTGTCCGCATCTGATTCCGGCTCTGCCGGCGGGCCCGACGGCGTAGCGTCTGGAGGAGTACGTGTCGGCGCACCCTTGGTGCGGTGGTGACCGGCCCGCGGTCTGGCTCTGTGTATCTGGCGTTTCGGAGCCGGTCGGCGGCCCGGCACAGATGCCAGGAAGGTAGCCGCCACATGAGCACGCCGGAGCCCGGCACGGTTGCGGATCTACTGCGACACGTGAAGCCGGCACGCCGCCGGCGGCGATGGCCGTTGCGGTCCTACCTGATCGGGTTGCTGGTGCTGTTCGTCGTGGCTGCCGGGGCAGGCATCTGCGCCGGCTGGGTGCAGGCCCGGCACGACGCCGTGTCCGCCGCCCGGGCGGACGCTTCGACGGCGGCCGGCCTGGCGGCGCGGCAGATCGGCGAGAGCCTCGCCACCGTACGCAGCAACGTCGATTCCGTCGCGTCCAGCCCGGGCGCAGCGCAGGTGTTCGCCGACCCAGGCGACTGCCGGCTGGCGTTCTCCCTCGGCGGCGCCGATGACGGGCACCTGGACGTCCTACGCCCCGACGGGACCGTCGTGTGCTCGTCCACGCCACTGTCCGACGGCAAACCGGCCAACGCCTACGCCGGGTCTTCCTGGCTGTCCGATGCGGTGCGTACACCACAAGCCGTCGCCCCGGTCCGCGACGATCGCACCGGACGTCCCGCCTTCCTGATCACCGCCGTGATCCCGGCACTCGGACTGGTGGCGGCATTCATCGACCTGCCCGCACTCGGCGCGGCGGCGGGCAGACTGTTCGGCGGAGCCCGCCAGCTCGAGTTGCTGATCACCACCGAGGGCCGCACCGCCGTGCTGACGCGCTGGCCCGACGGACTCCGGTGGGCCGGCACTCAGGTGCGCCACGCCCGGCTCACGACGACCGGCACCGGCGTCGACGTGACCGGGCTGCCCCGGTTGTATGGGCGGGCGGCCGTCGAGGGCACCGGCTGGCAGGTCTTCGCCGGCGCGGACCGGTCCGCTGCGCTGGCGGACGCCGACCGGCTGGCACGGCGCCAAGCCTTGATCGTGGCGCTCGGCCTGTTCGCGGGGCTCCTGGCTACGATGGTCGTGCAGCGACGCGTCACCGCCCCGATCGCCAACCTCCGCAGCTCGGTGCGCACCGCCACCTCCGGCAACCTGGACACGACCGTCGCGGTCACCGGCCCACGGGAGGTCGCCGAACTCGGCGAAGCGTTCACGGCGCTGCTGGCCACTGTCGACCGGGAACTGCACGAACGTCGCCGCGCAGAAGACACCGCCCGGGAACACGAACGCAACTACCGGCAGATGTTCGACGCCAGCCCGAACCCGATCGTGCTGTTCGACGTCGACACCCTCGACATCGTCGCCGCGAACGCGGCCGCCCTGGCCTACTACGGCCGGTCCGGCGACGCCCTCCTCACGATGGCCTACACCGATCTGCTCGCACCGGACGATCTCGACGAGGCAAGCGCCGACGGCGCGGCAGCCGCGCCGGTCGAACGCGACCGGCCGCAACGCCACATCAAGCACGACGGCACGATCGCCGAGGTGAGCGTCACCACCTACCTGACGTCGTTCGCTGGGCGGAAGGTCCGCTGCGCCGTCATGACCGACGTCACCGAACGCGAGCATCTGCAACGACGGCTGCGCCAGTCCGACCGGCTGGAGAGCCTCGGCCAGCTCGCCGCCGGTGTCGCGCACGACTTCAACAACCTCCTCGGCATCATCAACGGCTACGCCGGCATGGCCGCCGCGGACCTGGAACCGGTGGCCGCAGCAGACCCGGCCTGGCGCACGCTGCACGCCGACCTCACCGAGATCGTCGCCGCAGGCGACCGCGCGACTGCCCTCACCCGCCAATTGCTGGCCTTCGCGCGTGCCGACCCCGCGCCCGAGGCCCGCACCTTGGATCTCAACACCGTCGTCATCGACCTCGACACCCTGCTGCGCCGCGCCCTCGGCGAGGACATCACCCTCACCACGGACCTCACCGCGCAACCGTGGCCGATCAGAGCCGACCCTGGCCGCCTCGAGCAGGTCCTGGTCAACCTCGTGGTCAACGCCCGCGACGCGATGCCCGGCGGCGGCACCCTCAGCATCGAGACCGCACCGGTCACCGTCGACGAGCACTACGCCGCCCAGCACCCCGGCGTGCGAACCGGGCGGTACATGCAGCTGCGGGTCAGCGACACCGGTACCGGCATGAACAAAGCCACCCTGGAGCGGGCGTTCGAACCCTTCTTCACCACGAAACCCAAAGGCCACGGCACCGGTCTCGGCCTGGCCACCATCTACGGCATCATCACCCAGGCCGGCGGGCACGCCCAGATCTACTCCGAACTCGGCCGGGGCACCACCATCACCGCGCTGCTCCCCGCCACCGACGACCTCGCCGAGCCGGACACCACACCCGCGGAACATCCGCGGTCGGGCGCCGGCGAAACGATCCTGCTCGTCGAGGACGACGACAGCCTCCGCGCGATCACCGAACGCATCCTGTACCAGGCCGGTTACACCGTCCTGTCTGCCGCCACGGGTACCGATGCCCAGCGCACGGCCGCGACACACCCCGGGATCGCGCTGCTGCTCACCGACGTGATCCTGCCCGACATGCACGGACCCGCCCTCGCCGCCGCCCTGCACAGCACGCATCCGGGACTGCCCGTCGTCTACCTGTCCGGATACACCGAGACGATCCTCGCCACCCGCAGCACCATCCCCACCGGCGCGACCCTGCTCACCAAACCGGTCAGCGCCCAGCAGCTCCTGCATACCGTCGCCCGCGTTCTGGACCACGCGGTCGCGGTAGGCGGATCGGCTCAGGGGGATGCGTGACCGGCGATGGTTTCGGGGTCCGCGCCGGTCCTGCGGAGCAGGTCGGCGGCTGGGTCGTCGCCGTCGCGAAGCATGGTGACCAAGAGGTGTGTTGTGCCGGCGAAGGGATCACCTGCCTGCCGCGCTGCCGTGCTGGCCGAGCGCAGCGCGCGCAATGCGCCCGCGTCCAGGGGTGGCGTGGGGCGGCGGGTCTTCCGTTCTCGCGGCCAGCCTTTGGCCGGGACCGCTGCCGGGTCGGGGACGGGTTGCGGCGCGGGCGCCGGCTGGGCCGCGGCCATGGTGGCGGCGAGCAGCGTGACGCCGTGCTCGCGCAGGATCTGACCGGCGGTGTTGTGGCGGGCGATCGGTTCCGGCAGCACCGCGCCCGCGGCGTGCAGCTGCTCGTGCAGGTCCAGCACGCTCAGGAGCAGCTCGACGGTCCCGGTGTGGGCGTGCCCGAGGCGGATGGCCTGTCTGCCGGCGTCGCGTTCGATCAGTTCCAGGATGGGGTGGCCGTAGCGGGCTCCGTGCCGAAGAAAGGGTCGCCGTAGCGTGATGTACAGGCCGGCCGCTACGGCGGCTCGCCAGGGCGGTTGCAGCGCGCGGGGCGCGTTCGACGGCAGGACGCACAGCGCCTTGAGCGCCTGTGGTGCCCAGTTCGGGGGGTCGTCGCCGGCGCGGTACCTGGGTGCCTGCCGGTCCAGGGCGAGGCGGTCGTGACCGGCCACCCGCATTTGCCTGGCGAGTTGGGCGGCGGCGTTGCCCGGCTCGGCGAAGATCGCGGCGAGCAGGTGGCGTACGCCAGCGGGTACGCCGTCGCGGCGGCTCGCCTCGTGGACGGCCTCGTAGACCGCGTGACGGACCAGTGGGGAGAACACGGCGACGCCGGGGCCGCCGAGGTGGGCCGCCTCTCGCAGCGCCCCGTCGGCGAACACCGCCACCTGCTGGTCGAAGGCGGGAAACAATCGGGACCGCTGCCAAGGCCGGTCGTCGTCGATCAGATCCCGGCCCTGCCGCCAGTCGCGAGACCACGGTAGCGGGAACTGGCCCAGTTCCGGCACCGGCGGCGCACCGTACCGCAGCACTTCCGCCGAGCTGACCACGGCCTGCCCGTCACGCACCGCCCGCCGGTACGCACTCTCCAGTGTCCCGACAAGACCACGACCCGGCCGTACCCCCACCACGTCCATATCGTCGATTGTCGCTGCCGCGATCAACCGTTTTAGGAAGCGGCGAGCATGCCGTCTGCGGTGGCGTCGATCCGGACGTCGAATCGGGCGCTGACCGAGTTGAGGACGGCCCGGAGGTACTCGGCGTCCTCGGCGCAGGCGCGCTGCAGCCGCAGACGCCTGGCTTGCATCGGCGCCATGCGCAGGCCCAGGAACGCGCCCGTGGGCGCGATGGACGCCAGGTACACCAGCCGCAGGTCGTCGCGGTACTGCTCGTAGCCGCGGATGCCCTCGTAGTCGTTGATGAAGTCACCGCAGCCGTACAGGATGAGCCGGTTGCGGTACACCTCCATCGGCCGGGGATGGTGCGAGGAGTGTCCGTGCACGATGTCCGCGCCGTTGTCGATGAGCCCGTGGGCGAAGCGGATCTGCTCTGCCGGGATCTCGTAGCCCCAGTTGGATCCCCAGTGGATGGAGACGACCGCGACGTCGCCGGGCCGCTTGTGCTGCCGGATGCGGTCGGCGAGCCGTTCGACGCCGTCCTCGGAGAGCTCCGGCAGAACGTCGAGACCGGCTCGATCCTCGGTCGCGGCCCAGTCCAACGGAGTACCGCTGGACGTCGCCCCACACGCGAACACCAGGACGCGGGCGTGGCCGACGCTCACCGTGGCGGGCCGGCGAGCCTGATGCGCGTCCAGGCCGCCGCCGGCCACCTGGAGGCCCGCGTCGCTCAACGCGCCGAGCGTCTCTTCGAGGCCGCGGAGGCCGAAGTCCAGGGCGTGGTTGTTGGCCAGGACGCACACGTCCGGACGCGCCGCCGTGAGGCAGGGAAGGTTCGCGGGATTCATGCGGTAGTGGACCGCCTTGCCCGGCGCGAACTGGTCGCTGCCGGTGACGCTGGTCTCCAGGTTCACGATTCGGGCGTCCGGCGCGGCGGCGGCCAGGACGTCCAGCGCGTCACCCCAGGGCCAGGAGAAGTCCACGGGGCGGGGGACGGGGCCGTTCGCCGCCTCCGCCAGCGCGACGTAGTCGCCTGCGCCGTCCACGTACCGTTCCCGTAGCGTCGGGTCGAGGGGATGCGGCAGGATCTGGTCGATGCCGCGACCCAGCATCACGTCGCCGCACAGGAACAACGTCAACGGACCGGGTGGCCTGCCGCTCACGACCGCGCTGCCGCCGTTCGCTTGGCGTCGATGCAGGCGCGGAGGCGCTCGATCGGCCAGGTGTTGACCACGTCGTCGGCGGGGAGCCAGCCGCGCTGGGCGGTACCGATGCCGTATCGCAGGTGGTCCAGGTGCACCGGTGCGTGCGCGTCGGTGTCGACGGCGAAGCGGACACCGTGGCGCTTCGCGCGCAGGATGAGTTCGTCGGGCAGGTCGAGCCGGTCGGGGAAGCTGTTGATCTCCAGGATGGTGCCGGTGCGGGCGGCGGCGGCGAACACGGCGTCGAAGTCCGCGTCCAGCGGTGGCCGTTTGCCGATCAGGCGGGTGGTCGGGTGACCCAGGATGGTGACGTGGGGGTTCTCGCACGCGCTCACCAGCCGATGGGTCAGCTGCGCGGCCGGTTGGTTGAAGTGGGAGTGTACCGACGCGACGCACAGGTCGAACCCGGACAGGAACGCTCCCGGCCAGTCCAGCTCGCCGTCCGGGCCGATGTTGAGCTCCGTGCCGTGCAGCAGCACCGGGCCGCCGCCGGTCTCCAGCTCCCGCAACGTGCGGCGCTGTGCGAGCATCTTGTCGTCCGTCATGCGCTGCATGGGCATGTTCTTGGCGTGGTCGGTGACCGCGTAGTACTCGTAGCCGCGGGCCCGGGCCGCGGCCACCATGTCGGCCAGCGGTGCCACGCCGTCGGTGAGGTCGGTGTGGGTGTGCAGGTCGCCGCGGATGTCCGCCGCGGTCACCAGCGCCGGCAGCGCCCGGTTCCGGGCCGCCTCGACCTCGCCCCGGTCTTCGCGCAACGGCGGCGGGACCCACTGCAGGCCGAGCCGCTCGTACACCGCCTCCTCGGTCTCGGACGCCACGAGGCTGCCGTCGTCGACGCGGAACAGCCCGTACTCGGAGAGCTTGAACCCAGCTCGCACGGCGATCTCACGCACCCGCACGTTGTGCGGCTTGGATCCGGTGAAGTACTGCAGTGCGGCGCCCCATGCCGCGGGCGGGATCACCCGCAGGTCCACCTGGAGGTCGCCGTGCAGCCGTACCGAGGACTTCGTCGCGCCCTTGGCCAGCACGTCGGCGACCATGGAGAGCTGCGTGAAGGTGTCCATCAGCGGGCCCGGCCCGGTCGCCGCGGCGAGGATGTCGACGTCGCCGACGGTCTCGCGGAACCGGCGCAGCGAGCCGGCCCAGGTGCACCGGATGCACCCCGGTGCGCCGCGCAGCGCCTCCACGATCTGCTCCGCCGCCGCGGTGGCCACGGACAGCAGCACCCGGCCGTGGCTGCGCTCCAGCACCTCGATGCCGTGCAGGATGTTCTCGGCCGTCTTCGCGCCGAATCCCCGGTGGCCCGCCAGCTTGCCGGCGGCGATCGCGTCGCGCAGTTCGTCGATCGAGGCCACGCCGAGCTCGTCGTGCAGTTGCACGGCCCGCTTCGGGCCCAGTGTGGGAATCCGGATGAGTTCCAGCACGCCGCTGGGCACCCGCAGCCGCAGGGTGTCCACCGCGGCCACCTGGCCGGTGCGCAGGTACTCGACGATCTTCTCGGCGATCGAGGTGCCGACGCCCGCGATCTTCCGCAGCCCGCCGTCGTCCATGGCCGCGACGTCCAGCGGGTGACCGGCGACCGCCCGGGCCGCCTTCTCGTACACCCGGCTCTTGAACGCTTCTCCACCGGTGACGATCAGCAGATCGGCGTATTCCTGCAGCAGCGCCGCGACGGCGTCGTTCGCCCGCGCCATGCCGCCAAGTCTAGGCCGGCTACCAACGGCGGCAAGGGCGCGCGTCTGTGCCAGAACCGCCGACATGCGCTATACCGGCACTGTGCCGAACGCGTTTGTGCAGAGCATGGCCCACAACTTCGAACAGGCGCTGCGACTGATGGAGACGGCGCTGACCGACTGCCCCGACGAGCTGTGGCAGACGGACTTGTGGCCGGACGAGGCGCCCACGGCTCCGGCGCCGCACGGGGGATTGCACGGCTCGGCTCCCTGGTTCCTCGGCTACCACGCGCTGAGCACGCTCGACTATGACCTGGTCGGCGAGTTCGAGCCGTGGGCACCGCCGCAACCGTTTGACGACAACACGTACGGCTTCCCGAACCGCAGGTTCACCAAGCCCGAGCTTCTCGGGTACGTCGACTGGTGCCGCGGCCGCGTACGCCGGACCCTTGACGGCCTCACCGAGGAGATGGCCGCTCGGCCGCTTCCGAGCGCCCATCGATACCACGGCATGCCGTTCGCGGTGCTTGTCGGCAGCATGCCGCTGCACGTCGTTGAGCATGCCTCCCAGATCCGTCAGTTCCTCACCGCCGCGGGCCTCACCGTGCAACCCATGCCCGGTGACCGTGGGTACGCGGGTTGACCGTGACGGCCTTCCGGCGGATGCCGACGAGGCATGGGACCTGGCTACATCTTCAAGGCTGGGCAATACGGCTTGACCGCGGCATTTGCCTTGTCCATCTCGTCGATGGGGTCGATGGTGGCATAGCTGTCGGCGCGCCAGGTGTCCGCGTAGACCACCGAGTAGTGCTTGATCGCTGCCTTCGCCGCGGGATCGGCGGCCTTGGCCAGCTCGGCGTCGATCACCTTGTCCAGCCTGCTGAGCACGACCTCGGCATCTGCCCTGACCTTCGCGATCTGCTGCTGGTCATGGCTGAGCGACGCCTTGGCTATGGCACTGCCGAGCGGCAGCAGCTGGCCCTCTTCTGCCTTGTAGGCGGCCACCACCGCCTTGCACACCGCCTCGGTGTTGGCTTTCACGTCAACGGTGGCGCTCGGTGCGGCCGCCGTGCTCGTGGCTGCCCCGCTCGCAGCCGCCCCGTTCGTGGCCGTTGTGCTGCCCGGCTCGCTGGTGCACCCGGTGGACAGGCCGAGCGTCGTGGCAAGCAGTAGCACCGGTAATAGTCGTGGCGTTCGCATGTTGTCTCCCCGTGTCGTGAATCCGCGACAGCAGCATAGGGACCACCACCGACATTTTTCTGCCCTGATGCTTGGAGGATCGGCGAGAGGGATCAGGCGGACGAGCCCGCGCGAGCGGGTCGCCAGCAGCGTGGACTTGCTCAGCCGGGCTGTTCGGTAGGAGCGTGGCATGCGAGTGCGGTCACAGTGACGATGGAAGTCCGAAGGCAGGGAAATGCTCGGCGCCGAGAAACGAGGTGATCGTGGCGATGCGGTCGGCGCGGAGTGTCAGCGCGGTGATCGACCAGGCGAGGTGGTCGCTGTCGGCGTCCGGGCCCACGTAGAACGCCACCGCTGGTTGCCCGTTGGCGCTGATCGGCCGGTACCGCCAGCTCGGGCAGCGGGTCATCGGGACCGCGAGGGCGAAGTCCGCTACCGCGGATCGGCCGCGGTACCAGTGTCGCAGCGGCGGCATGGACCAGGTCACATCATCGGTCAGGAGCGCGACGAATCGGTCGATGTCGCCGCGTTCGAGGGCGTTGGCGAACTCGGTGACCGTCTGGCGCACGCGTGCGTCACCCAGTTTCCGGACGACCTCCTGCTGGGTCGGGCCGGCCGCCTTGTCCGCGATGACACGGCGCGCCCGAGACAGCGCCGAGTTCACCGCTGTCGAGGACGTGTCCATCATCTCGGCGATCTCGCTCACCGTGAACCCGAGAACATCGAAGAGCAGCAGGGCGGCCCGTTGGTTGCCCGGCAGGTGTTGCAGAGCCGCGACGAACGCGAGTTCCACCGCCTCACGTTGCTCGTAGGCGGCGAGGACCGTGTCCGCGTACGGGCCGAGCCACGCGATCCCGGTCAGGGGCTCGTCACCGTCGGCCATGACGTGGTCCGCGGCAGCGCTCAGATCCACGGGCAGTGCCCGGCGCCCACGCTGGTTGGCCAGGTCCACGCTGGTGCGGGTGGCCACTGTGTAGAGCCAGGAGCGCAGGCTGCCGCGCCCCTGGAAGCCCGCCAGCCCACGCCAGGCTCGCAGCAGGGCGTCCTGGAGCGCATCGTCCGCGTCAGGACTCGACCCGAGAATGCGGTAGCAGTGCGCGTGCAGCTCGCCGCGCAGCGGGGCGATGAGGCGCGTGAACGCCGCGTCGTCCCCGGCGCGGGCCCGGGCCACATCAGATTCCTCTTCCACGAGCGACGATTCTGCCCGCTGCCCGCGGTCTCCATTGACATGACCATCCACAACACCTGGTCGTTCGTGCACACCGAACGCGCCGCCCTCGCCACCGACCTCGCGCCGCTGACCGACGCGGACTGGCCGACCCCCTCACTCTGTTCCGGCTTGAGCGTCCGGGAGGTGCTGGCCCATCTCACCGCCGCGGCCAGCCTCACGCCCCTGCGGTGGTTCGCCGGCGTGATTCGGTGTCGCTTCGACTTCGACCGGCAGGTGGCCATGCGGCTCGCTGAGCACCTGGGCGCGACCGGCGCCGAGACGCTCGACCGGTTCCAGGCCGTCGTCGGCAGCACCACCAAGCCACCGCTCCCGGTTCTGGCGATGCTGGGCGAGACCGTCGTGCACGGGGAGGACATCCGGCGGCCGCTGGGCATTCGCCGTGCATACCCGGAGGCGATGCTGACGCAACTGGCCGAGTACTACTCCCGGTCCGACATGCCGGTGCTGGCCAAGGGCCGGACCGGCGGTCTGCGGCTGGAGGCGACCGATGGGCCCTTCCGCGCCGGCGAAGGCGCACTCGTCACCGGCCCGACGCTGGCCCTGATCATGGCGATGACCGGCCGTGCCGCGTACCTCGAACACCTGAGCGGCCCCGGCGCGCCAATGCTCGCGGCCCGATGAGACCAGAGCCGGGAATCATGCGTCGATCATCCGCGTGACGGTGGCGCGCACGTGGGGCTGCAGGGCGGCCGGGTCGTCCAGGGAGCCGCCGATGACGATGCCGTCGCGGATCGCCATGAGCATCGTGGCGGTGCCGTCCGGGTCGCGGTGCCCGGTCTCGGCCAGCAGCTCGCGGAACAGGTCGCGGTTCCAGCGCCGGTAGTCGGCGATGGTCCGGCGCACCGGGTGGCCGGGGTCCGGGTACTCGGCCGCGGCGTTGGTGAACGGGCAGCCGCGGAAGCTCGGGTGGGCGGCGTTGTCGACGAGCAGCTCGAAGATGGCCAGCAGCGCGGCACGGGCCCCCTCGGCCGCGCGGTGCACGGCCGTCAGGGCATCGGCCTGGCGCTGGTACTCCTCGACCAGGTACCCGCGCACCAGCTCGTCCTTGCTCGCGAAGTGGTGGTAGAAGGTCGCCTTGGCCACGCCGGCCTCGGCGATGATGCGGTCGATGCCGACGGCGTGGATGCCCTCGGCGTAGAACAGGGCGGTCGCGACCGTCATGAGGCGCTCCCGGGCCGGTTTCTGGCTCACGGCTTGACCATAACAGACAGGTCTGTCTAGTCTCGGCTCAACAGGTAGACAGACCTGTCTGCCTACTACTGGGAGGAGCATGTCATGGGATCGGTTGTACGTGAGATCGCCATCGAGGCCCCGGCCGACGCGGTCTGGGCGATCGTCGGCGACTTCGAGGGCGGGCCGGTGCGCATGACCGGCGGCGCCGTGCGGGCGAGCAGCCTGGTCGAGCCGGACGTGCGGGCCCTGACCTTCGCCGACGGCATGGTCGTGCACGAGCGCCTCGTGGCCCGGGACGAGCCGGGCCGGCGCATCGCGTACGCGTGGGTCGGCGACGAGGTCGTCCACGACAACACCTCGATGCAGGTGTTCGCGGAGCCGGACGGCACCAGCCGGCTGGTCTGGGTGCACGACACCCTGCCCGACGCCCTCACCGGCTGGCTGGCCACGACGATGGACCGCCTGGCCCCGGTGCTGAGCCGGGAGCTGGGCGCCTGGCCCGGACCGGCCGTGAGGCGTCTCAGGCCTGCTTGAGGCGCCAGGTCTTGCTGTCGAAGACCACGCACACGCTCGGCGACATCACGATCACTCGCAGGGTGCCGTCGGCCGCCTGGTAGTCGATGCCCTCGACCTCGAACGAGCCGGAGCAGGCGCTCGACAGCGGCAGCTGCCGCAGGGCGGTCACGTGGCCGGTCAGGTCGGTGCCGTCGGGGGCCCGAGCCAGGTCGATCCGCAGCAGCGGCTTGGTGATGCCGAACAGGGTGCCGTCGGGGTCGTCGGACGCGCACAGCAGGGCGGTCGCGGAGAGGAAGTCGCAGCCCTGCACGTCGCGTACGGCGTGGTCGAGGCGCACGGTGAAGGCGAGCGGCAGGTTCGCGCCCGCCACGGCGGCGGGGTTGAGGCCGGGAGTGGGGAAGCCGAGCAGGCGGTCCATGGTGCCCCACTCGCCGGCCAGCATCCACGTGCCGTCCGGGGTGATTGCGGACCACGAGTTGTTGTACGCCTCGCCCGCCGTCAGCGCGTGGCGGTACTCGGTCCAGGCTCCGGCCGGCGACTGGGCGCGGAACATCTTGCCGTTGTGGTCGCCGCGCTCGTACGGCTCCACGTACCAGCCGGCGACGGAGTCGGGATCGCCGACGTGGTCGAATCCGCGCGCGGCCACGTCGGGCGGGATGGTGCCGACGCCGGTGTAGCGGTACTCCACGGCGCTGCCCCGGCGGATGACGGTCAGGCCCTGGCTCTCGTCGAGCGGGCGGGCGCGATCGGAGCCGACGGTCACCCAGCTCGTCGCGGCGTGCGCGGGAACGGCGGGCGCGAGGACCACGGCGAGGACGGCGGCGGCGACGACCGCGCGCCGCGCGAAGGAGTTCTGCATGGCGGGCAGCGTGCCAGATATAGATGTCCGTCGCTAGTATGCGCCGTTGAGGCACGATGGACCGATGACGGACAATGTGCTGGCCGAGCAGGTGGGGTACTACCGCAGCCGCGCCGGGGAGTATGACGCCACGGCCTACGGGGACGTGGCCGCGGCGCGGGTCCGGATCGCGCGGCTCGTGCGCGCGATGGCGCCGCACGGGCGGGTGCTCGAGCTCGCCTGCGGCACCGGGATGTGGACGGAGGCGCTCGCGCGTGAGGCCGGCTCGGTGCACGCCGTGGACGCCGCGCCCGAAGCGATCGCCATCGCCCGGGAGCGCGTGCGGGAGGGGGAGGTCGCGTTCGAGGTCGCGGACGTGTTCGGGTTCCGGGCCGGGCCGGCGTACGACGTCGTGTTCTTCTCGGCCTGGCTCTCCCACGTGCCGCAGGAGCGCTTCGAGGAGTTCTGGCGCCTCGTGCGCGATTCGCTCGCCCCCGGCGGGCGCGTCCTGTTCGTCGACGAGCACGTGGACGAACAGCCCAAGGAGGCCTTCGTCGGCGACGAGGTGGTCGAGCGGCGGCTCACCGACGGGCGCACGTTCCGCATCGTCAAGCGCTTCATCGACCCGCCGGCACTGCGGGACCGGCTGCGCGGGCTCGGATGGGAGTGCCGCATCGAGCGCGACGGCAACGACTGGATTCTCGGCGAGGCGCGGATCGGCGACGGGCGCCGCGACTGACCGCGACGCCCGCCGGACACGACGACCACCCGCGGCCACGCCCGCTGCGCATGACCGCGACCGACGCCGCGTGCGCCGTGAGTGTCGGAGGAGGTCGTGGCGTCGTGGGCGTCAGCGGGAGCCGCGGATGAGGAAGCTGCGCGCGGCCCACAGCACGCCCAGCACGATCGCGCCGATCACCGCGAAGGTTTCCACGGCCGAGGAAGCGGTCAGCGCCACGATCGCCACCGCGGCGCCGTAGGAGACGGACAGGATCAGCATGATGTTCATCGACAGACGAGGACTCATGGCCATCACCATCCCGCCGCCGGGCGCCCCGCACATCCAACGACCGTTGGATGCGCCGCCCGCGCGCATTGGCGATGCTGGTGGGATGGACGATCCCGATGGGGCCGGCGATCCTGGACAGCACGAGTGGCATCGGCTCGCGGCGGGGTGGCATCTCGCGTTCGCCGCGCTGGCCGTCACCACCGCGGGGCTCATCGCGTTCGACGGGGATCTCGGGGCCGGGCGCCGGGTGCTCGGGGTGGCGATCGTCGCCGCGCTCGCCGCGTGGTATCCCGTCGCCGGTGCCGGCCTGCTGCGGCGCCCGCGGGACGGCAAGGGCTGGCTGTACGTCGGGATCGCCGTCGTCCTGAACACCGCCGTCGTCGCCGTGTCGCCCGCCGGGGCCGTGCTGTTGTTCCTGCTCTTTCCGCACGTGTGGGCCATGCTGCCCGCCCGGCAGGCGATCGCCGGCTCCGTCGCCGCCGTGGTGGCGATCGGGGTCGTGTTCGCGCTGCGGTACCCGCCCGAGACGGTCCTGCTCCCGGCCGCCCTCGCGCTGGTGTGCGCCGTCGGCGTCGGGCTCTGGATCAGCCGGATCATCGAGCAGAGCGCGCACCGGGCGCGGCTCGTCGCCGAGCTCGACGCCACCCGGGCCGAGCTCGCCGAGGTCAGCCGCGAGGCGGGCGCGCTCGCCGAACGCGAGCGCATGGCCCGCGACATCCACGACACGGTCGCGCAGGGGTTCACGAGCGTCCTGCTGCTGCTCGACGCGCTCGAGGCCGAGCTCGGCGACGGGAACGAGGCGGCGCTGGCGTACCTGTATCGAGCCCGCGACACCGCCCGCGACAATCTCGGCGAGGCGCGCTCGCTCATCGACGCCGCGACTCCTCCGGCGCTGCGGGCCGCCTCGCTGCCGGCCGCGCTGCGCCAGGTCGTCGACCGCATCGGCCCCGATCTGCCCGGCGGCGCCACGCTGACCGTCGAGGGCGAGCCGCGGCCGCTGCCCGCCGAGCTGGAGGTGGTGGCGCTGCGGGCCGGCCAGGAGGCCCTCGCGAACGTGCGCCGGCACGCGGGGGCGTCGCGGGTGGAGGTGCGCATACGGTACGACGGCGGGCTCTTGGGTCTTCGCGTCAGCGACGACGGGCGCGGCTTCGACGCGGGCGCCCGGCCGGCGGGCTTCGGCCTGGCCGGGCTGCGCGAGCGCGTGACGGCCGCGGGCGGCTCGGTCGCGGTGCGCACCAGCCCCGGCCAGGGCGTGACCGTCGACGTGGAGCTGCCGGCGTGAACGGCCGGGCCGGGTGTTCTCCCGACGCGCGGCGGGCGGCGGCGTGAGCGACCGGGACGGTTGCCCTCCCGGCGCGTGGTGTGCGGCGGCGGTCGCTCTGATCGGCAGCGTGCCGGTCGACTGGGAGCCGCCGGCGTGAATGGCGGGGCGGCTTCCTCGGGCGTCGGCGGCCGGGGCGGCGGTGTCAGCACGACGGCGGTGCCGATCGACGCGGCGGCGGCGAAGGCGGTCGCGGCGGGTGCGACTGGGGTCGGTGTTCTCGCGGTGGCCTCGGAGGGGCCATCAGCGGCCGGGACGGTGGCGGCGTGATGGTTCGGTTACTCGTGGTGGACGACCACCCTATCGTCCGGGAGGGTTTACGGGCTGTGCTGGACCGTGAACCCGACCTCGTGGTCGAGGCTGACTGCGGCCGCGGGTACGAGGCGGTCCGGCTCGCCGCGGCGCTGCGGCCCGACGTGGTGCTCATGGATCTGCGGCTGCCCGACCTCGACGGGATCGCCGCGATCGAGCGGATCACCGCCGACGGTGCGGCCAAGGTGCTCGTGCTGACCAGCTACGACACGGACGGTGACGTGGTGCGCGCGGTGGCCGCGGGCGCGGTCGGATACCTGCTCAAGGGGTGCAGCCGCGAGGAGCTGACCGCGGCCGTGCGCACGGCCGCGCGGGGCGGCACCGCGCTCGCCGCGCCGGCCGCCGACCGGCTCGTGCGTGCCCGGCGCGGGGACGTGCCGCAGCTGACCAATCGCGAGCTCGATGTGCTGCGCTGCCTCGCCCGTGGCCTGTCCAACCCCGAGACCGGGCGTGAGCTGTTCGTGAGCGAGGCGACGGTGAAGAGCCACGTCATGCGCATCTTCGACAAGCTCGGCGTGAAGGACCGGACGGCCGCCGTCACCGCCGCGATCGCCCGGGGCCTGCTCCCTCCGCCGCAGTAGGTGGCCGGTGACCGTCCGTGCTCGCCGCGATCCAGCGGTCGGCGCGGTCGCGGCGGTCACCTTTTGGGCAAGATCGGCTGCGGCACCCAGACTGGCGCGAACTCGCCGCAGAAGCCCGGCCGCGCCGCGAGGGAGAGACCTGCCGTGGGTGGGGGACTCCGGTCGCATGCGAGGCGAGCATCGTCGGGTCGCGCGCGAGGGGCCGCGCCCGGCTGTGCGGCGGGGCGGGGAAGTGGGGAAGTGGGGAAGCCCGCCGTGGTGAGTCAACGGTGGGATCAGGCGTCCACGCCGATGCGTTCGCGCAGATCCTCGGCCCACAGGTCCGCGGTGTAGACCGGCGTCCCCGGCTGGTGTTTGCGACCCCCGTCGGCCAGCCCGCCCGCGTCGACCGGCTCGAAGCCGAGCTGCTCCACCAGGTCGAACACCTTCCACTTGGCGTCCGAGTCGTCCGCCGACACGGGGATGCCGTAGCGACGGTTGGCGCCGGCGGAGTGGCCGTAGCTGCGCAGGTGGTCCCACCGCATCGCGTTGAAGGCCTTCACGACGTGCGCGCCCGGCAGCTCCCACTGCACCAGCTCGCTGCTGGTCACGTGGCCGTCCTCGAGCTCGGCGAACCGGCCGTCGCGCTGCGGGTAGTAGTTGCTCGCGTCGATCACGGTCTTGCCGTTCAGCTCGGCCGCCGGCAGGTCCCGATACTGCCCGAACGGCACCGCGAGCACGACGATCTCGCCGAAGCGTGCGGCCTCGTCGGGTGTTGCCGCGTGCACGTGGCGGCCTAGGTCGAGTTCGAGGTCGCGCAGGGTGTCCGGGCCGTGGCGGTTGGCTATCGCGACCTCGTCGCCGGCCTCGGCGCACAGGTAGGCGAGCGTCGAGCCGATGTGGCCCGCTCCGATCAGTCCGATTCTCATGCGCCCCGGCTACCCGGGCCGGACGCGTTCACCCAAGAACCGGCCCGTGCCGGACGCGTTCACCCGAAACCTGCCCATACCGAACGACATCACCAAATGCGCGCTCATCCCGGACCCGCGAACCAAATGCGCGTTAATCCCGGACCCGCGAACCGAACGCGCGCCCGGCCCGGGACGTGAGCATCGAATACGCGCCCGCCCGGAACGCATGGGCCGAACCGGAGTCGTCAAGCCAACGCGAGCGCCCGATGACGTGCTCGCGTAAACCCGGGAGCGCCCGGGAGCGCCGGAACGGCCCGCGCCGGGCCGTTCACGTGCAACGATCCAGGAGCTAGGCTCTCACCGTGCGTAACCTCGCCACCGACCAGCACATCTGCTGGACGTATGACGACCCCGGGCAACTGCACGCATACGCACGGTCATACCTCGACGCCGGGCTCGCGGCCGGACAGCGGGCCTGGTTCGCCGGCCTCGCCGACCCGGGCTGGCTGCCCGAGGGCGCCGAGTTCGTCTCGCTCGAGTCCACCTACGCGGCCGGTGTCGCCGTCGACCCGAAGGCCCAGGTCGCCGCGTACGCCGCCGCCACCGAAGCGGCGCTCGCCGCCGGGCACACCGGGCTGCGCGTGTTCGCCGACTGCACCGCGCTCGTGCGCACCGACTCGGAGCTGGACGCGTTCGCGCGGTACGAGGCCCTGGTCGACCGCTTCATCGCCGTCGCGCCGATGCAGGCCGTGTGCGCGCTGCACCGGGCCGAGGCCGGTGCGCGGGCTGTCGGCGAGCTCGCCTGCCTGCACCCGCGCACCAACGCCGCCGAGGCCCGGTTCACCTTGCGCGGCGACCCTCACGCGCCCGGCGCGGTGCTGGTCAGTGGCGAACTCGACAGCGCCGCCGACCTGCTGTTTCCCGTCGCGCTCGATCGGGTAGAACCACATCCTGAGCACGGGCAGATCATCTTCGACGCGCACGGCCTGCAGTTCGTCGACCACCGGGCGATGCTGCACCTGCAGCGCTACGCGGAGCGGCGCGACGTCACCGTGGTGCTGCGCACCTCGCTGACGACCGCGGCGCACCTGGTCGAGCTGCTGCGGCTGACGCGGATTTGGATAGAGGCGGCGGGATGAGGACGGGGGCCGGAGCCGGGCACACCGGCTACCTGCACGAGGCGGTGTGCTACGACTCCGACGAGCACCTGCTCGCCGTCGTGCTGCCCTTCCTGCTGGGCGGCGTCGAGGCCGGCGAGCCCACGCTGGTCTCGTTCGGCGCTCGCAACGCGGCCCTGGTCCGTGACGCCCTGCCGGCCGGCTGCCCGGTGACGTTCCTGCCCGGCGGCGAGGTCTACGCCCGCCCGGCCGGGGCCATCCGCTCCTACCGCGACCTGCTCGCCGAGCACGTGGCCGCCGGCGCCGGGCAGATCCGCATCGTCGGCGAGCTCGGCCGCGAGCAGTTCGGCGACACCTGGGACTGGTGGGCCCGCTACGAGTCGGCGATCAACCACGCATACGACGATTTCCCGCTGTGGAGCATGTGCGCGTACGACACCCGCAGCACGCCCGCCCACGTGCTCGCCGACGTGCTGCGCACCCACCCGCAGACCGCCGGGCCCGGCGGGCGGCACACGGCCAACGACGAGTACACCGACCCCGAGACGTTTCTGCTGGAGAACCGGCCCGAGGCCGCCGACCCGCTGCAATGGCATCCCCCGGCCGCCGACGTGCTCGACGCGCCGCCCGAGGAGGCCCGCCGGATCGTGCGCGCGGCCGGCGAGGGCCGGGTCGGCCGGGCGCGGCTGGACGACCTCACGCTCGCGGTGAGCGAGATCGTGGCGAACGCCGGCCGGTACGGCCGGCCGTCGACCCGCCTGCGCGTGTGGGCCGCGGACGGGCGCGTGGTCGTGTCCGTGGCCGACGCCGGCGCCGGCCCGAAGGACCCGTTCGCGGGGCTGCTGCCCGCGGCCAGCGAGCACTCCGCCGGCTTCGGGCTGTGGATCACCCACCAGGTCTGCGACCACGTCAGCCTGCAGCGCGCACCCGACAGCTTCACCGTCCGGATGACCGTGAAGAACTAGGCCGGATGACCGTACGGAACTAGACCGGCTGCGCGGCCGGCTGGAGCCGCGCCTCGAGCTCCTCCGGGGCGAGCGGGCGGGCGTAGAGGTACCCCTGCCCGAGCTCGTACCCCTGCCGCCGCAGCACCTCGGCCTGCGCCGGGGTCTCGATGCCCTCCGCGACCGCCGCGAGATCGAGCGTCTTCGCGATGTGGATGACCGCCTGGGCGACCGCCGCCGGCCGGCCCGCGGTCGTGATCTCCTCCACGAAGCTGCGGTCGAGCTTGAGCGTGGTGACGGGGCAGGTCAGCAGCAGCCCGAGCGAGGACGCGGCGGTGCCGAAGTCGTCCAGCGCGATGCGCACCCCGAGCGCCCGCAGCTCGTGCAGGGTCGCGATCGCCTGCCCGTCGTTGAGCACCGCGGTCTCGGTCACCTCGATCAGCAGCCGCTGCGCCGGCAGCCCGGCCGCGGCCAGGGTGGCGCGCACGTCGTCGACGAACCCGGGGTCCTGCAGCTGGCGCCCGGCCACGTTGACGGTGATCGAGCGCAGGGCGTCGTCGCCGTACCGCCGCAGCCACTGCGACGCCTGCAAGCACGCCTCGCGCAGGGCCCACCGGCCCAGCGGCACGATCAGGCCGGACTGCTCGGCGACGGGGATGAACTCGGCCGGCGAGACCGGGCCGCGCGTCGGGTGCTCGAAGCGCATCAGGGCCTCGGCCCCGAACAGCGCACCGTCCTCGAGCCGGACGATCGGCTGGTACCGCAGGTAGAGCCGATCGGTCCCGATGGCGTCGCGCAGATCCGCGCCGAGCTCGGCGTGCGCCTGGATGCGGGCCGCCATGTCCGGCGTGTAGCCCACGGAGTTGCCCTTGCCGCGGTCCTTCGCGGCGTACATCGCGATGTCGGCCTTGCGCAGCAGGGTGCCCAGGTCGTCGCCGGCCCCGGCGGGCGCGACGCCGATGCTGGCGTGCACGAGCAGGTGGTGCCCGGCCGCGCTCACGGGCGGCACGAGCAGCGACAGCACCCGCTCCGCGGCCCGGTCGGCGTCCCCGCCCGGCGCGTGGCGCAGCAGGACCGCGAACTCGTCCCCGCCCAGGCGGGCCACGACGTCGCCGCCCCGCACCGCGGCCCGCAGCCGCTCGGCGACCGCCACGAGCACGGCGTCGCCGACGTCGTGCCCGAGCGTGTCGTTGACCTCCTTGAAGTCGTCGAGGTCGATGAGCAGCACGGCCGCGCTCGCGTCGCGGGTCAGGGCCTCGTCGACGAGCGCGCTGAACCCGGCCCGGTTGGCCAGGCCGGTGAGCGTGTCGTGGGTCGCCTGGTGCTGCAGCTGCTGCTCGTGCCGGCTGACGGAGTCGAGCAGGTGCGCGTTGTCCCGCAGGGCGAACAGCTGCCGCGCGACCACGATCCCGGTGATGAGGATGGCCCCGAGCGCCACCGGCGCGATGTCGACGACGCCGTGCTCCCGCCCCGCGCGGAAGCTCTGCACCGCGAGCAGCAGGGAGGTGGCCCCGACGGCGACGTACGGCAGCATCGAGAACCGCCGCTGCCGCCGCGCGCCGGCCCGCGGGTCGGCGGGGTCGTCGCTGCGGCGGCGCTGGACGTGCGCGGACCAGGTGACGATGAGCATGTTCACGATGATGCTGATCGGCTGCAGCCCGACCCAGCGGGGCTGGTTGGTGATCGGCGCCGCCGCGGAGGCGAACACGCCGATGAGGATGGTGAGCGCCAGCAGCCGCAGCGACGCCGAGCTCACCGGCCCGCTGCCGACCATCACCACCTTCATCACCGCGACCAGCGCCAACAGGCAGACCAGGGAGATCAGCAGGATCCCGAGGAACTTGGGCACGTCGGTGTGGCTCTGCGCGAGCGGCCGGAGCACGAGGTGCCACAGGAACAGCGCCGCGGCGGCCGTGACGGTCGCCCCGTCGAGCGTGAGCCGCACCCACTCGTTGCGGCTGCGCTCGCCGACGGGGAGCCGCAGCAGCGCCCACATCACGATCAGCAGCCCGATGGCGAGCAGCGGCACGGCGGTACCGACGAAGAGCAACGGGCGCGAGGACCACTGGGCGAACGTGGCCACGGTCATGAGGCTGGCCCCGGCCAGCACGAGCACCTCGACGGCGGTGAGGGTCGCCCAGAACCGCCGCGCGGCCGGGTGCAGCCCCGGCGAGCGGGACACCCGCAGCGTGGTGAGCATGGCGACCACGCTGGTCCCGGGCACCGTGAGCCACATCAGCACCTTGGGCGCCGGCAGCCCCGCGGCGAAGAACGCGGTCCAGACGCAGCCGAGCCCGAAGATCGTGATGCAGGCGATCAGCAGCGGCCGGGTGTCGGCGCGCTCGGCCCGCAGATGTGTGTCGCCCATCCCGCCGCGCCTCCCTCTCGTCCGTCTGATCGGCCGCCTGCTGGATCGGCCGCCTGCTAGATCGGTCGCCGCGCCAGGATATGAAGGAAACGCCTGTAGCCCCATCGGTCAATCCGCCACCACCAGTCACGGCCCGGATGCGCGCCGCTGTCCGCCGCGCGACCGCCCGGCGCTGTCGACCGGCGGCGGGCGTTTCGCGTTCGTCGCGGGGCGGGAGCGGGGTGGTTGCCGGGATCATGGGCGCGCCCGGGTGTGCCGATGCTCACCCCGACCGGGACTCCGACGGACGGGCAGGGATGGCATGGCGGCACGGCGCACGGCGGCAGGGATCGGGGCAGTCATCGCGGGGGTGGCGCTCGTGGCGCCCAGCGCGTACGCGGCGGACGCCGTGGTGTCCAAGGGGCGGCCCGCGGCCGCGTCGGCGGGGAGTGCGGCGCGCGCGGTCGACGGGAAGACCTCGACGCGGTGGACGACGAGCGGGCGCGGCGCGCAGTGGCTGCGGGTCGACCTGGGGGCCGTGAGCGCCGTCAGCCGCGTCCGGCTGTCCTGGGGTTCCGCCTTCGCCAAGGTGTACCGCCTGGAGACCTCCGCCGACGGGAGCACCTGGACGCCGCTGTACGCCACCGGCGCCGGCGACGGCAAGACCGACGACATCGCCGGGCTCGGCGGCACCGGGCGCTACGTGCGGCTGACGGCGACCCCGCGCGGCACGAAGGGACTCGCGCTCGGCGAGTTGGAGGTCTACGGGCACCGGGCCGAGGCGGCCCCGGCCCCGACCCCGGTGACCAGGGCGGACCTGAGCACGGACGTCGCCATGCGGCTCGTGTCCTCGGCGGAGAACTCCAGCCTCGACTGGCAGGCCCAGTACCAGTACATCGAGGACATCGGGGACGGCCGCGGGTACACCGGCGGCATCATCGGCTTCTGCTCCGGCACCGGCGACATGCTCGAGGTGGTCGGGGCCTACACCGTGGCCGCGCCCGGCAACGTGCTGGCGAAGTATCTGCCGGCCCTGCGCAGTGTCAACGGCACCGCCGCGCACACCGGTCTCGGCGAGGCCTTCGTCGCCGACTGGAAGCGCGCCGCGGCCGACCCGGCGTTCCGCAAGGCCCAGGACGACGAGCGCGACCGGGTGTACTTCAACCCGGCCATCGCCCAGGCCAAGGCCGACGGGCTGCGGGCGCTGGGCCAGTTCGCCTACTTCGACGCGCTCGTCATGCACGGCCCCGGCAACGACGCCGCCAGCTTCGGCGGCATCCGCAAGGCGGCCCTGGCCAAGGCGAAGAGCCCGGCCCAGGGCGGCGACGAGACCGCCTTCCTCAACGCGTTCCTCGACGCCCGGGTCGCCGCGATGCGCACCGAGGAGGCGCACAGCGACACGAGCCGCGTCGACACCGCCCAGCGCGCGTTCCTGGCCGCGGGCAACCTCGACCTGCGGCCGCCACTGTCGTGGAAGGTGTACGGCGACTCGTACACCATCACCGCCTGACCGATCGGTCGCCGCCGCTCTACGATGCGGTGCGTGACGCTTGTCGCGGCCGACGTATACGAGGAGGCCCGAGCGTAGAGGTCACGCACGGCGTACCGATGGTGCTCGCCGAACCGCGCCCCGCGCAGGCTCACCCCGGCGAACCGCGCGCCCCGCAGGTCGTCTTCGCCCCCGAACGTCACCGTGGCCCACCTCCCGCCGCGCCCACCGTAACCGACGGGCCGCAGGTGGCCGGGCGGGTGGCGCGCGGTCGGTAGCGTCCGCGCGCATGAGCGGCACTGGGTTCTCGATCGGCATTGACGGCGACGGTGACGTCGACGCGGCGCGCGTGGCGGTGTGGGAGGAGATGCGGACGTTCGCGCAGTGGTTCCATGT
>NZ_JBEPEH010000074.1:0-33304 GCF_040300725.1 Dactylosporangium sp. NPDC000244
GTGGTCCTGCTCGTACACGCCGAACTGGCTGTTGTAGTCGGCCTCGGAACCCTCGGCCTGGTGCAGCTGGTCCAGCTCGGCGCTTTCCTGGCCGGCCTCGTACTGCCCGTAGTCGACGTCGCTCATGTCTCTATCTCCCTGCTATCGAAACGTTCGTGTCGGTGTTGAGAAGAACGTTAGGGCGCCCCGCGGGGCGTCAAATCCCGGAAACGTGCCACCCGCCGGCGGCCCTAGACTGCTTCGCATGCTGTTCGCCGGAGTTGCCTGGACCGCCGACGGGTACGAGATCGAGGTGGCCGGCGAGGACGGCCGGACGGTCGCGCGGCTGCGGGCGCGGACCCCGGGCGAGGTCGTCGCGGCGCTGCCGGCCGTCGGGCGCGACGTCGCCGTGGTCTTCGACAGCACCAACGGCACCGTCGAGGGCGGACTGCTCAGCGCCGGTTTCCAGGTGTACCGCGCGGACCCGGCCCAGCTGCCCGGGCGGCCCGCGTTCGGGTCGGTCACCGCGGCCGCGCTCGCCGACGCCGGTCGCCGGTCCGCGGCCGGCCTCGCGCGCATCGCGCCCGGCGGCGGGGCGCTCGACGGGCGCGGCGAGGAGTACAGCCTCGGCATCGCGGCCAGCGCCGGCGCCGAGGCGGACTTGGCCCGCTCCGGACGGTTCCTCGCGCACGGGGCCCGGGACCGGGCGGAGATCGCGCTGACGTTCGACGACGGGCCCTGCCCGCCGTACACCCGCGGGATCCTCGACGTCCTCGCGCGCTACGACGTGCGGGCTACGTTCTTCTGCGTCGGGCTGCACGCCGCCGCGCACCCGGACGAGGTGGCCCGCATCGTCGACAGTGGACACCTCGTGGCCAACCACTCGTGGTCGCACCCGTTCCTGCCCGACCTCTCCCGGCCCGAGCTCGCCGGGCAGGTCGAGCGGACGAGCGAGGCGCTGGCGCGGGCGGGCGCGGCGGCTTCGGCGTACTTCCGGCCGCCGTACGGCTCCCGCACGCCCGAGGTGCTCGGCTGGCTCGCCGCGCAGGGGTCGGTGGTCACCCTGTGGGACGTGGAATCCAGCGACTGGGCGTGCCCGGGTGCGGACGCGATCGCCCGCCGTACCCTTGACAAGGCCACGGCGGGCTCGATCGTCCTGCTGCACGACGGGGGCGGCGACCGCTCCCAGACCGTGGAAGCGCTGCCGAGCATCATCGAGTCACTGCTGAGCGACGGCTACGGCCTGGTCACCGTCGACCGGCTCGGTCAGGCCCAGTCCTAGGCGTTGGACTTCGGCAGGCCCGGCGGGTTGACCAGCGAGGTGGGCACGGCCTCGGTGTCGAGGTTGTACGCGGCGAGCCACTGCTGGTACTGGCCGTTCTGGATCAGGTAGTTGATGGCGTCGGCCACGGCCTTGATGAGCCCGTTGTCCTTCTTGGTGGTCGCGGCGATCAGCCCCTGCAGCGACTCTCCCGCGCCCGAGTAGACCCCGGCGTTGCGCACGGCGTCGGCGGTGCCCTGGGTCTGGGTGATCTGGAAGGCGATGCCGGGGTTCGGGCCGAAGTACGCGTCGATCTGCCCCGACACGAGGGCCTTGAACGTGCTCGGCGTGTCCGCGAAGTACTTGATGTCGAGCGCCTTGCCCTCGGCCTTGAGCTTGTCCTGCCAGGCGACCAGGATCTTCTCCTGGTTGGTGCCCGCGCCGACGGCGACCTTGAGCCCGGCGAGCTTCGTGTAGTCCTTGCCGAAGGTCCAGGGGTTGCTCGCCTTCACCGCGAAGCCGAGGTTGTCCTGGCGGTAGGAGGCGAAGTCGTACTTCTCCTTGCGCTGCTCGGTGTCGGTGATGTTCGAGAAGCCGACCTCGTTGCGGCCCGAGTCGATGCCGACGAACAGGTTGTCCCACGTGTCGTTGTTGAACTCGGGCTTCAGGCCGAGCACGGCGGCGACGAGGCGGCCGAGGTCGGGCTCGGCGCCGGTGAGGGTCTTGTCGTCGTCGCCGACGAGGGCCAGCGGCGGGAAGCCGGTGGGCAGCGCGCCCAGGCCGATCGTGAGCTTGCCGTCGGCCTTGATCGCATCCGGTACCTCGTCGGCGATGCTCTGCTGCCGGCCGACCTTGAGCTCGGTGGGCTTCGCGATGCCCTTCGCCTGTGCCCCGATGCGCACCGTGTCCGGGTTCTGCGCGTCGGGCTCCGCCTGGGCCCCGGTGCCGCAGCCGGCCAGCAGGACCAGGGACAACAACGCTGCCGCTCGCTTCATGGTTCTCCTTGGGATCTACAGCACTTTGGCGAGGAACTCGCGAGTGCGGGACTGTCGGGGGTTGGCGAGCACCTCGGCCGGCGGCCCCTGCTCGACGATCGCGCCCTCGTCGATGAACACGACGGTGTCGGCGACCTCGCGGGCGAAGCCGATCTCGTGGGTGACGATGACGAGCGTGGTGCCGGCCTCGGCCAGCCGCCGGATCACCGAGAGCACCTCGCCGACGAGCTCGGGGTCGAGCGCGGACGTGGGCTCGTCGAACAGCAGCAGGCTCGGCTCCAGCGCCAGGGCCCGGGCGATCGCCACCCGCTGCTGCTGCCCGCCGGACAACTGCCTCGGGTAGGCGTCGCCGCGGTCGCCGAGCCCGACCCGGTCCAGCAGCTCGATCGCCCGCTCCCGCGCCCCGGGCTTCTTGTGGGCCACGAGCGGCTCGGCGACGTTGTCGCGGGCGGTAAGGTTCGGGAACAGGTTGAAGCTCTGGGCCACGAAGCCGATCCGGGTGCGCTGGCGCCGTACCGCCCGCTCCGGAAGCTCGTGCAGGTGCGCGCCGCGGACCTCGACCCCGATCAGCTCCCCGTGCACGGCGACGTAGCCGAGGTCGGGCCGCTCGAGGTGGTTGATGGTGCGCAGCAGCGTCGACTTGCCCGAGCCGGACGGCCCGAGGATCGCGACCGTCTCGCCGGGGCGGACGGTCAGGTCGACGCCCTTGAGCACCTCCCGCGGCCCGAACGACTTGTGCACGTTGCGAATCTCCAGCGCCGGCTCCGGCATCAGAACCCCCTCCGGGCGGTGCCCCGGGCGAAGTACCGCTCGACGTAGTGCTGCACGACGGACAGGGCGGCGGTCATGACGAGGTACCAGGCCGCGCCGACGATGAGGATCGGCACCAGGGACTCGGGGTGGCGCGACTCCAGCACGAAGACCGCGCCGAACAGGTCCAGCAGCGACACGTAGTACACGAGCGAGCTGGCCTTGATCAGGCCGATCAGCTGGTTGCCGTACGCCGGGACGATCGAGCGCAGCGCCTGGGGCAGCACGATCCGGCGCAGCTGCCGTGCCTTGGACAGCCCGAGCGCGGTGGCCGCCTCGATCTGGCCGTGCTCGACGGACAGGATGCCGCCGCGGATGACCTCGGCCGCGTAGGCCGCCTCGTTCAGGCTCAGCGCGATGACGCCGATGGCCAGCGGGGTCAGGCTGCTCGTCTGCACCTCCGCGAAGACGGGACCCCAGGGGATGCCGACGCCGAGGCGGGGGTAGAAGTACGAGAAGTTGAAGGTGATGATCAGCAGCAGGGGCAGCGGCAGGGCCCGGAAGAACCACACGTACGCCCAGGCCAGCCCGCCGATGAGCGGGTTGCCCGACAGCCGCCCGAGCGCGACGACCACGCCGAGCAGCAGCCCGAAGACCGCGCTGAGCCCGACGACCTGCAGCGTGACCACGACGCCGTCGAGGATCGATTCGCGGGTGAAGAACGACCAGAATTTGGGCCACTCGTAGTGCTCGTTGGTGAACACGCCCACGACGAACTGGGCGAGCACGACCAGCACGGCGGCGCTGACGACCCACCGCCACGGCCGCAGGCGCGGGGTGACCCGTCGCTGAGCCAGGAGCGGGTCGAATCGGTCTTTCGGGGGCGACGGCAGGGTTGCGGTCTCGCTCATGCGAGTTGCTCCATCCGGGTACGGCCGGGTTGCTGGAGAGCACGACGGGGCGACGGCGCGGTGCCAGTCGCGGGGGGCGTCAGGCCGAACGGCGAGCGCGACACTGCGCGGCGTTCATGGCATCGCCCCTTCGTCGACGCGGACACCGTGGTCGCATCCGCTTACAGGGCAACATAAGGAGCGCCGCACTAACTTGTCAATCCCTATCGGAAAACTAGTATTTAGCACCACCGCGCCGATGGGCTGCGCACCGGATCGTCAGCGCCAGCGGCGCTTGTATCGCCTCATCTGCGGTTCTTCATGCGGTGCGCAGAGTTTGCACCCCGGCCTCGCGTGACGGCCAGTTGGGGTGGCTCTGAGTAGCGGCGATGCCGGTCTGAGGTCAGTTCCGGGCGGCCGGTGCGGGATCAGTCGTGCGCGATGGCGGTCAGGATGTTCAGGCGTGCGGCCCGGGTTGCCGGTGGGATCGCGGCCACGGCTCCGACGAGGGCGGCCAGCCCTAGGTAGGCGAGCAGCTGATCGACCGGTACGGCCAGCTCGGTGACGCCCTGCGTCTGCAGGGCCCGGACCGTGGCCGCGCCCAGGCCGACGCCGACGGTAACGCCTAGCAGCGCGCCGAAGACGGCGATGACGGTGGCCTCGGCCGCGGTCATGAGCAGGGTCTGCAACCGGCGCAGGCCGACCGCGCGCAGCAGCCCGAGTTCGCGGGTGCGTTCCAGCACTGACAGGGCAACGGTGTTGGCGATGCCCAGCACGGCGATGACGACGGCCAGGGACAGCAGGATCTGCACGATGCGCAGGATGCGGTCGGCCTTGGCGTTCTCCTGGGTGGTGTACTCGCTGCGGTCGTTGACGCCCACCTCGGGGCTGTCGGCGAGCAGGGCGGTGAGCTGACCGCGGGCGGTGCCGGCGTCGGCGCCCGGGGCCAGGCGGACGAACGCGCGGCTCGGCAGTGCCTGCTTGAAGCCGATTGCCGCCGAGGCCGGCAGCAGCCAGCCGTTGATGAGGTCGGTGTCGGTATAGACGCCGGCCAGAGTGAACTGTCGGGGCTCGCCGCGGGGCAGGCGCACGGTGACGCGGTCGCCGACGTGCGGGCCGGTCGCGGTGATGGCGCGCTGGTCGACGAGGATCTGGTCGTCGGTCAGCGGTCCGATGGTGCCCGCGGCGGCGGTGAGGCTCAGCATGTCGCGCAGGGCGGGTACGTCGGTGACGGTCTCCACGTAGGCCGGCTGTCCGTCGATGACGGCGCCGCTCTCGCCGAGGCCGCTGACGGCCAGCACGCCGGGCAGGGCCGCGACGGCGGTGAGCACGGCCGGGTCGAACCCGGCGCGGCTCGAGCCATTGGCGTCCCCGCTGATGACGAAGTCGGCCTTGACCTGGTCGGCGACGAGCCGGCCGACGCTGGCCGTGGCCGACACGAATACGGTGGAGATGCCGGCGAGCAGCGCCACCCCGACCATGAGCGCCGCCGCGGTCGCCGCGGTGCGCCGGGGGTTGCGGCGGGCGTTGAGCCGGGCCAGCCGGCCGGGCACCGACCAGCCGAGCACCCGTCCGAGCAGCCCGGCGGCGGGCCGGGCCAGCGCTGGCGTCAGCATCGTGACGCCGATGAATGCGACCAGTACGCCGCCGAGGATCAGCGGGGCGGCGCTCGACGCCGTGGCGGCGAAGCCGAAGCCGAGCAGGCCGGCTCCGACGGCGAGGACGACGGCCCCGGCGACGGTGAGTCGGGTCAGCGGCCGCTCCGGCGCCGCCGTGTCGCGCAGCGCCGTCACCGGCAGCACCCGGGCGGCCCGTACCGCCGGCGGCAGCGCGGCGGCCATTGTGACGAGCAGTCCCACGGCGAACGCGGCGAGCACCGCACTCATCGGTACCACCACGGACGTGCCGGCGGCGAGCGCGCCCACGCCGACCCCGGCGGCGAGCCCGGCCACCGAGCCGGCCAGCCCGACCACGGCCGCCTCGGTCAGGACCGACACGACGAGCTGGCGGCGGCCGGCCCCGATGGCCCGCAGCAGCGCGAGCTCCCGAGTGCGCTGCGCGACCAGCATCGAGAACGTGTTGAGGATCAGGAACGCCCCGACGAACAGCGCGACACCCGCGAACCCGAGCAGCAGGTTGCCGGTGAGGCCCAGCGACCGGCCGCGGGTGGCGCTCTCGGCCTGCACGATCTGCTCGGCGGTCCGGACCCGGTACCCGGCCCCGAGTGTGCCGGTGATCCGCTCCCGCAACTGCCGTGCCGTCACGCCGTCGCGGGCGGTGACTGCGATCGAGGAGAAGGCGCCGGACGTGCCCAGCATCAACGTCTGCGCGACCGGCTCGGTGAATGCCACGACCTGCTGGGCGGGGTCGGCGTAGGCGAACGTGCCGACCAGGGTGAAGGTCTGCTTCGGCCGCAGCGTGAGCACCGCGACCCGGTCACCGACCCGCACGCCGGCCGCCGTGGCGAGGGCGGTGCTGATCGCGATCTCGTCGTCCCGCTGCGGGCCGCGACCGGCGCGCAGCTGCACGGAGCGCGCCTGCCCGGGCCAGCTGACCCCGAGGCGTGGCACGTCCGGAGACGCCACCACCTTGCCGCCGGGGACGACGAGCCGAGCCCCGTCGGCTGACACCACCCCGGTCGCCACGGCCACCCCGTCGACGTGGGCCAGGCGGTCGACGAGCGCCGCCGGCACCCCGGCGGCGGAGATCGCCTCTGCGGGGCTCACCGACACGTCGGTGCCGGCGTGCGCACGCCGGGCGACGTCGGTGTAGGAGCCGCCCAGCGTCGCGGTGAGCACCAGCGCGCCGGACACGAACATGACACCGAGGACGACCGCCAGCCCGGACAGGACCAGACGCCGCCATCGCGAGAACGTTCCCTTGAGGGTCAGTCGCAGCACCCGCTCATCTTCACCGCGGACGAGGTGGCTGCAGCAGGGGGAAATTCCCGGAAAGCGTCTCAGGGTCGCAACCGCGGTCGCGACTGACGATCACAGCACTGTGCCGTCTCCGGGCGCCAGCCGTAGGTGCTCGATCATGGACGAGACGAACCTGATCACCCGGGGCGGCAACTACGGCTGGCCCGCCTGCGAGGGGACCTCGGGGACCTGCGGCACCGCCGGGTACATCGCGCCGAAGCGGACATACCCGACGGCCGAGGGCTCCTGCTCGGGGCTCACCGTCGTGCGGAACGTCGTCTACATCGCGTGCGAGCGCGGGACCAGGTTGTACCGCGCCCAGATCAACGGCACCGAGCTGCAGACGCCGCAGGTGTCCTTCAACGGCACCTACGGCCGCCTGCGCACCGTCGAACCCGCCCCGGACGGCGGCCTCTGGCTGACCACGTCCAACCTCGGCGACAAGGACAGCATTCCGAACAACAGCGACGAGAAGCTCTTCCACGTGCAGCTCAGCTGACCCGGCGGCGAATCCACCAGAACCCGAACACGCTCAGCGCCGCCGCGAGCACCGAATACGCCGACAGCTCCAGCCACTGGAACGGCCAGTATCGGCTGCCGGGCTGGTACGTGTACTGGAAATGCAGGTTCCTCGTGCCCAGGCAGTCGAAGTCCTTGGCCGGCTCGCCGGTCATGCACGACCTGTTCTGCTCGGCCGTGAACGGCGTGCCGTCCGCGTTGAACACCTGGTTCACCGAGTCCGTCGACCACGAGCCCGGCAGCGTGTATCCCATGATGCGCGCCGACGTCGAGTTGAGCCCGAACCCGTTGGCGTGCGCCAGCGTGTCCGCGTTCAGCGCGACGGTCGTGGTGACCGGCGGCATGATGTGCGCCCGGATCGCCAACGGCACCACGATCTGCAGCACGGCATACAACCCGATCACGATCGCCATGCTCGCCACCGTGCGGCGCAGCACCAGGCCCACGACGACGCCGAGGACGAATGCGAACGCGGCGTACCCGAGCGGGACCACGCCCCGGGCGCCGAAGTTGGCCGCGGCGAACCGGCCCCCGACGTATTGGTCGTAGCGGCTCGCGCTCCACGTGAGCAGCAGGCTGAGCAGTCCCGTGACGGCGACCGCGGCGAGCCCGAGCGTCACGAGCTTCACGGCCAGCCAGCGCCGGCGGGTGATGCTCTGGTTCCACACCAGCCGGTCGGTCTTCGTCTCCAGCTCACGGGCGACCAGCGGCGCGCCCCAGAACGCGCCGATCAGCCCGGGTGCGGCGATGACCAGCATGCTGACGATCGCCACCGGCGCCTCGAAGCGCCCCGCGAACAGCCGGCGGGAGATGGTGCAGTCCTCTGGCGCGCACCCGATGACATCGGTGGCATACCCGTGCCGGATCTGGCCGCCGAGGACCAGCAGATAGGCGGCCAGCACCGCGAGCGCGGCGCCGGCGACGAGCGCCTGCGTGCGGAACTGCCGCCAGGTGAGCCAGATCATCGCGCCGCCTCCGCTGCCATCATGTAGGCCATGCCCACGTCCTCGAGATCGGTGCGCTCCGCGCCGGCGATGGGCTCGGGGGAGTAGACGACCGCGGGACCGCCGCGATCGGTGTGCACGACCCGGGAGCCGGGCGGCAGCGCGCCGGTGCCGCCGTCGATCCGGTGGTGCACGGCGAGGAGGTCGGCGACGTCGCCGGCGACCTGCACCCGCCCGCGGGCCAGCACGATCAGGTGGTCGCAGACCTGCGTCAGATCGCCGAGCAGGTGCGAGGAGAGCACCACGGTCACGCCCAGCTCGCCGACGAAGTCCAGCAGGTCGTAGAGAAATGCGCGCCGCGCGATCGGGTCCAGCGAGGCCACCGGCTCGTCGAGGATGAGCAGCTCACCGCGCTTGGCCGCGGCGAGGGTCAGCGCCAGCTGGGCCCGCTGCCCTCCGGAGAGCCGACCGGCCTTCTGGGCCGGGTCGAGGCCGAGCCGCTCGACGCGCCGGCGCGCCAGGCCGTCGTCCCAGCCCGGGTTGAGCCGGGCACCGAGGCGCAGGTGGTCGGCGACCGACAGACCGGCATAGACCGGTGCGTCCTGGGCCACGAACCCGACCCGCGCCAGCTGAGCCGCGTCGGCCGCGGGCGGGCTGCCCAGCACCGTGATGCGCCCCTCCGAGGGCGAGATCAGCCCGCAGGTCAGGGCGAGCAGCGTGGACTTGCCGGCGCCGTTGGGCCCGACGAGGCCGACGATCCGTCCCGCCGGCACCGCGAGCGTGCAGTCGGCGAGGGCGGTCCTGCGGCCGTACCGTTTGCTGAGCTCCTGTGTCTGGATGACCGTTGTCATGCAACCGTTCTAGCCGTCGGGCGGTCACAGCACGGTCCGCGTCGCTGTGACTGGCCTGTGACCGCTCTGCGGATAAGCTGCGGCCATGAGAGTGCTCGTGGTGGAGGATCAGCGGCACCTCGCCGAGTCCGTCGCCCGGGTGCTGCGGCGCGAGGGCATGGCGGTCGACGTGGCCTACGACGGCGCCGCCGCGCTCGAGCGCACGGACGTCGTCGACTACGACGTGGTGGTGCTCGACCGTGACCTGCCGGTGGTCCACGGTGACGAGGTGTGCCGCGCCCTCGTCGCCCGGGAGACGCCCAGCCGCGTGCTCATGCTGACCGCGTCGGGCACCGTGGCGCAGCGGGTGGAAGGACTCGGGCTCGGCGCCGACGACTACCTGCCGAAGCCCTTCGCCTATGCGGAGCTCGCCGCGCGGATCCGTGCCGTCGGCCGGCGCAACCGGTCGGCGTCCCCGCCCGTGCTCGTCCACGGCGACCTGCGCGTCGACCCGAGCCAGCGGGTCGCGACGCGCGCGGGGGAGAGGCTGGCGCTGAGCCCGAAGGAGTTCGCCGTCCTCGAGCACCTGCTGGCCGGCCGGGGGCGGGTGATCTCCGCGGAGGAGCTGCTCGACCGGGTGTGGGACGAAGCCGCCGATCCGTTCACGACGACCGTGAAGGCCACGGTCAACCGGTTGCGCGCCAAGCTCGGCGAGCCGCCGCTGATCGAGACCGTCGCCCGGGCCGGGTACCGGATCTAGGGCCGGGCTGAGAACTCATGGCTCTGTCGAACCGGCTGCGCTGGCGGCTCACGGCGATCTACAGCACGGGCGCGTTCGTCTCCGGCATCATGCTGCTACTCCTCGTGGTGCTGGTGTCGCTGAGCCTGCCGTCCGACGGCCCGGCGCCCCGCACGATCCGGGCACCCCGCGGCGAGCCGCCCGCCATCGCCGTGAACGCTCGGGACACCAACGACAACTATCAGCGCGACCTCGTCCTCGTCCCGGCGCTCGCCCTGGGGATCATGGTGCCGCTGTCGGTCGGCGTCGGGTGGTTCATCGCCGGGCGGATGCTGCGGCCGGTGCGCACCATGAACGAGACACTGCAGCGCATCTCTGGACGCAACGTGCACGAGCGCCTCGCCGCGACCGGGCCGCGCGACGAGTTCAAGGACCTGGCCGACACCATCGACGGGTTGCTCGGGCGGCTCGAGGCGGCACTCGACGGGCAGAAGCGGTTCGTGGCCAACGCCGCGCATGAGCTGCGCACGCCGCTCACCGTCGAGCACGCGCTGCTCGAGGAGCCGCTCATCGACGCCGGGGCGACGGTGGCGTCGTACCGGGCCAACTTCGAGCAGCTCCTGACCGTGAACCGGCACCGGGGCGCGCTGCTCGAGTCGCTGCTCACGCTGGCCGGCAGCGAGTCCGCCCGCGACGACGGCGTGCCGGTCGACCTCGAGGCGCTCGTGCGGCAGGCGGTGGACGGGCTCACCCCGCACGAGCTGACCGTGGTGGCGACGATCCGGCCGGCCCACGTCGTCGGCGACCCGACGTTGCTGGCTCGGCTCGTGGCGAACCTGCTCGACAACGCGGTCCACTACAACGTGCCCGGGGGCACGGTGGAGGTGGGCGTGCGGCGGCTGGACGGGTACGCTCGTCTGATCATCGCCAACACCGGCCCCGTGGTGCCGCCCGACCAGGTCGAGCGGCTGTTCGAGCCGTTCCAGCGCCTGCGCCGCGTCGCCGACGACGGCCACCACGGCCTGGGGCTGTCCATCGTCCGCGCGATCGCGACCGCGCACGGGGCGACCATCCAGGCTCGGTCCCGCCCCGCTGGCGGGCTGAGCGTCGAGGTGCTCTTCCCGGCGGGCCGCGTTGGCTGAGCGGACGCCTCGCGGGATCGTGGACACGCTTGCGGACGCGCAGCGATGGCGGTTGCCCGCCGCGGCGTGGATTCTGCTCGACGGGCTGGCCGCTCGCGTCGACCGGGCGCTGCGCGACGACGATCCGGCCGCGCTGCGGGACGCGCACCAGCGCCTCGAGCTGCTGCGGCCCGGGCCGACGCCGTCGATCGGCGGCCACGGCATCTCGGCGTGCCCGCCGGCGCTTGCGAAGAAGATCGACACGCTGATCCGCCGCGTGCGCGCCGGCATTTCCTGACCCCTCGGCAAGGCATCCGTCGATCGATGGGCACGGCATCTCGGCGTGTTGTGCGACGATGGCGCGATGATCGACCCGGGAAGCATCGACCTGATTGACTTCCTCATCACTTGGTACGGACCGCCAGGCCGGGCGGCGACACCTCTTCCAGCGTCGCTCGAATGGCTGCCGCAGCCCCTGCGGAACTGGCACACCCTCGCGTCCCCATGGGACGTCCGAATGGATTTCGCCACGACGATGACCCCTCCGGAGAGCATCGAGGTCTCCGACGGTATGGCCGTCTTCATGGAGGATGGCCTGGGCGACCGCGAATGGGCCTTCAGCGCTGACGAGCCTGACCTTGTGTTCGAGGCCGAACCGGGCGACGAATGGGAACGGGTACCCGAGAATTTCCCTGAGTTCCTCGTACACAACGCCGTGATGAACACGAGCCTCGGCGCCCCGCACAAAGCTGAGGCTTCACATGTCGACCCGACGGACATGATGCGGGTCGTGGACAACCTCGACGAGTTCGCATTCGGCATGTGGGGATGGATGCCGGGCTACCGGATGTTCATGGGTGATGAGGCGCTGGCCGAGATCGTTCCTCATGGTCGGGGCACCGGCTTGTTCGTGCGCCTGTCCGCAACGACACCAGACCGCCTCGCCGAACTCACCGCCGGGCCGGGCATACGCTGGGCTTGCCTCCCGGGCTGGCCATCGACCCCTCGACCGGCCTGATCAGCGGCACGGTCAGCACCATCGGAAGCTACACCGTCACGGTCACCGCCGTTGGAGGCGGACAGGGAAGCACCACCTTCAGCTGGAGCGTAAGAAAAGAAGCCCCCTGCCCGCGCTGCTAAATCGGCTGCCCTACGGCAACTACATCCCTCGTCGACCCCCTCGCAAGACATCAGTACATGCAGATGTGTTCTAGGGTCGCGTCATGATGCGACGACGCGTGAATCGATGGCTGGCGGCAACGGCCTCCGGCGCGCTCCTGGTCACCGCTGCCGGCACGGCCGCGCACGCGGCGCCGCCGCCGGTGCCGGACGGGCTGCGGCAGGTGCAGGTGCGGCAGTCGCTGCTCGGCACGCACACGTGGTACCAGCAGCTGTACCACGGCCTGCCCGTCCTCGGCGGCTTCTACGCCACGCACACCGACTCGGCGACCGGCGAGGTCACGGTGCAGGACGGCCGGCTCGAGGTCCGGGACCTGGCGACCGAGACGCCCGGCGTCGCCTCCGACCACGCCCGCGCCTCGGTGGCCGGGCGCACCGGCGGGCAGGCGGCGCGGTCCGAGCTGGTCGTGGTGCCGGGCGCCACCGCGAAGCTCGCGTGGGTCGTGGTGACCCGCACGGGGCACGGCACCGTGCGCACGGTGCTCGACGCCGGCAACGGGGCCCAGCTGGAGGAGAAGAACCTGGTCAAGGAGGCCAGCGGGACCGGCACGGTGTTCGCCCCGAATCCGGTCGCGGCGCTGCAGAACGAGAACCTGACCGACCGTGACGACGCCGACTACCCGGCGCTGCGGGCGGCGTACAAGACCGTGACCCTGAACCATCTCGACGGCCGGGGTACCGCGCTGCAGGGCTCGTACGCGAACAACATCAGCGACGGCGCGGTCCGCTCGGCCCAGCGCAAGTTCACCTACAACCGCTCGCAGCCCGGCTTCGAGCAGGTGATGGGGTACTACAGCATCACCTCCGCGCAGGAGTACATCCACACGCTCGGCTTCGGCGACGTGAACAACGAGCCGCAGGACTACTCGACGACCGGGCTGACCGACGACAACTCCTTCTACGACCCGGACACCGACGGCATCACCTTCGGCACCGGCGGCGTCGACGACGCCGAGGACGAGGAGGTGATCTGGCACGAGTACGGCCACGCCATCCAGGACGACCAGGTCCCCGGCTTCGGCGAGGCGATCGAGGCCGGCTCCATCGGCGAGGGCTTCGGCGACTACTGGGCGTTCACGATGTCGCAGGCGACCAGCCCCGACACCCGCCGCACGCCGCTGGCCTGCATCGCGGACTGGGACTCGACCGCGTACACCGACGACATCCCGCACTGCCTGCGCCGGGTCGACGGCACCAAGATGTACCCGGCCGACCTCGAGGGCGAGGTCCACGCCGACGGCGAGATCTGGTCGAGGGCGCTGTTCGACGTCAACAACGCGCTCGGCCGCACCCGCGCGAACCGGGTGATCATCGAGGCCCAGTTCGGCTTCGACCCGAACACCACGATGCCGGCCGCGGCGCGCCAGACGGTCAAGACCGCGAAGGCGCTCTACGGCCCGGCGGCCGCGGACAAGGTGCGGGCCGCCTTCCACGCCCGCGGCATTCTCTGACCGTTCGAGTCAGGACCTGGCGACGGGGCTTCCGGCCGCCGTCGCCAGGTCAGCGGCCCTTGAGCGGGTACGGCACGAACGTGCTCCGGTTCTCGTCGAGGTCCAGGTGCCGGCTGATCGGCGGCGCGGCCCGCTGCGGGCACGTCGCGCGCTCGCAGGTCCGGCAGCCGGGGCCGATCGGCATCGCGGCGGCGCCGTCGGTCAGGTCCATGCCGGTGGAGTAGACCAGGCGCGAGGCGTGCCGGATCTCGCAGCCCAGGCCGATCGCGTAGACCTTGCCGGGCTGGCCGTAGCCGCCGTGGTGGCGCGTGATGGTGCGGGCGATCCACAGGTACCGCTGGCCGTCCGGCATCGCCGCGATCTGCACCACCGGGCGGCCGGGGGAGCTGAACGCCTCGTACACGTTCCACAGTGGACACGTCCCGCCGGTGCGCGAGAACGGGAAGCCCGTCGCGGACTGGCGCTTGGACATGTTGCCGGCGCGGTCGACGCGCACGAACGAGAACGGCACCCCGCGGGCGCGGGGGCGCTGCAGGGTGCTCAGCCGGTGGCAGACGGTCTCCCAGCCCATCGCGAAGTGCTCGGTCAGCAGGTCGATGTCGTAGCGGCGGGACTCGGCGGCGGTCAGGAACTGCTCGTACGGCAGGATCAGCGCCGCCGCGAAGTAGTTGGCGAGCCCGACGCGCGTGAGGATCTGCGTCTGCACGTCCTCGAAGTGCTCCTCCTCGACGATCTCGTCGATGACGTCCGCGTACTCCATGAGCGCCAGCTGGGCCGCCATCCGCATCGCCTCCTGCCCGGCCCGCAGCGCGCTGGTGAGGTGCAGGGTCTGGGTCTGCGGCCGGTACCGGTGCAGGTCCCCCTCGAGGGAGTCGTCGCGCACGATGCGCACCCCGTGCCGCTCGGCCAGCCGGTCCCGCAGCGCCGGGCGCACCTCGCCGCGGCGCAGCCCCATCCGCGCGGCGAGCGCCTCGGCGGCCTCGTCCAGCTGCGGCACGTAGTTCTGGCGGCGGTAGAAGAACTCGGTCACCTGGTCGTGCGGGCTGCGCCCGAGCGGTCCCCGGTCGCCGACGAGCTCCGTGAGCTGGTCGGAGACCTGGCGGTACCGCCGATGCAGGTCGATGATCGACTCGGCCAGCTCCGGCAGGCGAGTGGCCAGCTCGCTGAGGTCGGCGATGCTCCCGGTGCCGGCGAGCGCCTCGCGCAGGCCCGCCACGAGCTGCGGGGTGTCGTGCGGCGCGAACACGGCCGGGTCGACGCCGAAGAGCTCGGTGGCGCGGATGAGCACCGGAGCGGTCAGCGGCCGCACGTCGTGCTCGATCTGGTTGAGATAGCTCGGCGAGATGGCCAGGTGCCGGGCGAGGTCGGTCTGGCTCAGCCCGTGCTCCTCACGCAGCCGCCGCAGTCGCGCGCCCGCGAACACCTTTGCCATCCTCAACAAATAGCACCAATGTCAAATTGTGTTTTCGCAACTTGGCAAAGTCGCCCGGAAACTTGGCAAGACTTGGCTTTTTCCGCCCCTCGACCGGCCCGTTCACCCCGTGTGACCGTGGGCGGAGAGGCACGAAACAGCGGTCATGCAAGGGAGCGAATCATGAGTGACGCCGTTGAGCGGTTGCGACAGGAATGGAACACCGACCCCCGCTGGCAGGGCGTGCGGCGCGACTACGACGCGGCGGACGTGGTGCGGCTGCGGGGCGCGATTCAGGAGGAGCACACCCTCGCCAGACGCGGCTCCGAGCGGCTCTGGCGGCTGCTGCACGACGAGGACTACATCCACGCCCTCGGCGCGCTCACCGGCAACCAGGCCGTGCAGATGGTCCGGGCCGGTCTCAAGGCCATCTACCTCTCGGGCTGGCAGGTCGCGGCCGACGCCAACCTCTCCGGGCACACCTACCCGGACCAGAGCCTCTACCCGGCCAACTCGGTCCCGGCGGTCGTGCGGCGGATCAACAACGCGCTGCTGCGCGCCGCCCAGATCACCACCGCCGAGGGTGATGCGGACACCGAGTGGCTCGCCCCGATCGTCGCGGACGCGGAGGCCGGGTTCGGCGGGGTGCTCAACGCGTACGAGCTGATGACCGGCATGATCGTCGCGGGCGCGGCCGGCGTGCACTGGGAGGACCAGCTCGCGTCCGAGAAGAAGTGCGGCCACCTCGGCGGCAAGGTGCTCATCCCGACCGGGCAGCACATCCGCACCCTGCAGGCCGCGCGGCTGGCCGCCGACGTCGCCGGGGTGCCGAGCCTGATCGTGGCGCGCACCGACGCGCAGGCCGCGACGCTGCTCACCACCGACATCGACGAGCGCGACCAGCCGTTCGTCACCGGCGAGCGGACCGCCGAGGGCTTCTACCGGTGCCGCAACGGCGTGGACGCGTGCATCGCGCGAGGGATCGCCTACGCGCCGTACAGCGACCTGCTCTGGATGGAGACCAGCACCCCGGACCTCGAGGTCGCGCGGCGCTTCGCCGAGGCCGTCAAGCGCGAGCACCCGGAGCAGATGCTGGCCTACAACTGCTCGCCGTCGTTCAACTGGCGCAAGCACCTCGACGACGCCACGATCGCGAAGTTCCAGCGCGAGCTCGGCCACATGGGGTACAAGTTCCAGTTCATCACCCTCGCGGGCTTCCACGCCCTGAACTACTCGATGTTCGACCTGGCGCGGGGGTACGCCAACGAGGGCATGACGGCCTACGTGGCGCTGC
The DNA here is from genome assembly GCF_040300725.1 of Dactylosporangium sp. NPDC000244. Classification (NCBI taxonomy): domain Bacteria; kingdom Bacillati; phylum Actinomycetota; class Actinomycetes; order Micromonosporales; family Micromonosporaceae; genus Dactylosporangium; species Dactylosporangium sp. NPDC000244. The sequence continues at coordinate 16,282 of NZ_JBEPEH010000074.1, forward strand.
AGGAGCGCGAGTTCGCCGCCGAGGCGCACGGCTACACGGCGGTCAAGCACCAGCGCGAGGTGGGCACGGGCTACTTCGACCTGATCAGCACCGTGCTCAACCCCAACGGCGAGACCACCGCGCTGCACGGGTCGACGGAACAGGAGCAGTTCGCATGAGGTACAAGATCAATGGCGTCCTCGCCGATCGCTATGACGAGGTCCTCACGCCGGGTGCGCTGGAGTTCCTCGTCGCCCTCGACGACCGCTTCGCAGCCCGCCGGGTCGCGCTGCTGGACACCCGCCGCGCCCGTCGCGCCCGCTGGGCCGCCGGTCAGCTGCCGGACTTCCGGCCCGACACCGCGCGCATCCGGCAGGACGACACGTGGCGGGTCGCGCCGCCGGCCCCCGGGCTCGAGGACCGCCGGGTCGAGATCACCGGGCCGCCCGAGCGCAAGATGACGGTCAACGCGCTCAACTCCGGGGCCAAGGTGTGGCTGGCCGACTTCGAGGACGCGACCGCGCCGACCTGGGACAACGTCATCGGCGGGCAGCTCAACCTCATGGACGCGCTGGACCGCAACCTCGACTTCACCGACGAGCGCGGCAAGCGGTACGCGCTCGGCGACGAGGTCGCCACCATCGTGGTGCGGCCCCGCGGCTGGCATCTGGTCGAGAAGTGGATCGTCGTCGACGGCCGCCCGATCTCCGCCAGCCTCGTGGATTTCGGGTTGTACCTGTACCACTGCGCCTGGCGCCAGCTGGACGCCGGTTCGGGGCCGTACTTCTACCTGCCCAAGCTCGAGGACCATCGCGAGGCGCGGCTCTGGAACGACGTGTTCGTGTTCGCGCAGGAGTACCTCGGCCTGCCCCGCGGCACCATCCGCGCGACGACGCTCATCGAGACCATCACCGCCGCGTTCGAGATGGACGAGATCCTGTACGAGCTGCGCGAGCACTCGGCCGGGCTGAACGCGGGCCGGTGGGACTACATCTTCAGCATCATCAAGAACTTCGGCCAGTGGTCGGACTTCGTCCTGCCCGACCGCGCCGAGGTCACGATGACGGTGCCGTTCATGCGGGCGTACACCGAGCTGCTCGTGCGCACCTGCCACCGGCGCGGCGCCCACGCCATCGGCGGCATGGCCGCGTTCATCCCGAGCCGCGACGCCGCGGTCAACGAGACCGCGACCGCGAAGGTGCGGGCCGACAAGCAGCGCGAGGCGGGCGACGGCTTCGACGGCTCCTGGGTGGCCCACCCGGGCCTCGTGGACGTGTGCCGCGCGGCCTTCGACCAGCCCAACCAGCTCTCGGTGCTCCGCGAGGACGTCGACGTCACCGCCACCGACCTGCTCGCCGTCGACAAGACACCGGGCCAGGTCACGGCGGCCGGGCTGCGCGCGAACATCTCGGTGGCGCTGCGGTACATCGACGCCTGGCTCGGCGGCACGGGCGCGGTGGCGCTGTCGAACCTCATGGAGGACGCCGCCACCGCGGAGATCGCCCGCTGCCAGGTGTGGCAGTGGCTGCATCACCACACCCCGCTGGCCGGCGGCGGCACGGTGACCGAGGAGACGGTGCGGGCGCTGCTCGCCGAGGAGCTGGCCGCGCTCAGCGAGGGACGCTCCGGGGCGCAGCTCGAACGCGCCCTGGCCGCGGCCGGGATCGTGGAGCGCACGGCGCTCGAGGAGCACCTGCCGTCGTTCTTCACCACGGACGCGTACGCCCACCTGGCCCCGTCGGCATAACACCCCCGGCATGGAACGGAATGTCACTCCTGATCTCTGACAGCTGGGCAGAGATCAGGAGACCGTTCATGTTCCGTCCGTACCGCACGCTGGCCACCGTCCTCGCGGCGTCCGCGTTCCTCGCCGGTTGCTCCGGCTCCGACGAGCCCAAGACCGCCGCCCCGGCCGCCCCGGCCGGGGCACCGTCCTCCGCCGCCCCGGCCGACTCGGCCCCCGGCGCCACCCCGCCGGTGGACATCGTGAAGGGCGCCGACCTGCAGGCCTTCGCCTTCGCCATGCCGGCACCCAAGGGGGCCCAGGCGGGCGGCTCCTGGCAGGAGCCCCTGCCGAACCAGGAAGGCAACGAGTTCGTCAACTACATCGACACGAGCAAGAAGGGCTACCTCTCGGTCAAGCTCATCGACTGCCGCATCCCCGTGGTACAGGCCAACCGGCAGTCGTTCGGGCAGTGCACCCGCCCGCCGACCGGCAAGATCAAGGGCTACCCGTCGGCCACCCTCGACGACGACCCGGCGTACCCGGCACGCGTCGTCGTGGCCGGCCGCGTGACGGTGCTCGTCGACGTGTGGGTCGGCTTCGAGCAGTTCACGGGCAAGGACGTGGAGAACTTCATCGCGTCCCTCGACCTGGCCCGGCTCGCCAAGATGTGAACTCGGGCCCGGGCGGGGGCCTCGCCGACCCCCCGCCCGGGGCGATGCATCGGCGATGATGAACGGATGTGGACACGGGGGCCGGGACGGTATCTGGGGTGGCTGGCATGGCGGCAGAAACCGCGGATCGCGCTGGGCGCGCTATGGAGCTCGCTGTGGATGCTCAGCCTGGCGATCACGCCGTACCTGCTCTCCCAGGCGGTCGACCGTGGCCTGCGCCCGCGGCAGGCCGGCCCGCTGCTCGTCTGGGCCGGCGCCATCTTCGCGGTCGGGGTGGCGAACGCGGTGCTCGGCATCCTGCGCCACCGGACCATGACCAACATCCGGCTGGACGGTGCGCTGCGCACGGCGGACGCGGTCATGGCGCACGGGGTGGAGCTCGGGGCCGCGCTGCCCCGCCGGATCACCGCGGGCGAGGTGGTCACCATCGGCATCGGGGACGTGTGGCTGGTCGCGCGGGCGCTGACCGTGACCGGGCCGGGCGTGGGCGCGGTCGTCGCCTACGCGGTCGTGATGACCCTGCTCGTGCGGGTGTCCGGGATGATCGCCCTGGTGGTGGCGGCCGGGGTGGCGGTGCTCGCGCTGGTGCTCGGGCCGCTGCTGCGGCGGCTCAACACCGCCGGCGGCGAGTACCGCGAGCGGCAGGGCCGGCTGGCCACGCGGCTCGTCGACGTGCTCGGCGGCCTGCGCATCCTCAACGGGCTCGGCGGCAAGGACGCCCACCTGCGCCGGTACGCCGCGCAGTCCGAGGCCGTGCGGGCCGAGGGGTACCGGATGGGCGGCGCGCTGAGCTGGATCTCCGCGCTGGGCGACGGCCTTCCGACGATCTTCCTGGCCGCGGTGACCTGGCTGGCGGCGCGGCTGACGGTCCGCGGCGAGCTCACCGTCGGCGAGCTGGTCGCGGTCTACGGGTACGTGGCGATCCTCGTCGTGCCCACCTGGATGCTGATCTTCAGCGCGGGCGACGTCAGCCGCGGGGTGATCGCCGCCCGGCGGATCATCACGTTCCTCCGGCTGCCCGTCGAGGAGCCGGGCGGCGGCACCGCCCCGAGCGGCCCGGCGCTCCTGCACGACCCCGAGTCCGGTGTGGTCGCCGAGCCGGGCCGGCTGACCATGCTGGCCTCGGCCCGTCCGCACGACGCGGCCGCGATCATCGACCGGCTCGGCCGGTACGCGCCGACCGCCGCCTCCTGGGGCTCCTACCGCATCGCCGAGGTCGCGAAGCCGGCGGTACGCGAGCGGATCCTGGTCGCCGACCACGACGCCGACCTCTTCGCCGGGACGCTGCGCGACGTGGTCGCGGGCTGCACCGGGGCCGGCGACGACGCGATCCGCCGGGCGATCGGCGCGGCGGTGGCGACCGACGTCGCCGGGCTGGACCACCGCGTCGAGCGTGACGGCCGCAACCTCTCCGGCGGCCAGCGGCAGCGGGTCCGGCTGGCCCGGGCGCTCGCCGCCGACCCGGAGATGTTGCTCGCGACCGACCCCACCTCGGCGGTGGACGCGCACACCGAGGCGGCGGTCGCCGAGCGGCTGGCCGCGGCCCGCGCCGGGCGGGGCACCCTGCTGTCCACCACGTCGCCGGTGCTGCTGGACCGGGCCGACGTCGTGCACTACCTCGTCGACGGCCGCGTGGCCGCCTCCGGCACGCACCGCGAGCTGCTGGAGCGCGAACCCGGGTACCGCGACCTGGTGAACCGGACCTTCGCCGCGGCACCGGAGGCGTCGTGAGCACCCCGGCGCTGCCGATCGCGGACGGCCGCCAGGTCGCCCGGGCCGCCGGGCGGCTGATCGCCGCCGACAGGTGGGCCGCCGCCGGTATCCTCCTGCTCAACGTGCTGGCGGCGGTGGCCGCCCTGGGCGCGCCGTACCTGCTGGGCCGGATCATCGACGCGGTCACCGGGCCGCGCGCCACGGCCCGGATCGACCTGCTGGCCGGCGCCGTCGTGCTGTGCGCCCTGGCCCAGACGGTGCTCGCGCGGACGGCGCTGCTGCTCGGGTACCGCTTCGGCGAGCGCACCGCGGCCCGCATCCGGGTCGGCTTCCTGAGCCGCGCGCTGCACCTGCCCGCCTCGGTGATCGAGCGGGTGCCGCCCGGCGACCTGGCCGCCCGCGGCACGACCGACGTGGACGCGGTCGCCGGCACGCTGCGCGACGTGCTGCCGGGCGTGTTCGTGGCCGGCGTGCAGGCGCTGTTCCTGGTCGCGGCGGTGCTCGTGCTCGACCCGCTGCTCGGTGTGGCCGGCCTGCTCGGGCTGTCCGGCATCGTGGTCACCGGCCGGTGGTACCTGCGCCGGGCCCGCGGGGCATACCTGGAGGAGGGGGCCGCGAACTCGGAGCTGGCGGAGGAACTGGCCGCGACCACCGCCGGCGCCCGCACCATCGAGGCCTTCCGCCTGCACCGGTCCCGGCTGGCGGTGGGCCGGGCCGCGATCGCCCGGACCAGGCGCAGCCGGTTGTCGACCCTGCGGCTGCGCTCGGTGTACTTCCCGGCCGCCGAGGGCTCCTACAACATCCCGGTCGTCCTGGTGCTCCTCATCGGCGGCCTGCTGCAGCGCGACGGCCGCGTCACGCTCGGTACGGTCGTCGCGGCCACCCTGTACCTGCGCCAGCTGATCGGGCCGATGGACACCATCCTGATCTGGCTGGAGCAGCTGCAGAGCAGCGGCGCGTCGTTCGCCCGGGTCGAGGGGCTGGCCGCCGTGCCCGCCGAGCCGGCGACGGCCGCGGCGGCCCCGGACGGCGACCGGATCGAGGTGCGCGGCGTCAGCTACGCGTACCCCGGCGGCCCGGACGTGCTGCACGACGTGGATCTCACGGTCCAGCCCGGCGAGCGGCTGGCGATCGTCGGGCTCTCCGGGGCCGGCAAGTCCACCCTGGGCCGGCTGCTGGCCGGCGTGGACCGTCCCCGCACCGGCACGCTCACCGTCGGCGGGGCCGCGGTGGCCGAGCTGCCCCCGGATCTGCTGCGCCGGCAGGTGGTCCTGGTGACGCAGGAGCACCACGTCTTCCGCGAGACGGTCCGGGACAACCTGATCGTGCCGGCGCCGGACGAGCGCCTGGCCGCGGCGCTGCGCACGGTCGGCGCGGACTGGGCCGACGACCTGGACGCCGACCTCGGCGAGCACCCGCCGACCGGTGCCCAGGCGCAGCAGCTGGCGCTCGCGCGGGTGCTGCTCGCCGACCCGCACACGGTGATCCTGGACGAGGCGACCGCGCTGCTCGACCCGCGCGCGGCCCGGGCGGCGGAGCGAGCGCTGGCCGCGGTGCTGCACAATCGCACGGTGATCGCCATCGCCCACCGCCTGCAGACGGCCCACGACGCGGACCGGATCGCGGTCATGGACGCCGGCCGGATCATCGAGGTGGGCACCCACGACGAGCTGATCGCGCACGACGGGCCGTACGCCCGGCTCTGGCGGCAGTGGCACGGCGGGTGACGGGAGGTCCGGTGCGCCGGGTGCCGGTGTGGCTGCTCGACGTCGACGGGGTGATCAACACGCGCCGTCCGGCCTGGGGTGCACGGCTGTCCCGTGGGACCGCGCGTTCCGAGGGCGTCGACTGGCCGATGCGCTGGGCGCCCGGGCTCATCGACCGGGTTCGCCGGCTGCACGGCGAGGGTCTGGTCGAGGTGCGGTGGTGCACGACGTGGTGCGCGGACGCCGATGCGCTGGAGCGGCTGTTCGGGTTGCCGGCGTTCGGGCGGGCGCTCGGCGCCGGCGCGCTGGACGGCGTGGACGACACCGATGCCGTGAAGCTGGCCGCGGCCCGGCGGGTCGTCGCCGGCGGGCGGCGGCTCGTCTGGACGGACGACACCGCGGTGCCCCGCGCGGGGGCGGTGTTCGACGAGCTGACCGGGGGCGGCGCCGGCCTGCTGATCCGGCCGCACCCTCGCCGCGGTCTGCGGCCCCGGGACCTCGACCGCATCGAGGCGTTCGCGCGTGCGAGGAGGGCGCGGCGCCGCCGGGACACGGCATCTGCGGCTTACCGCAGGGCTAAGGTTTCCGACTCTTACATTTAATAATGTTAACTGCTAGCGTTCCTCACCATCGATCCATCGATGGTGAGGAGCTCCATTGAGAACTCGACGTCGTAGATTGGCCCTGGCAGGGGGCGCGGCACTGACCATCGCGGCGACCCTCTTCCTCGTGCCCATGCTCCAGGCGGAGGCCGCCAGCACCGTGGCCCTCGCCGCGTGTACCGCCCCCAACTGGGCCGAGGGCAACACGTACACCGTCGGCACCCAGGTCACGTACCAGGGCCACACGTACCAGGCCCTGCAGACGCACACCGCCTACCCGGGCACCGGCTGGAACCCCGCGGCCACGCCGTCGCTGTGGAAGGACCTCGGCACCTGTGGCGGCGGCCCGACCACACCCCCGCCCACCACGCCGTCGGGCGTGCCGTCCGCCCCGGGCAACCTGCGGATCACCGCCACGACCAACACCAGCCTCGCGCTCGCGTGGAACGCCTCCACCGGCACCGTGACCGGGTACCGCGTCTACGAGGGCACCACGGTGAAGGCCACGGTCACCGGGACCAGCACCACGGTCTCCGGCCTGACCGCGGGCTCCACGCACACCTACACGGTCAAGGCGTACAACGCCCAGGGTGAGTCCGGGGCGTCGAACAGCGTCACCGGCACCACGACCGGCGGCACCACGACCGGCGGCGGCACCGCGGCGCCGTACCTGTACATGGGCTGGGGCGACCCGCCGAACCCGCAGACCGTGCAGTCGGCGACCGGCATCAAGTGGTTCACGATGGCGTTCGTCCTGTCCAGCGGTGGCTGCAACCCGGCCTGGGACGGCAGCCGGCCGCTCACCGGCGGCGTGGACCAGACCGCGATCAACCAGATCCGCGCCGGCGGCGGCGACGTCGTCCCCTCGTTCGGCGGCTGGCAGGGCAACAAGCTCGGCCCGAACTGCTCCACCCCGCAGGCCCTGGCCGGCGCCTACCAGACGGTGATCAACGCCTACGGCCTCAAGGCGATCGACATCGACATCGAGAACACCGACGAGTTCGAGAACGACACGGTCCGCAACCGGATCGTCGACGCGCTCAAGATCGTCAAGCAGAACAACCCGTCGATCAAGACGATCGTCACCTTCGGCACGGCGACCACCGGCCCCGGCTACTACGCGCAGCAGCTCATCAGCCGCGCCGCGTCGACGGGCGCCAACATCGACGTGTTCACCATCATGCCGTTCGACTTCGGCGGCGGCGCGAACATGTACCAGAGCACGGTGAGCGCCTCCGAGGGCCTCAAGACCATGCTCAAGTCCGCCTTCGGGTGGGACGACGCCACGGCCTACAAGCACATGGGCATCTCCGGCATGAACGGCCTGTCCGACCAGCAGGAGAACACCTCGCCGGCGCAGTGGCAGCAGATCCGCGACTACGCCCAGAACAACCACCTCGCCCGCCTGGCGTTCTGGTCGGTCAACCGCGACCGGCCCTGCCCGGGTGGCGGCGTGGTGTCGAACTGCAGCGGCATCTCGCAGAACAACTGGCAGTTCACCCAGATCACGGCCACCTTCACCGGCTGAGATCGCACCGGGGGCCGGCGCTGCGGCGCCGGTCCCCGGCCCGGTGCGCCCGGGCGGCTCAGCCGTCGCCGGCGCTCAGGGTCCAGGGCGTGGCCCGCACGCCGCCCCGGGACCGGATGTCCTCGGCCAGGCGGCGTTGCGTCGCGCCGTGCACGTCCGGGGCGTCGGCCGCCTCGAGCTCGTGGCCCTCGGAGCGATACCAGCGGGCGCCGCCCAGGTCCGCGTAGTCGATGCGCAGCGCCACCAGGCCCTGGTCCGTGGTGAGCAGGACGCTCACGCTGCCGTCCCGGTCGCCCCACGCGTCGGCGCCGTGGTCGAGCACCTCGCACCGGCTGATCCGGCCGTAGGGGGAGAGCGGGCCGACCAGGGTCTTGCCCGGCTCGGTGCCGCAGATGCCGTCGCTCACCTCGTGCACGGCGCTCAGGTGCATCACGTAGCGCACGCCGGTGAGCACCAGGCCCAGCGCCACGACCGGGGTGAGCAGCACCAGCAGGATCAGCGCGGCCGAGCCGACCGCCGTCGTCTGACGTTCGCGGACGAACATGGCCGCAGACTAGCGCCGCGCCGCAACGGCGCGGGGGTCAAGCGCGGAACAACCTGGGCCAAGGCCGCCGACAACGTGCAGGCGGCCTTGACCAAGGTCTGCTGAGCGGTACTCGATCAGGACACGACGATCCGGTCGATGTCGGGCGCCCAGCCGGTGGTGTTGCCGAGCTGGATCGTGTTGGCCCCGGCGTTCAGGGTCACCGTGGCGGTGACGGAGCCGACCGTGTCCCAGCCGCCCGTGGACGGCGTGCTCACCGTCGGGCCCGTCGTGCCGTTGACGGTCAGCGTCACCGAGCGCGCCGAGCCGGCGGCGTAGTAGACGCGCACGGTCCGGCTGCCGGCGGCGGACGCGGTGACGTTGTTGAGCCGCAGCGCGTTCGCCGAGCCGTTGCCGACGTAGCCGACGAGCGCACCGCCCGAGGCCCCGGCCGAGGAGCGCACCGCGGCCTGGCCGGTGAGGGTGTTCGCGGGCGACTCGGCCTCGTACGAGCCGCCGGAGGGCTGGGCGCCGCCGATCTGCGCGAGCCAGTGGTCGTTGGCGCTGACCATCGAGAACGACAGGGCCGGGCAGTCGTACGCGCTGCCGGACGGGATGGTGCGGTGGGTGGTCGAGGTGTTCGACGCCGTGGCCGCGACCCAGGCGCCGTTCACGGAGACCTGCACGCCGCTGCTCTCGAAGCCGCGGCCGGCGAAGGTCCGGCAGTAGTAGCCGGCCCCGGTGGCCGGGTCGACCGACGTGTAGATCTCGAACATGTTCCAGCCGAAGTTGAACTGCGGCAGGTCGAAGGTCCCGGAGCTGGTGAAGTACGTGTCCCAGGCGTGGGTGACGTAGTTGTAGAGGTACACCGTCCAGGTATTGCTCGTCGTCGACGTCTTGTGCTCGTCCATGCTGTAGGCGCGCCGGCCGTTGACCGTGGTCGTGTACGTGTTCAGGAAGGTCGCGTCCATCGGGGTGAGCTTGCCGACCCCGTCGCGGCCGCCGCACCAGTCCCACGCCCACAGGTCGGGGCCGCTGGGCGTGTACGCGGTGGTCAGCTCGATGCAGGCGTTGCCGCCGGGCAGTGCGGTCGGGGCGTAGACGTAGTCGCCGCCCGAGGTGGTCGTCGGCGCGGAGTCCAGCACGCTCTGCGTCGCGTGGATGCCCTGCGTCGTCGCGCTCGGCAGGTTGACGCCCCAGTCGGTGTGCAGCTGCGCGGCCAGCGCCTGCGCCGAGTCGCGCCGCTGCTGCCGGGCTTGCGCGAAGTGCTCGAGGGCCGCGCCGCCGGCCGCGCGGGCCGCGGCGCCGGTCTGGCCGGGGACCGTGCCGCGGATCGGGGCGCTGCCGCCGCCGTCCGCCGCGGGCCGGGCCAGCCGCCCGGAGTCGGCGGCGCTCGCCGCCGGGGCCGCGACGAGCGCGGTGGTCAGGGTGGTCACGGCGGCCAGGGTTGCCGTCCATTGCCAACGCATCAGGTGTACCTCCAGTGCTCACCCGGCCGGCACCGGCGCGCGCGACCGCGGCGCGGCGTGGGGTGGTGACGGGCATGGCGGGGCCCGGACGCACGCAGCGGGATCGCCGTCTGTCGATGCGCTGGAGTACACTGTGAGCGCCGAAAACGTTTTCGGCAAGAGGTTCGCTACGGCTGGGAGCCGAGCAGCCCGCGGCGGCGCGCGACGGTCGCGGCGTCGGTGCGGGAGTTCACGCCGAGCTTCGACAGGATGTTCGTGACGTGCACGCCCGCCGTCTTGACGGCGATGGACAGCGCCTCGGCGATCTGCCGGTTCGTCCGGCCCCCGGCCATGAGCCGCAGCACCTCCAGCTCGCGGTCGGTGAGCCGGGCGGCGCCGGGCTCCAGCCGGCCGCTCTTCTGCAGCGCCGCGGCCTGCTCGGCGAGGGGCCGGGCGCCGAGCCGGTGCGCGATCGCGCCGGCCTCGCGGGCCCAGGCGACCGCGGTGGACTTGTCGCGCGCGGCGCGCCCGGCCCGCACCAGGGTCTGCGCGACCCGATACGGCTGGCCGGCGGCCCGCCAGGCGGCGATCGCCTCGTCCCACCGGCGGGCGACGGTCAGGCTCGCGGCCCGCTGGGCCGGCCCGTTGACCGGCAGCCGCTGGGCGTAGCGGCGGTCCGGCTCGGGCTGGGCGAGCAGCAGGGACCAGGCCAGCGCGGGGTGGGCGGGGATCTGCCGGTCGTCCAGCGGCGCGTCATGGCCGAGCAGGGTGCGCAGCTCCCACAGCGGGATCAGGAACTGCCGGCCCGTGTAGCGCTCGCCCAGCAGCTCCTCGGCGGTGCGCGCGGCGTCCTCGGCGTGCTCGCGGTCCCCCTCGAGCGCGTCGAGGCGGCCGGCGGCGATGGTGAGCACCGCGCGGTACAACAGCGGCGGCGACGAGGCGAGGGCCGACTCGGCGACCGCGCGGGCCCGCGGCCACTCGCCGAGCGAGGTGAGTGACGCCGTGAGCGCGGCGGCGAGCATGGCCCCGCGCAGCGGCCGGGATCCCGTGCGCCGGGCGGTCGCCAGCCCGGCCTCGGCCGCCTCGGCGGCGGCCCGGGACTCGCCGGCGGCCTCGAGCGCGCTCGCCTCCACGACCCGGCCGAGCAGCTCGGTGTCGTCGTCGCCGGCCTCGCGGGCGAGCCCGATCGCCTCCCGGGCCCGGCTCACCGCGATGCGGGAGCCGCTGGTCCCCGGGTCGGCGCCCGGGCCGGGGTCGCTCGCCTCGGCCGCGAGGGTGACGAGGGCGAGGGCGCGCACGGCCGGGTCCCGGTCGCGCGCGGCGTCCTCGGCGAGGGCGTGGGCCTCGGGGGAGCGGCCCAGCGCCTCCAGCCGGCTCGCGAGCGTGGCCCGGATGCGGTGGTTGCGGGGCTGCTGGGCCAGGGCGGCGCGAAGGTCCTCGATGCCGTCGGCGCCGCCGCGCTCCAGCAGGTGGCTGCGCGTCTCGAGCAGCGGCGCGATGCGGGCCGGGTCGCGGGTGCCGGCGAGCGCCTCGGCGGTCAGCGCGAGCCCGCGGTCGAGGGCACCGGGGTGCAGGGCGGCCGCGTGCAGGGCGGCGACGGCGGCGGCCATGAGCACGGCCACGCGGTCGGTGCGGGTGCGGAACTCGGGGTCGAAGACCTGGCCCCAGGTGGCCGCGACCCGTTCGAGCATGCGCAGCCGGCCCGCGTGCGCGGTGCGGGCGACGGCCGCGGCGCGCCAGGCGGCGTCGAAGGCCCGGTCCACGTCGCCGGCCGCGTGCCAGTGCTCGGCGAGCTCGACGAGCGCGGCGTCGGCCGGGCGGAAGCCGAGCGAGGCCGTGATCGCGTCGGCGGCGAGACGGTGCAGCCGGGCGCGCTCGGCCGGGCGCAGGTCCTCGTACACGGCCTCGCGGATGAGCTCGTGCCGGAACCGGTACTCGCCCACGAGCAGCCCGGCCTCGACGGCGGGGCGCAGGCGCTCGCCGGGCGCGCCGACGATCCGCTGCAACAGGGCCGGGTCGGCGGCGCGGCCGAGGACGGCGGCGACCCGGACGGCGGCGCGGCTCTCCGGCGGCAGCGCGCGGAACGGGTCCAGCAGCGGCTCGGCCAGCAGCCGCAGCGGGTTGCCGGCGGCCCGCCGGACTCGGTCGGGGTCGGCGTCGGGGCTGGGGTGGCCCAGCAGCTCCGCGGCGTCCTCGTCGCCGAGCGGGCCGAGCGGGATGCGCTCGGCGCCGGGCACGTCGTCGGCGGGGCCGCCGTACGTGGCGATCACCAGCACCCCGGGCCGGCTCAGCGCCGCCTCGAGGTAGGCCAGCAGCTCCCGGCTGGCCTGGTCGGCGCGGTCGAGGTCCTCGAGCACGAGCACCACCGGCGCGGCCGCCTCGATCCGCGCCAGGGCGGCCGCCCTCGACGGCTCGAAGTCGCCGAGCGCGGCCAGCAACGGCGCGTAGGGCTGGGCGTCGCCACCGAGCGTGGGGGCCTCGCCGACCAGGACGGTCGCACCGGCGGTCGCGGTGAACGCGGTCACGAGCGCGGACTTGCCGATGCCCGCGGCGCCCTCGACGAGGACCACCCCGGGCCGGGCCCCGGCGGCCTGCCAGGCCTGGTTCAGCAGGGCCAGTTCGCGATCGCGACCGATGAGATGCACCCCATCAATCTAAAGACCCCGTCAGGGCCCGCCGCAGCTCGGGCTCCAGCGCGGTCTCGTAGGCCGGATCCGGGCGCGCCCCGACCGCCGCGATCACGGTGCTGAAGAAGCAGCGCGCGGCCGCGGTCAGGGCCACGTCGAGGATCTCCGGGTCGCTGAGGCCGTGTCCGCGCAGCACCTCGACCTCCTCGGCGGTGATGCCGTTCGGGTCGGCCGCGACCCGCTCGGCGAAGTCCATCACCGCGGCGTCGGCCGGCGACAGGCCCGCGGCGGCGCGGTCGCCGGCGATCCGGGTCACCGTCTCGGCGTCGTAGAAGTGCTCGCGCAGGAAGGCGCCGTGGGCGAGGCTGCAGTACCGCGAGCCGAGCCGCCGGGCCGCGGCAAGGGTGGCCAGCTCGTAGCGGCGCAGGTCCATCGTGGACTTGATCGCCCCGTTGAGCGCGGCCCACGCGGCGACGGCGGCCGGGCGCCACGCGAGGGCGCGGGTGTAGTTGGCCACGTAGCCGAGGCGGTGCCGGTCGGCGGCGAAGAGCAGCTCGACGTCCGGGTCGGACTCGGGCGGTTCGGCGAGGTAGGACATGCCGGGAACGCTAGGGCGCGCCGCGGGGCCCTCGCATGGGTGAAGCTACCCATGTTGGGGATCCCCGCGTCGTACCGGCGCCGGCCCGTCGCGCACCGGCGCGCGGCGCGCAGCGCGGCGTCGCCGCATCGCCCCGAGCGCTGACGTGGGTTAGGGTCGGCGCGTGCGGGTGTTGATGGTGGCGCCGCCGGGCGCGGGCAAAGGCACGCAGGGTGCCGTGATCGCGGAGCACTTCCACATCCAACGTGTCGCCATCGGCGACCTGCTGCGCCAGGGTCTCGAGGAGGCCCGGGCGGCGGGCGGCGGCTACGTCCTCGACGGCATCCCGCGCACGATGGCGCAGGCGCTGGCGGCGTACCGCGTGGCCCGCTCCCTCGGCATGACCGCCGACGTCGCCCTGCACCTGCGCGCGGACGACGACGAGCTGATGCGCCGCCTGCTGAAGCGGGCCGTCGTCGAGCACCGCGCCGACGACACCGAGCCCGTGATCCGCCAGCGCCTCAAGCTCTACCGCGAGGTCACGGCGCCGGTCCTGACCTTCTACGCGCGGCGCGGCATCCTGCTCGACGTCGACGCGACCCGCTCGGTCGAGGCCGTGAGCGCCGACGTGCTCGCGGCCCTGGAGGCCCGCGCCGGAGCCTGACGTTTCGCCGGGAGCCGTCCGGAACCAGGCCGTGTGATACTGCGCGCATGAGGCTGGTGCAGATCGCACAGCGGGCCGAGGACCTCGGGCGGGCCACCCGGTGGTACGCCGAACTGCTCGGCGCCGGGCCGGTCGCCGCGTTCGACCCGCCCGGGCTGGTCTTCTTCGACCTGGGCGGCCCGCGGCTGCTGCTCGACCGCGACGCCCCCGCGGCCCTGCTCTACCTCGCCGTCGACGACATCGAGGGCACCGTGGCGCGGCTGCGCGCCGCCGGCACCGTCGTCCGCTCCGAGCCGCACGTCATCTTCACCCACGCCGACGACACCCTCGGCCCGGCCGGCGCCGTGGAGTGGCAGGCGTTCGTGGAGGACAGCGAGGGCAACCTCGTGGGCCTGGTCGAGCAGCGGCCGTGAGCCGGCTGCTGCGCATCGGCATCCTCGGCGCGGCCCGCATCGCGCCCAGCGCGCTGGTGCGGCCGGCCCGCGAGATGCCCCTGGTGAAGGTCGCCGCCGTCGCCGCCCGCGACCGGGCCCGCGCCGAGGCGTTCGCGGCGCGGCACCGCATCGGCACCGTGCACGCCGGCTACGCCGAGCTCGTCGCCGACCCCGGCCTCGACGCCGTCTACATTCCGCTGCCGAACGGCCGGCACCACGAGTGGACGCTCGCCGCGCTCGCCGCCGGCAAGCACGTGCTGTGCGAGAAGCCGCTGACCGCGAACGCCGCCGAGGCCCGCGCGGTCGCCGACGCCGCCGCGAGGTCGGGGCTCGTGGTGATGGAGGCGCTGCATTATCGGTACCACCCGCTAACGCGTACCACCGTCTCACGATCACCCGGGCCGGCCGCACGACCCGCGAACAGGTCCCCGGCGACGCGACCTACGCGCACCAGCTGCGCGCGTTCGCGGCGGCGGTCCTCGAGGGCGGCCCGAACCTCACCCCGCCCGAGGACTCGGTGCGCACGATGACGGTGATCGACGCGGTGTACCGCGCCGCGGGGCTGAGCCCGCGCGGCACCGGCTGACTACCGGCGGCGGGCGCCGCGCAGGAGCAGCACCAGGCCCACCACCGCGACGATCGGGCCGATCACCGCCCACCGTGTCGAGCCGCTCATGGAGCTGCCGCCCAGCACGTCGAGCCCCTGCAGCGTCCACACGATCCCGGCCAGCAGTGCGAGCACGCCCACGACGACGAAGACCCAGCGCATGCGCTCAGCCTGCGCCACCGCCGCCGCGGGCACAATGGGCGTTCTCGTCCTGTAAGGAATCCTGTCAGGAATACAGGGCCGCGACGGCCAGGGCCGCCTCGCGCAGCGCCGCGCGGACCGGTGCCGGCGAGTGCACCTCCACCCGGGCGCCCAGCCCGAGCAGGCTGCCGACCGCGTGCTCGACCCCGTGGAACGACAGCTCCAGGCGCGTGCCGGACCCGCCGGTCAGGTGCCGGGCCAGCACCCGGCGCGCGAGGGCGGCCGCGGCCGGGTGCGCCTCGGCGACGACGTGCAGGTCCCGCGGGCGGGACTCGACGCCCGTGCGCAGCGCGGCCCACGTCGCGGGCAGGTCGAAGCCGTCGGGGCGGGCGGCCGGTTCGGGCCGGACGGTGCAGGACTCGACGCGGGCGACGCGCAGCAGGGCGGGCTCGGCGGTCACCAGGTACCAGACGCCGGCCTTGGCCACCAGGCCCGCCGGGTCGACCGTGCGGCTGGTGCGGTCGCCCTCGCTGTCGCGGTACACCACCTCGATCCGGCGTCCCCGAAGCAGTGCCTCGTGGATGGCCGGCAGGTGCGGGACCGGCTCGCCGGAGCGCATCCACGGGTCGACGTCGACGAGCACGTGGCTGCGGCCGTCGGCCAGGCCGCCGCGCAGCGCCCCGCCGCCGGCCCCGGTCAGCTTCTCCAGCGCGGTGTCGAGGGCGTCGCCCAGGCCCAGGTCGCCGGCGAGGCGCGCCTGCCCGACGGCCAGGCCCGCGCCCTCGGCCCGGCTCAGGTGCGCGAGGCCGGCCCGGTAGGTGTCCAGGAGCCGGATCCCGCCGTTGCGCCCGCGCTCGGTGTAGACCGGGATGCCCGCGCCGCTGAGCGCCTCGACGTCGCGCAGCACCGTGCGGACCGAGACGCCCAGGCGCTCGGCCAGGTCCGGGGCGGCCGCGCCGGGCCGCGCCTGCAGGAGCAGGACGAGCGAGAGGAGACGGTCGCCGCGCATGATCACACGGTACCGCCGAAAACATGACAACACGTGTCGTGTTTCGGGCCACAGGATCGGCGGCATGCACACACGGATCACGGGGCCCTACGACATGGCCCGGCAACAGGAGTTCTTCGGCGGCTGGGTGCGGCCCGCGGACGACCCGTCCTCGATCCTCATGGCGTTCCCGGTCGAGGGCTGGGCGGGCTCGGCCGCGGTGCTGCTGCGCCAGGACGGCGACGCGGTCACCGGCGAGGTGATCGGCCCGGCCGGGGCCTGGGAGCAGGCGCTCGCCGCGCTCTCGCTCGACGAGGACGGCGGGGGCTGGGCCGCGGTCGGCGAGCGCGACCCGGTCATCGGCGCGCTGCAGCGCGAGCACGCGTACCTGCGGCCGGTGCTGTTCCACTCGCCGTACGAAGCGGCCTGCGCGTTCGTCATCGGCCACCGGATGCGCGTCACCCAGCAGCGGGCCATCCGCGCCCGCATCGCCCGCGAGCACGGGACGGCGATCGAGGCCGGCGGCCGGGTCGTGCACGCGTTCCCGGCCCCGCAGGTGCTGCGCGGCCTGGCCGAGCTGCCCGGCGTGGACGCGGAGAAGGTCGCGCGCCTGCACGGGATCGCCGACGCCGCGCTCGACGGGCGCCTCGACCGCGCCCGGCTGCGGGCACTGCCGCTCGCCGAGGCCTACGCGGACGTGAAGCGGCTGCGGGGGATCGGCGACTTCTTCGCCACCGGCATCGTGCTGCGCGGGGCCGGCCGCGCCGACGCCGTCCCGGCCGAGGGGTTCACCAGGTCCGGGATCCGGCGGTTGTACGGCCTGAGCCACGACCCCACCGACGCCGAGATGCTCCGGATCGCCGAACCGTGGCGGCCCTACCGCATGTGGTGCTCGGTGCTCGTGCACGCGAGCGAGCGCCGCGCACAGTCTTGAAACACCGCGGCGGGGAGCGGACGCCGCTGTCCGCTCCCCGCCGCCCACCCGCGCAGGATCAGCGCAGCAGGGACAGCACGTTCTGGGGTGCCTGGTTGGCCTGGGCCAGCATGCTGGTGCCGGCCTGGGTCAGGATCTGCGAGCGGGTGTAGGAC
>NZ_JBEPEH010000075.1:0-33049 GCF_040300725.1 Dactylosporangium sp. NPDC000244
AAGACCCTCAGCAAGTCCTATCTTCCCAGCTCAGAAGGCACCCGTTCCTCATCCACCCACCATGTGGGAAGCCCTCAATGAAGGGCCGGGGCTAGACCGGCCATTGCCGCGCTCGCGCATTTAATCCATTGCCGGGCTCCCATTTCCCGCGTACTGTTGTCCATGTCGAACCGCACCGGAACAAGTCGCCGAAGGAGGAGCCCGAGATGAACACGCGACCCGTGATTGTCACCCCGGCTCCCCGACCGCATACCATTCCGGCGATCCGTCCCACGGGCCGGTGGCGAGGGTAGGCAAACCAGCCTCCACCTCGGCCGCCCGCCCCGCACAGGGACCCGGGCGGTTTTTTCTTGCGCAATTCTTTTGCGCCCAATTCTGGGTGCGTGCATTCCTCATTCGGAAACGACCGGCGCGGTGACCGGACCTGGCCTGGGACCAGGAAGTGCGGGGTTCGACTCCCCGGTTTCCGACTGCATTTTTTGACGCGGCCGCACACGGCCGTCGTCGCGGGTCGCCGTAGCTCAGTTGGTGAGAGCGCAGAGCTGATAACTCTGAGGCCGGGAGTTCAAGTCTCTCCGGCGACACGCAGCACAACTCCCGGCGACGGGAGCAAGCCCCGGTAGCTCAGCGGATAGAGCAGCGGCCTACGGAGCCGCGTGCCGCAGGTTCGAATCCTGCTCGGGGTGCGGTGACCATGGTGTACGGGTCCGTGCACACCAGATTGTGGCTCTGGAGGTTCGGGTTCGACTCCCGGTGGTCACCCTCATACCCTCGTGGCTCAGTTGGACGAGAGCGCCGGCATGCGGGGCCGGAGGCCGCAGGTTCGAATCCTGCCGGGGGTGCGTCACAGAACTGCATCAGGATGCCCTCGGCCGAGCGGCTGGGGACAACCTTCACCGATCAGAATTCTTCCGCCACGTCGTCGGTTCTGGTGGTCCCCTCGCACGCACCGGTGGAAGGATTCATGACCATGACCGACGCTAGACCGCTGGGCGCTGACGAGGCCTCGTTCATCGCGGTGGTTCACTCAGGCGATCCGGCGCGGTTTGCGCTCATCACGGAGCGTCACCGGCGTGAGCTGCAGGTGCACTGCTACCGGATGCTTGCGAACTACGAGGACGCCCAGGACATGACGCAGGAGACGTTCCTGCGAGCGTGGCACAAGCGGGAGTCGTTCAAGGGCCACGCTGCGCTGCGGACCTGGCTGTACCGGATCGCGACGAACGTCTGCCTCGACTTCCTGGAGAAGCGCAACGACCGCACACCCGTACCGTCCGGGCTGCCGGACTCCAGCTCCGAGGTGCTGTACCTGCAGCCGTACCCCGACCGGATGCTCCCCGAGGACCCGCAGGAATCGGTGGTGGCGCGGGAGACGATCGAGCTGGCGTTCATCGTCGCCGTCCAGCACCTGCCGCCGCGGCAGCGGGCGGTGTTCATCCTGCGCGACGTCGTCGGCTGGCCGGCGTCGAAGGCCGCCGACGCCCTCGAGCTGACCATCGCATCGGTGACCAGCGCGCTGCAGCGGGCGCGCGTGACGATGCGCGAGCAGCTGCCCGGCCGCCGCCTCGACTGGCGGAGCCCCGCCGCCCACGAGCTGTCGCATGACGAGCGCGGCGCGGTGCAGGCATATATCGACGCCCATGAGCGCAACGACCTCGACGGGCTGATGTCCCTGCTGCGCGACGACCTGCGCTTCGTGATGCTGCCCGAGGCGGGCACCTCGGCCGTCACGGCCAAGGACGCGGTGGACGGCTGGGTCTCCGGTGGGCTCTTCCAGCCCGGCCACGGCGACTGGCGCGGTATCACCACGACGGTCAACCGCATGCCCGCCGCCGTGCTGTACCTCCGCACCCCCGACGACCCGGAGTACCGGCTGTTCGCCATCGCGGTCCTGCGCATCGTCGACGGGAAGATCGCCGAGCTCACCGGGTTCGACGCCACCGGCAAACCTTGGCTGGACCTGCCCCCGACTCTGTGATCGCCCCGCCGGCGTTGCCGGCGGGGCATCTCGATGCCCGGCGAACCCGGCCTCACGAGCCGAGCAGCTGGCCCGTGCTCATCGCCTCGTCTCGTATCGGGTCAGCAGGACGCCGCCGGGAAACGTCCGCGTCTCCACGAGGTTCAGCTTCACCCAGCTGTCCAGCGCGGTGAAGAACGGCGTGCCGCCGCCCACCAGGACCGGGTAGGTGACCAGCAGGTACTCGTCGATCAGCCCGGCCCGCATGGCCGCCGCGGCGAGCGTCGCGCCGCAGATGTCCATCGGGCCGGCGTCCTCGGTCTTGAGCCGGGTGATCTCGGTGACGGCGTCGCCGGTGACCAGGCGGGTGTTCCAGTCGACCGTGCCGGTCGTCGAGGAGAACACCACCTTCGGCATGTCCCGCCAGCGGCGGGCGTACTCGATTTCCGCCGGTGTGGCGCCGGGCCGCTGGTCGGCGGTCGGCCAGTGGGAACTCATCGCCTCCCACAGCTTGCGCCCGTACAGCGCCAGGCCCGTCGCCCCCACCCGGTCGGACCACCACTGGAACAGCTCGTCGCCCGACGACGAGTCCGGTCCATCAACGCCACTCCAGCCGAGGTCGTCGCCGGGCGCGGCGATGTAGCCGTCCAGGGTCACATTCATGCCGAAGGTCAGTTTCCGCATCATGCCAGCCTCTCGTCAGTCGATCTCATACGTACAGACGGGCGCGGCGCGAAAACCTCATCGGTGCGCGCTGCCGGCAGATGTCTCCAGCCGGGGTGCGTCAGTCGGCGAGGTCGCCGAGCCACCGCAGGGCGCGCAGGCCGGGGATGAAGGCGTACTCCCCGCCGCGCGTGACGACGAACTGCGGGAGACCCTCCAGGCGGCGGCGAACCGGCCGCCGCGGGATGGTGAAGTCGGCGTGCTCCGGCCCGTGCCGCCCGGCGATCGGGTCGCGGGCCCCGTCCGCGCCGAAGAAGACCCCGTCGTTGATCCACTCGGACTGGACGAACTCGAACTGCCGCCCCAGGTGCGCGCCGACGAACGCGAACATGATGCCCCGGTCGGCCCCGTCGTCCTCGACGACGCCTTCGGGCAGGGGCGGCCCGTAGACGGTACCGCGGCGGATCATGCGGTGCAGCCGGGGTTCCCCGGCGACGGCGGCGTCGCGGGGGTTGGTGCGCCGGATGTGGCTACCGCCGGGCGTCACGTAGCCGGTCGGGTCGTCGGCGTACCCGAACGCGTTGCGCCGCCGAGGGTCGCCGCCCAGCGCCGGGTCGTCGCGGTGCGGGCTGAGCGCGAGCGGCGCGCCGCTGCGCCAGCGCCCCATGAGCTTCGCGGCCAGCAGGGCCTCGTCGCCGTCCGTCGTGGCCTGGTCGGCGAGGTACCGGCGGAAGGCCGCGACGCGCTGGTGGAGCTTGCGGAAGGCGACGTAGCTGCCGTTGCGGCCCAGGACCTCCGGCTCGACGCGCTGGGTGCCGCCGAGCTCGTCGGGGTAGCCCAGGACGAACTCGCCGGCCTTGAGCGGCGGCTCGAGCGGGTTGGAGCCGGGGACGCCGCTGCCCTCGACGGCCGGGTGGCTCACGCCGTCGCGGTAGCCGAACGGCTCGGTCTCGGCCGGCAGCGTGTGACAGTCCTGCCGCCAGATCGCGGTCACGCCGGGCAGCGCGGCCGCGTCCGGGCGGGCCCGGTCGACGGCCGCGTCCCGCCGGTCGCGGTCGGGCGCCACCACGGTCAGCACCACGTGGACGTCGGGCGAGCCCAGCGGCGGCTCCCAGTGCTCGGGTGCGCTGTCGCCGGTGTCGCCGAGCGCCGCGGCCCGGGCCGGCATCCCCTGGCGGAACTCCCACGCGAACGTGTCGAGCGAGCGCTGCGGCAGGCCGAGCGCGCGCAGGCCGTGGTAGGTGACCGCGACCGTGACCGACGTGTCGCCCAGCGGGTGGGTCCCGTCCGCCGCCGCCGTCACGACTCCGGCCGCGCGGCGCAGGAGCCGCCGGCCGTCGGCCCGGTCGTCGATGCGGAACAGCAGATACGTCGCCGCGTACGGGGTCGGGCGGGGCATCAGGACCCCGCGCTGGATGTCGTGCAGCTCCAGACGCACGGCGGCCGGGTTCATGACCGGCGCGGCGGTTCGGTGACCACGTTGCGCCAGAAGCGGCGCAGGCTGTCGTCGGCGCCGAAGAGCGTGCTGAAGATCGTCGAGTCGGCGACGAGCACGTCCGCGGCCCGCGCGTCGCGGGGCGGCATCCACAGCAGCGAGTTGAACTCGGTGTTGCCCGCCTCGACGAACGGGTGCGGCCGCGAGGTGTCGACGGGCTGGCGCGCCAGCACCCGCACCGCGCCGGGCTCTCCGGTGGTGACGGCGTAGTGCGGCAGGTGCTGGTGGAAGTTGAAGCCGGTGACCCCGTCGAGCCAGCCCCGCTCGTCGAGGTCCGCGTCGATGGACAGCGGGGCGATGCCGGCACCGTCGCGGACCGCGGGCCGCAGGCCCCACCGGTTCTCCACCGGCACCCCGAGCCCGGCCATGAGGGAGCGCGTGTACCGGCCGAACCGCTGCTGGCGCGGCACCAGCGGGTCCCCGTGATGGTGGTACTCGACGTCGCGCCGGGCCAGATCCTCGGTCGCGCCGACGTCGTGGTGCGGCCCGAGCACGAGCCGCGCCTCCGGCCGGGTCAGGAACTGCCGCAACGCCTCGATCTCGGCGTCGCTGGCCTCCTGGCCGGTCACCATGTGATCGAGGCCGAACACGAGCAGCACATCGGTGTCGGCCAGCACCCGCTCATCCAGCGGCGCGGAGACGCCCGCCTGGTCGATGCGCTGATACACCGCGACCGGATGCCCGGTGACCTCCAGCGCGAACTGCTGGAACGGCTCCCAGGCCAGGAAGAACAGCTCCAGCGAGCCGGCGATGCCCTGCTGGTACCGGCCGGGGTCGGACCACTGCGGGTCCTCGTAGGCGGGCCAGGCGGTGCGGCGGACCTCGGTCATCGTCGAGAACCGGTTGTCCAGCCCGGCGGGGTCCCGGCTCGCCTCGGCCGGATAGCTCCAGGCGACGTAGATGCTGACCCGGCGTCCTCGCCCCGCCGGCCGCGGCTGGTGGCGCTGGTTGTAGGTCCGGGCGGTGCTCCACCATTGCATCGGGCTCTCCGGCGCTACTGCAGCTGGTCGAGCATGGTGGAGAATGCGTCCTTGACCTGCAGCGCGCGCTTGATCTCGTCGGTGGACACGTACGGGTACTCGCCATATTCCAGGAAGCTCGGGCAGTGGTGCTCCCGCACGAACCGCACGAACGCCTCCGGGTTGGTGCGCCAGTCCTCGGGGAAGCCCTCGAGGTTCTCGAACGCGGTGTCGACCCCGGCCTTGCTGAACAACGCGACGGCGTCCTCGGTGTACTTGTCGAAGTCGGTGTCGAAGATGCCCTGGTACATGAACCGCGTGTCGCCGTCGAACAGCACCCAGCGCAGGTAGTGCAGCTTCAGCGGCGCCAGCAGGTACGGGTCGGCCTCCAGCGCCGCCGCCAGCGTCTGCCCGTACACGCGCATCGCCTCCGCCCTTCCCGGCTTGAGGGTCGCGATGATCGTGAAGCCGTAGCACGCCGGGGTGCGCGGATACACCGGGCCGTACTTGCCCTGGGGCAGTTGGCTCGGGTCCGCCGGCAGTACCGCGGCCTCGGGCTTGATCTGCATGCCTCAACTGTGCCGCCGGGCCACTCGCCGAGTCGCCACCCGCCAGGGATGGCAGTCCTCCGGCCGAGGGGTGCGTCGGACTGCCCCCTCGGCCCGGCTGTCTTGATTGCGAGGCCAGCCTGCTCGGCCCCGGTTTCGCGTCTCCTTCGCG
Source organism: Dactylosporangium sp. NPDC000244 (assembly GCF_040300725.1). Lineage (NCBI taxonomy): Bacteria > Bacillati > Actinomycetota > Actinomycetes > Micromonosporales > Micromonosporaceae > Dactylosporangium > Dactylosporangium sp. NPDC000244. Next base: position 5,795 of record NZ_JBEPEH010000075.1, read on the forward strand.
CACCCGCCACCGCGAACGGCTCGCGGGTTCGCGCGTTTGCGCGTTCGTCTCGGGCGGTTCGCGCGTTTGCGTGTTTGCGCGTTCGTCTCGGCCGGTTCGCGCGTTTGTGCGTTCGTCTCGGGCGGCTCGCGTGTTTGCGCGTTTGCGCGTTCGTCTCGGCCGGTTCGCGCGTTTGCGCGTCCGCCTCAAGCGGGTTGCGCGTTCGCTCACCCCTTGCTGTTCGAACCACCACTCCAGCGGGCGATATCCTCATCAGTGATCGCGGCCGGCTGCTCGGCCAGCTGCGTGACCCGGATATCGTTGCCGAACGGGTCACGGAACGCGCAGTCGGTGCCGTACGGCTGAACTTCCACATCCTGCGTAAACTCCACCCCGCGCCCCTTGAGGGTGTCGTAGACGGCCTGGCAGTCGTCAGTGGTGAGGATCGCCGCGGTGCCGAGCGCACCCTTGGTGAGCAGATCGCGCACCTGAGCCGCCGTCTCCTCGCTCATCGAAGGCGGCCCAGGCACCTCGAGCAGCAACTGCCGCCCCGGGTCGGACGGCAGCGAGATCGTGAGCCACCGCATGAAGCCCATGTCGACGTCCTCGTCAACCTGGAACCCAAGCTTGCCGACGTAGAAGTCGAGCGCCTCGTCCTGATCGAGCACCCGCACGGTCGTGATCGTGATCGTGTTGAACATGCCCTCACCGTACGGGCGCCGCCGACCCGGGCGCTTCGCCAAACCTGACCAGTTGCGGGCGTTCGGTGCGTTGCGGTCAGGCTGTTTCGCGTGCGGCGGTTGCGGGTGTGACGGTTGTGAGCGTTTCGGGCGTCGCGGTCCCAGTCGCGGCCGTTTCGGGTGTCGCGGTCCCAGTCGCGGCCGTTTCGGGTGTGGAGATCCTGGTCGCGGGCGTTGCGGTCACGGCCTTCTCTCCGGGGCCGACGGGCCGCAACCAGGCCTTGACGAAGCACGAGGGCGCGCGGGCGACGAGTCCCCGATCGCGGTATTGCGAAGGAGCCACGCCCACGATCGCCCGGAACGCGCGGCTGAACGCGCCGAGACTGTCGAACCCGACCCGCAGCCCGACCTCGGTCACGGCGCTGCGCGGGTCGCGCAACAGCGCCATGGCCCGCTCGATCCGCCGCCGCTGCAGATAGTGGTGCGGCGTTTCCCCGAACGTGGCCCGAAACGTGCGGCTGAAGTGCCCCTCGGACATGTGCGCCAGCCGGGCGAGCGCGGGCAGATCGAGCCGCTGCGCATAGTCCCGGTCCATCGCGTCACGAGCGCGCAGCAGCCGCCGGTTCTGGTTCTCCGCCGCGGACATCACCACGCCGTCGACCTTAGCGTCCCACTCACGCGTTGGGGCTTCCCGATGAGCGCCGACAGCAATCCGAAGGTCGCGATGAGCCCCGCCGCGTGCAATGACCGTTCCTCCCCTCCTGCTACGCGCATGTCCGAATCAGCGCCCGCATCGCCACCGACCGCGCACGAACCGCCTCCGCCGAGCACAAACGGACGCCCATCAGTGATGCTTGCGGACTATCCGCCCGCAACCGTGCACGGCTGTGTGGGTCCGCCGGCGTTGCCTGCGCGAAGGCGTGCAGCACTGCGCGAACGCGTGCAGCACTGCGCGAACGCGTGCAGCACTGCGCGAACGCGTGCAGCACTGCGCGAACGCGCGACCGTCGACGATGGTTGTGCGGACGGACGTCGCCGTGTGGGTTTATGCGCGCAGGGCGGCCGCGCCGGGAAAGGCCGCGCGGGGGCCGAGTTCCTCCTCGATGCGGATCAGGCGGTTGTACTTGGCGGTGCGATCCGAGCGTGAGACGGAGCCGGTCTTGATCTGGCCGCAGCCGGTGGCGACGGCGAGGTCCGCGATCGTGGTGTCCTCGGTCTCGCCGGAGCGGTGGGACATCACCACGCGGTACCCGGCGCGCCGCGCGGTGTCCACCGTGGACAGTGTCTCGGTGAGTGTGCCGACCTGGTTGACCTTCACCAGGATCGCGTTCGCGCAGCCGGTGTCGATGCCGGCCTGCAAACGGGTCGCGTCGGTGCAGAAGACGTCGTCGCCGACGAGTTGGACAGTCGCGCCTGCGCGTTCGGTCAGGGAGCGCCAGCCGGGCAGGTCGTCCTGGGCCATGGGGTCTTCGATGGAGACGATCGGGTACCGCTGCAGCAGGCCGGACAGGTAGGCGATGTGCTCCTCCACGGATCGGCTCACGCCCTCGCCGGCGTAGTCGTACGCGCCGGACTTGAAGAACTCCGACGCCGCCGGATCCAGGCAGATCACGATGTCCCGGCCCGGCTCGTAGCCGCTCGCCGCGATCGCCTCCGTCACGAACGTGAGCGCCTCGTCGGCGGTCGTGAACTGGGGCGCGAACCCGCCCTCGTCGCCGACGTTGGTGTTGTGGCAGGCGGCGGCGAGCGCCCGGCGCAGCGTATGGAAGACCTCCGAGCCCATGCGCACGGCCTCGAAGAACGTCGCGGCGCCGACCGGGGCGATCATGAACTCCTGGAAGTCGAGCGGATTGTGAGCGTGGGCGCCGCCGTTCACGATGTTGATCATAGGGAGGGGGAGACGGGTGGCCTCGTCTCCGCCGAGCGACCGGTAGAGCGGCAGCCCGCGCGCGGCGGCCGCGGCCCGGGCCGTGGCCAGGGAGATTCCGAGGATCGCGTTGGCGCCGAGGCGGCTTTTGCCGGCGGTACCGTCGCAGGAAATCAGGGCGGCGTCGACTCCGGACTGGTCCTCGGCGTCGAGACCCCGCACGGCGGCCGCGAGCGGCCCGGCGGCGTTGGCGACCGCGGCCGCGACTCCCTTGCCGTGGAAGCGTTGCGGGTCGCCGTCGCGCAGCTCGACCGCCTCGGCGGCGCCGGTCGACGCGCCCGAGGGCACCGCGGCGCGGCCGAGCGAGCCGTCGGCGAGGCGGACGTCGACCTCGACCGTAGGGTTGCCGCGGCTGTCGAGGATCTGGCGGGCGGTGATCGCCTCGATGACTGTCATGGGCACGAATCCTGGCAGCTCAGAGCCCCTGCGCGCGACGCGATGACAGTCACCTTGACCCGGACCCCAGGGTGCGGGTTTATCGTCTGGGGAATGCGCGTGGGTGAGCTCGCGCGGCGCTCGGGCACCACCATACGTGCGCTGCGGTACTACGAGTCGTTGGGCCTGGTCGTCCCGCGCCGGACGGCGAACGGGTATCGCGAGTACGAGCCCATCGCCGAACGGCTCGTCGTGCAGATCCGCGAGCTGACCGCGCTCGGCCTGAGCGTGGAGGAGACCAGGCCCTTCGTCGAGAGCCTGGCGGCCGGCGCCGACGAGTCGGACGTGTGCGCGGCGGCTTTGGCGACGTACCGCAGCGCGATCTCCGGCCTGCAGTCGCGCATCGGCCAGCTGACCGCCCAGCGCGACGCCCTGGAGGCTCGCCTAGCCGTAGTGAACGTCACCGGAAACCCGGATCTTGGCCTCGCGCCGAGTGACCCCGCCGACCTCGTGGGCCGCGGGCTGCCGAGCGTGTCGGTGTTCGCCACGAACGGCGAGGCCGTAGACTTCGCCTCGCTCGGCCCCGGCCGCACGATTCTGTTCGTGTACCCGCTGACCGGCCGCCCCGGCGTCGACCTGCCCGACGGCCTGCTGGAGATCCCGGGCGCGCGCGGCGGCACCGAGCAGGCGCGCTGGTTCCGCGACCACCACGGCGAGTTGCTGGGCGCGGGGGCCGCGCGCGTGTACGGCCTGTCCGCGCAGTCGCTCACCTACCAGCAGGAGCTCGCGCATCGTCTCCGCCTGCCGTACCCGCTGGTCCCCGACCCGCGCCTGACGCTCGCGGCGGCCCTGGGCCTGCCGACGTTCACGGCGGCCGGCATGACCCTGTACCGCCGGCTGACCCTGATCGTCACCGACGGCCGCGTCGAGCACGTCTTCCATCCGATCCCGGCCCCGTCGACCCATGCGAACGAGGTTCTGCGCTGGCTGAACCGCTCCCGGGCCTCGCGCTGACGCTCGCCCACGGCTGCACATTCGCGCACCGCACCGCACCGCACCGCATTGCACTGCACTGCACGCTCGCGCGCCGGTTGGCGCGTTCGTGCACCGCATTGCGCACTCCTGCGCCGCGTTGCACGTTCGCGCGCCGTATCGCATCCTGTTGCACGTTCGCGCACCGCACTGCGCACTCGCGCACCGCACTGCGCACTCGCGCACCGCACTGCGCACTCGCGCACCGCACTGCGCACTCGCGCACCGCACTGCGCACTTCCGCGCCGTGTTGCACGTTCGCGCGCCGCATCGCATCCTGTTGCACGTTCGCGCACCGCACCGCACCGCACTGCACTGCGGTTTGGGCCGTGCGGCCGACCGCCGACGCTCGACGCTGCCGGCACTCCGTACTGGCGGTGCCGGACGCGACGGCAGCCTGGGCTGTCGGTCGGATCGTTACGGTTGCGAGAAGTGGCGATGAGGTGACGCGGGGCTCTGCGACCTGAGAAAGCCCGCCTTGCGCTGGTGCACGGCGTTGGCCATGACGAGTGTGAGCGCGAACGTCGTACACATCGGGAGCATCGCCTGCAGGCCCTTGAACGTGTCGCCGGAAAACCAGGGCGGATCGGCGATCCCCGCGCGAAGGCGCCACACGCTGAACAGTAAACGCCAGTCCGCGGCGACCGGTCGAGCGGCGATCGCGTAGACCACAGACGTCAGTTCGAGCGTGGCGAGGCCCCCGACCACGAGGACCGCCACGGCGGTGCCGGTGCGCCCGCGCCGGACGAGTACGGTGATCGCGGCACCGAGTGCGAGCATCGCCGCGCACCAGCACAGCGTGGACAGCAGCGTGCCCGATCGCGACTCGCCGAGGATGTCGCCGGCGATGGGCAGGTTCGCGATGACCAGGATTCCCGCGGTCGACGACGCCGGTACGGTCAGCACCGGTGCCACCAAGTGGTGCTGGCGGGGCATCGGCAGCGTCAGCGCGACGATCGCCCCGCACACCGCCAGCACGCTCAGCACGATCGGCACGTTGAGGAGCGCGGGACCGACGTCGTGCCCGGCGTCTTTCGCGTACGTTGTTCCGAGCATGAGCGCGCAGACCGCCAGGAGCAGCGCGGTGAGGCCGAATCCGAACGGTGCGGCGGTGAGCCAGGCCAGCCGGCGAAGCTGCGGGCGGGTGCGGGCCCACGTCCAGGCCGCCGCCTGCTCGGTCAGTGCGGACCGGCCGACGTCGGCGATGTCGTGCCACGGCCGGGTCGAGTGTGCGAGCAGGTCGGTGAGCTCGGCGCCGTAGCGGTCGCGGATCGGCGCCGGGTACATCGCCATGGCGAGGCGGATCAACGTCGCGCGCATCAGGCCGTCGCCAATCGTCGCAGGCCGGTGCTGGCCATTGAGCGAATGCGCACGAGTTCGGCCTGCAGCGCCTGCGCGCCCTGGTCGGTCAGGCGGTACGGCTTGCGGCGGTCTTCCTCCGGCAGTTGCTCGATCAACCGCTGCTCCTCCAGACGCCGGATGGCGCCGTAGAGCGTGCCCGGGCCCGGTCGCTCGCCGGTCAACGCGGCGATGTCCTCCTGCATCGCATAGCCGTGCTTGGCGCCCTCGGCCAGGCTGATCAGGATCAACAACGCCGGCTCGGAGAACCTGCCGAGCTGCGACAGTCCGGTCACACGTTCCTCCAAGTTGCTACGTCGGACGTAGCATCGCAGGACGTAGTAACCTCGTCAACCCCGCTTCCTGCGAAGACGGCACCAACCTTCAGGCCGCGCTCAAAGGAGGCTTTTTGTGGCAAGTCGCGGCTGATGATGTCGATTACGTGGGTACCTCGTTCGTACGGAGGTCATGACGAACGTGAACGTACTGCTCGACGGGCTGAAGCTCGTCGAGTCGCCGCGCTGGTACGAGGGGCGGCTCTGGTTCTGTCACTGGGGGGCCGGGGAGGTCATCGCGGTCACGCCCGAAGGAGCGCACGAAGTCGTACCGCTGGATTCGGCCGTCGACCCGCACACGATCGGGTGGTTGCCGGATGGGCGGCTGCTGGTGGTACCGAAGAATCCGGAAACGCTCGGAAGGCTGCTGCGGCGCGAGGACGATGGCGCCATGGTCGCGCACGCCGATCTGTCGCAACTGCCGGGCGGGTGCAATGAGCTCGTGGTCGACGGGCGCGGCAATGTCTATGTGAACGGCGTCGGGTTTGCGTTTCTGGACTTTATCAAGAGCGTCGATCTGAGTGATCCGCGGCCGCTGACCGAGCGGGCCGGGTACGAGCCCGGGTTCATCGCGCTGATCCGGCCCGACGGCACCGTGGTGCGGCAGGAGCACGACCTCGCGTTTCCGAACGGGATGGCGATCACGCCCGACAACCGCACGCTCATCGTGTCGGAATCGTTCACCGGGACGCTCACGGCGTTCGACATTGCCGATGACGGTACGCTCAGCAACCGCCGCGTGTTCGCCGACGGAATCGCGCCCGACGGCATCTGCCTCGACGCGGACGGTGCCGTGTGGACGTCGAGCGGCGGCAACGAGGCCGTGCGGGTGGCCGAGGGCGGCAAGATCCTCGATCGCGTCGAGCTGGATCGCGCGCCGTTCGCCGTGATGCTGGGCGGCGAGGAGGGTCGCACACTGTTCATTTGCGCGGCGAAGTGGGACCCGCAGGATCCGTTCGGCGCGCGTACCGGCCGAATCCTCGCCACACCGGCCCCGACCCCGCACGTCGGCTGGCCCTGATCCGCCTCCGAGCGGACAAGGGCTGCGGCGATCGCCCGCAGGTCGGCTGGCGCACACGGTGGGCTCCCCTCGGATGAGCCCCCGCCGCCCGCGAGTGCCCTGATCCGCCTCCGAGCAGACAAAGGCCGCGGCGCCCGTCGGATGAGCCCCCAACACCTGATTCGCCTCCGAGCAGACAAAGGCTGCGGCGCTCGTCGGATGAGCCCCCATCACCTGATCCGCCTCGGAGCAGAGTGCCGGCATGAGCGATCGTTACACTGCGCCTGTGGTGTCCATCCGAGTCGAAACGATCGTCAACGCGCATCCGGCCGTGGTGTGGGACGCGATCGCCGATGTCGGCAACGTGCACCGGCGGCTGCTGCCGGGCCGCGTCGCCGATGCGCGGATCGACGGGGACGAGCGCATTCTGACGATGCCCGACGGCACCGAGGTGCGCGAGCTGATCGTCGCCGTCGACCACGAGCAGCGCCGCATGGCCTATTCGGTGCAGGGGCCCGGGCGGATGGTCCTCGCCCACCACCACGCGGCCTTCCAGGTCTTCGGCGATGGCGACCGCTCGCGGCTCGTGTGGACGACCGACGTGCTGCCGCACGACCGCGAGCCGGCCGTCCGGGCGCGGGTCGAGCGCGGCATCGAGGAGATGCGCGCGGTGTTGGAGCGTCCGACGGTGCGTCCGACGGTCTGACCAGCCGGTCGCACGACCGCGAGCCGGCCGTCCGGGCGCGGGTCGAGCGCGGCATCGAGGAGATGCGCGCGGTGTTGGAGCGTCCGACGGTCTGACCAGCCGGTCGCACGACCGCGAGCCGGCCGTGCGTGCGCGGCATCGAGGAGATGCGCGCGGTGTTAGAGCGCCGCCCGGTCCGGGTCGATAGAAGGCACGTCGTGGTGCCCATCGCTACCATGAAGCTCATGGACGTGTTCGCGCCGTATGCCGGAACGCTGCTCCTGCCCGACAAGGCCCCGTTCGGCCGCGAGTCCCCGGTCACGCTCGCCGACGGCCGCCCCGTCGCCACGATCCGCTGGCACAACTGGTCGATGCGGGCCCGATACGAGATTCTGGACCCGGCCGCCGGTGCCGTCCTCGCCGCCGGTCACCGGGAGGGCTTCGGCGGGCGCAACTACTACCTCATCGACGCGCGCCAGCAGATGCTCTTCCATCTCCGGCTCAGCTTCTGGGGCCCCAACCGCACCAGCACGCTCAGGCTCGCGAGCGGCCGCGCCCTCACCACCCGCGGCAACTGGACGTCCCGCCGCTTCACCGTCACCGACGAGCGGAACCGCCCCGTCGCACAGCTCGTGAACAACAGCCGCATTCTGTCCCTGCGCCCCGACGGGCTGGCTTTCGAGCTCCAGGCGCCGGTGCTGTCCATCGTCCAGGCCGTCGGGCTCGCTCAGTCCATGCGCGCGGCGATCGAGGCCCGGCGCAGCTCCAGCGCGGCCGCGGGGGGCTAGGCCGAAGCGTCCACAATGGACGGCCGGGGCTCACCGCACGACGTTGAACCCGCTCAGCCCCTCCGCCGGCTCGTCGTGGGCCTCGACGCCGCTCACGTGCGCGTCCGGCGGCCCCTCGCCCGCCCAGGCGAGCAGCGCCGCGACCGGCTCCTCGCCGCCCTCGAACACCGCCTCGACCCGCCCGTCGGGGAGGTTGCGCACCCACCCGGCCACCCCGCGCCGCTGTGCGACCTGGCGGCAGGTCTCGCGGAAGAAGACCCCCTGCACCCGGCCCGAGACCAGCACCCGTTTACGGATCACCCTCCGACCGTACCCGGGAGCGGCCGGGCCGGACGGCCGAAGCGATCAGCGCAGGGCGGCGAGGTCCAGAGCGCGCAGCCGGTCCGGGTCGGCGAGGACGTCGACGGCGACGATCCGCCCGCCCGTGACCGTGAACGCCATCACGAACAGCGGACGGTCCGGGCTCGCGGCCACCACGACCCCCGCGGCGCCGTTGACGAGGGCAGAGTACACAAACGGCGACAGCCGCGACGACGCCAGGGCCTGCGTGGCCACCTGCTCGGGGCCGTGCAGCGTGAAGGTGAGCCGCGGGCGGGCCGGGCCGCCGTCGGAGCGCAGGATCACGTCCGGGTCGAGCACCTCGACCAGGGCGGCGAAGTCCCCCTCGCGCGAGGCGGCGAAGAACGCGTCGACGACCGCGCGCTGGCGGCTCACGTCCGGGTCGGGCGCGGTCGGGTGGCCCTGGACCCGGCGCCGGGCGCGGCTGGCGAGCTGCCGGGCGGCGGCCGGCGAGCGGTCGAGCATGGGCGCGATCTCCTCGAACGGCACCGCGAACATGTCGTGCAGCACGAACGCGAGCCGCTCGGCCGGGGTGAGCGTCTCCAGCACGACGAGCAGGGCCAGGCCCACCGAGTCGGCGAGCAGCGCCTCGTGCTCCGGGTCGACGCCGGCCACGGGGCTGACGATCGGGTCGGGCACGTGCACCTCGAGCGGGTCCTCGCGGCGCTGGTTGCGCGCGCGGAGCTGGTTGAGGCACACCCGGGCCACGATGGTGGTGAGCCAGGCGGCGAGGTTGTCCACGCCCCCGGCCCCGGCCCGGTCGACCCGCAGCCACGCGTCCTGGACGGCGTCGTCGGCCTCCGCGGCCGAGCCCAGCATCCGGAACGCCACCGCCCGCAGCCGGGCCCGGTGCTCCTCGAACTGCCCGCTCAGCCACTCGCGCTCATCCACCGCTGTTCTCCTCCCGAGTTCGATCCTCTCCCGGTCGACCCCTCGGAGGGCGAAGACGTGACAGTTTCAGTACCCCAATTCAGTACGACAAGAGCTCCCACGCCTCCACCAGCTCCCCGGGCGCTCGGGCCCGAGCCCGCTGCCGTAGGAGAGCCCGCGCCGGGGCGGCCGCGCGGCCGGGCGGGCCCCGAGCTGCCGCGCGACCTCGGCCAGCACGATCCCCGCGAGGTACGGCTCAAGAGGCGATCACGCCCCCGTGGGTAGCAGCCCCCGGACCGTCCGGACCAGCGAATTACGTGACGGCGGTCTCCAAACGGCGGTGTCACATCCGGAGCGCCCCGCGGGTCGAGGAGGCATGGACACCACACCGATCCTCGTCACCGGCGGCACCGGCACGCTCGGACGCCTGCTCCTGCCGCACCTGCGCGCCTCGGGCCGCCCGATCCGGGTGCTCGCCCGGCGGCGCCCGGAACGGCCGCTCGACGGCGTCGAATACGTCGAGGGCGACCTGGCGACGGGCGAGCACGTCGAGCGGGCCGCCGGCGACGCGGCCGTCGTCGTGCACTGCGCCGGCTCGGCCAAGGGCGACGACGTCAAGGCCGCGAACCTCCTGCGCGCGGCGGCGAGCGCCAAGCACATCGTCTACATCTCGGTCGTCGGGGCCGACCGCGTTCCGGTGACGAGCGCCGTGGACCGCATGGCGTTCGGCTACTTCGGGGCCAAGCGCGCCGCCGAGGTCCTCGTCGCCGGGTCCGGCATCCCGTGGACGACCCTGCGGGCGAGCCAGTTCCACGAGCTGACCCTCGCCACGGTGCGGCAAATGGCCGGCCTGCCGGTGATCCCCGTCCCGGCCGGCGTGCGCTTCCAGCCGGTCGACGGGGCCGAGGTCGCGGCCCGGCTCGCGGAGCTGGCGCTCGGCGAGCCGGCCGGGCTCGTGGCGGACCTGGCCGGCCCGCGGGCCTACGGCTTCGACGAGCTCGTCCGCTCCTACCTGCGCGCGGCCGGCCGGAGGCGCCCGGTCGTGCGGATGCCCATGGGCGGCGGCGCCTACCGCGCGATCCGGGCCGGAGCCAACCTGGCCCCGGACCGCGCGGTGGGCCGCCGCACGTGGGAGGAATACCTAGCCGCGAACCTGTGACGCGGGCTGGCCCGCCATGCGGTCGACGAGGATCGCGAACGTCAGGAAGTTCGGGATGTCGCGGACCTTCCGGCCGCCGAGGATCGCCCGGCCGCCGGGCCGGCACAGGCGCAGGCCGCCGTTCTCGATCTTCACGCCGCCGATCTCGGACCAGGGCGCGCTCTTGGCGCCGTTGGTCACGCCGGCCGCGTTCAGCACGTACGCCCCGAACGGGATCGCCCGCCCGGAGTGCAGGTACTGCAGCGCCCGCGGCACCTGCACCCGGGCCACCCGCTCCTGCAGGATCGGCCCGAGCACCTTCATGTCCGCCGAGAAGTTGTTCAGGTTCAGCACGCGCCCGTCGACGAACTCGAGCGCGTAGGAGTAGTTGGTGTTCGTCGTCGCGCCGTACACCTGCTGCCGGATGATCGACTGGTAGATCGTGACGATCTGGTCCCACCGGTAGGCCTGCACGCCGGCCCCGGTCGCCCGCACGAACCCGTGCGCGAACAGGTGGAAGCCGAGCAGGCGGGCCTTCTTCGACACCAGCGGCGAGCGCACCAGCACGGCCACGAACGCGCCGAGGAACAGCAGCGCGATCAGCCCGAGGACGACCATCGCGACCCCGCCCTGCGAGACGCCGAGCCCGAACAGGAAGATTCCGATGATCGCGAGGAGGCCGAGGTACACCAGCGCCGCCGAGCGCTTGCCCGGCTGCATCGAGGCCACGTACCCGCCCAGCTGGGCCTGCCACGCGGCCTGGATCGCGTCCGCGGGGATCGTCGGCGGCGGCGGGTTCGTGGACGCGTCCGGGTCCGGCGGCATCGGAATGCTCAGCAGCTCGCGGGTGGCCTGCCCGGCGGCGGCCGACTCGCGCTCGCGCCGGCGCCCGGCCAGCGCCTGCTGCGTGCCCAGGCCGAGGAAGACGACGCCGAGGATGCCGCCGGTCAGCCCGCCGCCGACCCGCTGCGACGAGGCCTCCTCCTCGTAGGAGTTCACGGTCCGGGTGCCGGTCTTGGTGGAGATGTGCACGCACTGGTCGCCGGGCGACATCGTGTTGCCGTCGCACGTGACGTCGGTGGAGGTGGCCAGGAACCCGGCGAGGCCGAGGCTGAGCACACCGATGACGGCGCCGATGATGGCGCCGCGGTACTGCGGGATCATGGGTCCCCCGTGGATGAAGCCGAGTCAGGCGTCTTCGTAGAGCGCTGCGTACCGCTCGTAGAGCACGTCGGCGTGCTCGCCGAGCCGGTGCCGCGAGATGATGTCATGCGCCAGCCCGAACTGGGAAGGCAGGGTATCGAGGGTCAGCGAGGCCCCGGCCGCGCGCGCGAGCCGCTCGGGCAGACCGAACGCCAGCTCGCCGTCGACCGTCGTGTCGCCCGGGGCGAGCACGGCCGCGACCCGGGCCGGTCCGTTCGCGGGGAAGGCGCGGGGCAGGGCGGACGCGATGCGCAGGTACTGGGCGACGGCGCGGTAGGAGTACCCCCGCGAACTGCGCCGATCCGGGAGCATCCGGCGGCCGTAGAGGACCCGCATGGCGACCCGGGCCGCGGGCGGCACCTGCGAGGCGTGCGGGGCGTAGAGCGGGGCCAGCACCACGAGCCGTCGCACGGTGTCCGGGCGGCGCGCGGCCAGCCAGGTGGCGAGCACCCCGCCGCCGGAGACGCCGAGCACGCCGGTCTCGCCGCCGAGCGCGGCGGCGGTGTCGAGGGCCTCGGCGGCGTACGCGCGCAGCCCCGCGGCCGTGACGGTGGCGTGGGCGCCGGGGTCGACGAGGCCGTGGCCGGGGGCGCGGGGGACGACGACGTTGTAGCCGCGGGCGAAGAACAGCGCCGCGAGCGGGTCGAGCTGGGCGGGGGAGTGGGTGTACCCGTGCAGCAGCAGCACCGAGCGGGCCCGGCGGCGGCCGTGGGACAGGACGCGGGTGTCGTGGCCGTCCGCGATCACGTCGCGTCCCCGGGCAGCTCCAGCCGGTAGCCGATCCCGGGCTCGGTCACGAAGTAGCGCGGGCGCGACGGGTCCGGCTCCAGCTTCCGGCGCAGGTTCGCGAAGTGCACCCGCAGGTAGTTGGTCTCCGTCTCGTACCGCGGCCCCCACACCTCGCGCAGGAGCCGCTTGTGCTCGACGAGCTTGCCCTCGTGCCGGGCCAGCACCTCGACCAGGTGCCACTCGGTCGGCGTGAGCCGGATCACCCCGCCGTCCGGCCCGGTCGCCTGCTTCGCCGACAGGTCCAGCCGGAACGCGGGGGTCAGCAGCACGGGGGCGGCCGGCGCCGGCGCGGCCCGGCGCAGGGCCGCGCGCATGCGCGCCAGCAGCTCGTCCATCCCGAACGGCTTGGTCACGTAGTCGTCCGCGCCCGCGTCCAGGGCCGCGACCTTGGTGGGGCCGGTGTGCCGGGCGGAGAGCACGATGATGGGCACGCTGCTGTACCCCCGGATGCCCGCCACCACGTCGAGCCCGTCGAGATCGGGCAGGCCGAGGTCGACGATCACGAGGTCGGGCGGGTGGTCCGCGGCGGCCGCGAGACCCTCGGCCCCGGTGCCGGCGGTCTGCACCCGGTAGCCGCGCGCGGCGAAGTTGAGCCGCAGCGCGCGCAGCAGCGGCTCGTCGTCGTCGATGATGAGCACCCCGCTCATGCCCGCGGCACCTCCACCGTCATCGTCAGGCCGCCGCCGGGCGTCTCCGACGGCGTGACCGTGCCGCCCATGGCCTCGGTGAACCCGCGCACGATGGCCAGCCCGAGCCCCAGCCCGGCCCCGCCGCGGTCCCCGAGCCGCTGGAACGGCTCGAACAGCGCGGCGCGCTCGGCCGCGGGCACCCCAGGCCCGTCGTCGGCGACGATCAGCCGGACCCGTGCCCCGTCCGCCGCGCCGGTGATGCTCACGTGCGGCGCGGCCGCGAGCGAGTTCGCGACGAGGTTGGACAGCACGGTGGTCAGCAGGCCCGGGTCGGCCAGCGCGAGCAGGTCCTCGGGCACGTCCACCGCCACCCGGTCCCGCGTGTGCTCGGGGTCGGGCAGGTGCAGGACCACCTCCGCCGCCACCGCGTCGAGGGCCGTGGGCTCCGGGGCCGCCGACAGTACCCCGGCCCGCAGCCGGCTCAACGAGAGCAGGTTCTCGACCAGCGCCGTCATCCGGTCCGTCGCGTGCTCGACGGTGGCCAGCAGCTCGGCCCGGTCGGCGGCGGTGAACTCCAGGTCCGGGCTGCGCAGGCTCGAGACGGAGGCCTTGATCCCGGCCAGCGGGGTGCGCAGGTCGTGGCTGACCGCGTCGAGCAGCGCCGTGCGCAGCCGGTCGACCTCGGCCAGCTCCCGGGCCCGCCCGACCGCGGCCCGCCGGCGCTTCGCGACGTCCATGGCCACCGCGACCGCCGCCGCGACGAGCACGTACACCAGCAGCGCGATCGCGTTGTCGAAGCTCGCGACGCTCAGCGTGTGCAGCGGCGGCACGAAGAGGAAGTTCAGCAGCAGGTCCGCGGCCACGGCGGCGCCGAGCGCCGGCCAGAGCCCGCCCGCCGCGGCCGCGCCGGCCACCGGCACCAGGTAGAGCAGCGTGACCGAGGCCAGCGACAGGTGCCCGCGCAGCGGATCCAGGATCGCGGTCGCCGCGGCCAGCCCGGCGGCCGCGACCACGACGCCCCGCCCGCGGCCGCTGCCCATCCCACCATCCTGACAGTGTCCGGATCGGCCTTTCGGAGGTGGGGCTCCGGCGTGCGGGGGTGCGAGAATGCCCGCCGTGATGTCTGATCGCCGCTTCGGCCGGCGCGCCGTGCTCGGGGCCGGCCTCGCCGCGTCCGTCGCCGCCCTGAGCGGCTGCGGTCCGGACTCCGTGTCACCCGCCGCCGCCCCGTCCGACGCGGCCTCCGACGGACCCGTGCCGGGTGAGCCGCCCGCCGCCGTGGAAGGGGTGGCGGGCCTGTCCGGCTCGGCCAGCGCGAGCCCGTCGGGGCAGATCCTCACCGCGCCCTACAGCGGCAAGGTCGTCGACGTCCTGAAGCGGTACCTGGTGCCGACGTCCGACAACCCGAAGCACCCCGGCTACGCGGGCGCGGCCGTGCTCGTCAACGTCGGCGGCAAGGTGACCACGCACGCCGCGGTCGGCGACGCGCTGCGCTACGGCGCCGGGCCGGTCGAGCTGCCGGCGAAGTCCCGCGTGGCGATGCGCCCCGACTCCGTCTTCGACGTGGCGTCGGTGACGAAGGTGTACACCACCATCCTCGCCCTGCAGCAGGTCGACCGGGGCAAGCTCGACCTGGCCGCGCCCGTCGCGCAGTACCTGCCCGCCTTCGACGGCCCCGGCAAGTCCGCGGTCACCGTGCAGATGCTGCTCACCCACACCAGCGGCCTGCCGGTCGGCCCGTCGATCCCGGAGACGTCCAAGAAGCCCGACGTCGCGGCGCGCTGGGAGTACATCGTCTCGACCCCGCTCGCCGACGGGGTCGCGCCCGGGACACTGTTCCGCTACACGAGCCTCGGCCTGCTGCTCACCCAGCAGATCCTCGAGAAGCTCACCGGCAAGCCGCTCGACCAGCAGGTGAAGAACGAGATCACCGGCCCGCTGGGGCTGCGCGACACCGGCTTCAAGCCGAAGAACTGGCTCAGCGCCGCCGACCAGGCCAACCGCCTCGCCGCCACCGACGCCCGGACCTCCCGCGGCCTGCTGCGCGGCACCGTGCACGACGACATCTGCAACGTCCTCGGCGGCGTGGCCGGCTCGGCGGGCATCTTCACCACCGCGGCCGACCTGTCGGTGCTGGGGCTCATGTTCCTCGGCGGCGGGCAGGTCAACGGCAAGCGGATCCTGTCCGAGGCGACGGTCCGCAACATGCTCACCAACAAGAACTCGGGCCTGCCGGCCACCGACGTCGACCGGCCGAACCGCACCTCGACGCACGGGATCGGGCTCGAGCTCGACCAGTCGTGGTTCATGGGGCGGCTGGCGGGGTCGGGGGCGTACGGTCACACCGGCTTCACGGGCTGTGAGCTCGTCGTCGAGCCGAAGCGCAAGCTCGTCCTGGTGCTGCTGACGAACCGGGCCCACCCGAACTGGAGCTGGGCCAACCCCGACCCGACGCGCGTGGCCGTCGCCAACATCCTGGCCGACGCGATCTAGCCGGACCCGGGGCCGGCCCACGCGGTCACCGGAGCGCGCCACCGCCGGTGATGCGGGCCACGGCGGCCGTGCACGCGTCGAGCCACAGATCGTCGTCGTGGCCCCAGGTGTCGTGGTTGAACGGCTGCCGGTCGGGTGCGGCGATCGCCGCCTCGAGGACCGGGACGGCCGCGGCCGCCGCGGGGCCGATCTCGGCCAGGCAGCGCACCGCCTCCAGGCCGCGCGGGCTGTGGGTGGCGTGGCGCAGCAGGACCGGGACGACCGGGGCCGGGTCGCCGGTGGCGTGCCAGTAGGCGACCGCGGCCCGCATCGACTGCCACTCGTCGTCGTCGGCGAACAGCGCGCGCAGGTCCGGGGCCAGATCCGCGGCCGCGCGGCCCGCGGCCGGGAGGGCGAACAGCGCCTCGGTGCGCTGCCAGGCGCGCGGCTCGGCGAGGGCCGCCGCGGCCTCGGCGAGCAGCGGGGCCGGGTCGCCGGTGAGCCGGGCCAGGGCGGCCGCGGCCGGGAGGCGGATCGTCAGCTCGGCGTGCCCGAGCAGGGCGGTCAGCTCGGGCACCGCCGCCGCGGCGGCCGGGCCGAGCGTGCCGAGCGCCTCGATGGCGGCGGTCGACGGGTTCTCCTCGCCGAGGCAGTCCCGCAGCACCGGCACGAGGGACGCGGCCGAGGCGGGCGCCGGGTGCAGGCGCGCGGCCGTCGCGATCAGGAGGTTCTGCTCGAAGCCGGGCTGGGCCCGGGCGATCGCGGGCGGCAGGGCGGCGCGCGTCGCCGTGGCCCAGGCGCCGAGGCGGAGCAGGGCCGGCTGCAGCGGCTTCAGGTCGAAGACCAGCGACGGCACCGGCCGGGCCGCGTCGGCCATCTGCTCGCGCAGCGCCCGGTTCCGGCCCACCGCCGGGTCCCGCTCGTTGGCCGCGGCGATGAACGCGCTGAGCCGCTCGTGGCCGGTCAGCGCCGCCGGCGGGGGAGGCGGCGGGGCGGACAGGACCCGGGCGATGTGGGCGTCGGCCCGCGGGTCCTCCAGGCCGACGAGGGCCGTCAGGGCCCGCGCGGCGGTCGCGTCCAGGCCCGGGCTGCGATCGACCAGCGCCCACAGCGCGTCGGCGCCGGTCGCGGCGCGGCCGGCGGCGGACAGGTGGGACGCGGCCCAGAACCGGACGGTGGGGTCCGGGTCGTCCAGGCGCGCGGCCAGGAGCGGGGCCAGTTCCGCGCCCGCGGCGCGCCAGGTGCGCATGGGGTCCTCGGCGGCGTACACCGCGCCCGCGCGCACCATCGGGTCCGGGTGCGCCAGCCAGGCGGTGAGGACGCGCACCTGGGCGGGCCAGTCCCGCTCGGCCGCGCTCAGGATCCACGCCAGCGGGTCGTCGCTGTCCCACGGCAGCCGCGCCACCGCGCGCAGGACCGCCGGGCCGTCGGCGGCGAGGACCCCGGCCGGGCCGAGGTCGCCCTCCAGGAGGTGCGCCATGGCGGCGACGACCCGCGGCAGGGGCTCCGGATCGGCCAGGCCGCGCGCGTCGAGCACGCCGCGGGCGCGCAGGGCCAGGATCGCCGCGGCGCGCACGACCGGGCTCGGGTCGGCCGCGGCCCGGTCGCGCAGCGCGGCCGTGTCGGTGTCGGCAGCGTCGGCAGCGTCGGTGCCGGCCGCGTCGAGGGCGGCGAGCGTGTAGGCGGCCGCCGCGCGGGTGTCCTCGGACGGCGCGGCGCGCAGCAGGCGCACGTAGACCGGGCGGCCGGCGGCGACCGCGGACCGGGCGGCCGCGACCCACGCCAGCTCCGCGGCGAGCTGCTCCTCGGCCTCGCCGGTGCCCCGCTCGGAGGCGGGCCGGAAGCGCTCGTGCACCTCCAGGTACGACGAGCCCTCCGCGATCGAGGCCAGCAGGTGCAGCACGCCGGCGGCGTCGGCGCCGGGCGCGTCCAGGACCTCGATGAGGAACGGCACGGCCGGGGCGGTCGCCTCGTAGACGGTGCCCTGGTGCCAGATGTTGCCGTAGAGGGCGTGCAGCGCCTCCTCGTCACCGGCGGCCAGGCGGCGCAACAGGTCGGGAACGTCGTCGGCCTCACCGTAGGCGTGGGTCAGCTCCGGCCACGCCACCGCATCCAGCTCCGTCAACATGCCCGGCACGGTACCGGGTGCGCGAAAGCCGGTCCCGCGCGACATGCGGGCCCCGCGGCGGCGTGAACCCGGTAGGCGTTCGCCGACCTGCTGGCCCGCCGGACTCACGCGGGCCGAGGCCGACCCGGCGGCGTGCCCGTCCGACGCGGTGCGTGCCCTCGGCCCGTGCGCTAGCTCGCCATGAGCGCCAGCTGGATCGCCAGGCGCTCGTCCGGGTCGTCGAGGCGGTCGCCGAACAGCTCGCGGAGGCGGCGCAGGCGGTAGCGGATCGTCTGCGGATGCGTGTGCAGCGCCCGGGCGGCCGGGATCACCTGGCCCTGGCAGCGCAGCCAGGCGTGCAGTGTCTCGGTCAGCGGGCGGCGGGCGGCCGGGGTCAGCGCCGCCAGCGGGGCCAGCGCGCGCGAGGCGAGGCGGTCGGCGACCCCCGGCTCCCATCCCAGCAGCAGCGGCACCAGGTGCTCGTCGCAGGCCAGGACGCCCTCGGGCAGCCGGCCCGCCTGCTGCAGTTCGAGGGCCTTGCGGGAGATGCGGTACGACTGGCGCGCCTCCCGCACCGGCACCGCCGGCCCGATCGCCGCCCGCCGCCCGGCCAGGGGCCGCTCCAGCGCGTGCGGCGACGGGCCCAGCAGGCGCGTCGCGCCGTCGATGACCGTCGCGATCGCGCCGCCGCCCGCGGCCCGGGCCAGGTGCTCGGCGTCGGTGCCCTCGACGCTGACCGCGCACACGGACGTGGGCAGCGGCCAGTTCGCCGCCTCCGCGGCGGCCAGGAGGGCCGCCTCGGCCGGCGGGTCGGGCTGCACGAGCAGCGTGATGAGCCGGCGCCGCAGCTGCGCCCAGTCCCGCGCCGCGTCGCGCTGCTCGTCCAGGTAGCCCTCCGCGGCCGCCCCGGCCAGGGCGTCGACGTAGCCGAACAGGGCGGCGGCGGTGGCGTACAACTGCGGCGGTTCCAGCGGCCCCGGGCGCTGCACGAGCGTGGCCCAGAACGTCTGCGCGCCGAGCGTGAGGATCGAGCGCAGCGCGTCGACGCGGTGGCCCTCGCGGTATTCGGTCCGGCCGAGCTCGGCGAACAGCGACAGGGTCGGGGCGAGGTCGGCGCCCGAGATGAAGGTGGCCACGGCGGTCTCGACGCCCAGCGTGAGCCCGTGGCCCTGGCCGCCGGTGAGCGAGCGGCCCTGCTCGCGCATCGCGGCGCGGACCGCGGCCAGCACCGCCTTTGTCACCGGGGTGACAAACTCCGGCGGAAAATGTGTTTCGGGCACCAACGATTTTGGCACGCGGATGCCTAGCCTGGTCGGGTGGATGCGGATGTGATCGTGATCGGTGCCGGGCTGGCCGGGCTGGTGGCGGCGGCCGAGGTGGCCGATGCGGGCAAGCGCGTGATCCTGCTCGACCAGGAGGGCGAGCAGAGCATCGGCGGGCAGGCCTTCTGGTCGTTCGGTGGGCTGTTCTTCGTGGACTCGCCGGAGCAGCGGCGGATGGGCATCAAGGACTCCGCCGAGCTCGCCTGGCAGGACTGGCTCGGCAGCGCCCAGTTCGACCGGGCCGAGGACGAGTGGCCGCGGCGCTGGGCCGAGGCCTACGTGCACTTCGCCGCCGGGGAGAAGCGCGCCTGGCTGCGGGCCATGGGGCACCGCGTCTTCCCGGTCGTGGGCTGGGCCGAGCGCGGCGGCGGGCCGGCCGACGGGCACGGGAACTCGGTCCCGCGCTTCCACATCACCTGGGGCACCGGCCCGGGCGTCGTCGAGCCGTTCGAGCGCCGGGTCCGCGCGAGCGACAAGGTGGACCTGCGCTTCCGGCACCGCGTGGACGAGCTGCTGCCCGGCGGGGTGGTGCGCGGCACGATCCTGGAGCCGAGCACCGTCGCGCGTGGGCAGTCGAGCTCGCGCACCGCGGTCGGCGAGTTCGAGCTGTCGGCGTCCGCGGTCATCGTGACGTCGGGCGGCATCGGCGGCGACCACGACCTCGTGCGCAAGGCGTGGCCGGCGCGGCTGGGAACCCCGCCGAGCCGGATGGTCGCGGGCGTGCCCGCGCACGTCGACGGGCGGATGCTCGGCATCACCGAGGCGGCCGGCGGGCACGTCATCAACCCCGACCGGATGTGGCACTACACCGAGGGCCTGCGCAACTGGGACCCGATCTGGCCCAACCACGGCATCCGGATCCTGCCCGGGCCGTCGTCGCTGTGGCTGGACGCGACGGGCAAGCGGCTGCCGGCCCCGTGCTTCCCGGGCTTCGACACGCTGAGCACCCTGCGGCACATCACGGCGACGGGGTACGACCACAGTTGGTTCATCCTCACCCAGAAGATCATCGAGAAGGAGTTCGCGCTCTCGGGCTCCGAGCAGAACCCCGACCTCACCAACCGCAGCGTGCGCCAGGTCCTGCAGCGGGTGAAGAAGGGCGCGCCGGGTCCGGTCGAGGCGTTCAAGCAGCACGGCGCCGACTTCGTCGTGGCCTCCACGCTCGACGAGCTCATCGCCGGCATGCAGCGCCTCGAGCCCGGCGTGCCGCTCGACGCCGCGGCCGTCAAGGCCACCGTCGAGGCCCGCGACCGCGAGATGACCAACACGTTCACGAAGGACGCGCAGATCACGGCCCTGCGCGGCGCCCGTTCGTACCGCGGCGACAAGCTCATCCGCGTCGCCTCCCCGCACCGCCTGCTCGACCCGAAGGCCGGGCCGCTCATCGCGGTGCGCCTGAACATCCTCACCCGCAAGACCCTCGGCGGCCTGGAGACCGACCTGTCCGGCCGCGTGCTGCGCGCCGACGGCACCCCGCTGCCCGGTGTGTACGCGGCCGGCGAGGTGGCCGGCTTCGGCGGCGGCGGCATGCACGGCTACAACTCGCTGGAGGGCACGTTCCTGGGCGGCTGCCTCTTCTCGGGACGCACGGCGGGCCGGGCCGCGTCGCAGGCGGTCTGACCGTGGCGCCGGTAGCATCGGGACGGACGGCGGGCCGGGCCGCGTCCCAGGCGGTCTGACCGCGGCGCCGGTAGCATCGGGTCGCATGCGACGACCGCCCCTCTCGGGCCTGCTGGCGCTCGCGGCGACCGTCCCCGGCGTGGCCGTCGCGCTCGCGGGCGCCGAGGTGCCGGCGCCCGTGGCCGCGCTCGTCTTCGGCGGCGCGATCGTCGGCGCCGCGTTCGTCCTGGCCTGGGCGGCCGAGGCGGCCCAGGTCGACGTGTCCGCCGGGCTGGCGGTCGCGGTCCTGGCCCTGATCGCGGTGCTCCCGGAGTATTCGGTCGACTTCGTCTTCACGTGGCGGGGCGGCGAGGCGGCGCAGCAGTGGGGCGCCGGCTGCCGCCCGCCCGGTGGCGACGGCACCCCCGCGTGCTCGCTGGCGCTGGCCAACATGACGGGCGCCAACCGGATCCTGGTCGGCATCGGCTGGGTCGTCGTGGTGCTCATCGCGTGGCGGCGCTCGAAGGAGCGCGGCATCACCCTCGGGCGCGCCGACGCCGTCCCGCTCGCGTTTCTCACGATCGCGTCGCTGTACTGCCTGATCCTGCCCTTCAAACGGACCCTCACGCTCTGGGACACCGCCGTGCTCGTGGCGGTCTTCGTCGCCTACAGCTGGCGGGTGTCGCGGGCCCCGGCCGGGGAGCCGGAGCTGATCGGGCCCTCGGCGCGGGTCGGCAACCTGGCCAAGGTCCCGCGCCGCGCCACGGTGATCGGCCTGTTCCTGGTCTCGGCCGCGGTCATCCTGCTCGCCGCCGAACCGTTCGCGCAGAGCCTGGTCGACACCGGGCAGCAGCTCGGCATCAGCCAGTTCCTGCTCGTGCAGTGGGTGGCGCCGCTCGCCTCGGAGGCGCCCGAGCTGCTGGTGGCCGGCTTGTACGCCTACCGCCTGCACACCACCGAGGCCCTCGGCGCGCTGGTGTCCTCGAAGGTCAACCAGTGGACGCTGCTGGTCGGCACGCTGCCGGTGGTCTTCGCCGTGTCCAGCCGCGGCTGGTCGGGGCTGCCGATCGAGCCGGCCCAGCGCGGCGAGCTGCTGCTGACCGCGGCCCAGTCGCTGCTGGCCATCGCGTTGCTGCTCGGGCTGACGCTGAGCCTGCGGGCCGCGCTGGTGCTGCTCGGGCTGTTCCTGGTCCAGTTCGTGCTCGCCGCCGTGCTGCCGCGCGAGTACCACGACGGCGAGCTGGTCGCCCTCAGCGTCGTGTACCTCGCCCTGGCCGTCGTCACCGCGATCCGCAAGCGCGCGTGCCTCGTGCCGATGCTCCGTGACGGCCTGCTCACCCGGTACACGGACCTCGGTGGCGACCTGCGCTGCACCACGACGGGCGGCGGCCGCCTGCGTCTGCGGACCCGCCTCAAGGCCGCGGTGTCGGCCGACGGCTGATCGCCGTCGTCGCGCGGCACGCCGGGGCCTGCCGTAATCTGCGTCGCGTGACGGATCGACGGCGGCTCACCAGCCAGCGCCTCTTCGCGCTGACGATCGGCGCCCTGACGCTGCTCATCGTGCTCGGCTCGTGGGCCGGATACGCCTCGCTGGCCGACACCACGCGGGTCTCCGACCGGCTGCAGCTGCGCATCTCGCCCGCCGCCACGGCCGTCGTCGAGCTCGGCGCGGCCCTGGTCGACCAGGAGACCGCCGTGCGCGGGTTCGTCCTGGCCCGCGAGCCGGACTTCCTCGCGCCGTACCACGAGGGCGTCGCGACCGAGCGGCGCGTCGCCGACCGGCTGCGGACCCTGCTCGCCGACGAGCCGCACGCGCTGGAGCGCCTCGAGGCCATCGAGCGGGTGGCCGCCGGGTGGCGCACGGCGTACGCCGAGCCCCTCATCGCCGCCCCGAACCCCGAGTCGCCGCTGGTCGTGTCGAGCAAGACGGCGTTCGACGCGCTGCGGGCCGACGTGAGCGTGCTGCAGCAGCGGGTCGACGAGGCCCGGGCGGCCGGGCGGCGGGCGCTGGACAGCTCCCGCCATCGCCGCGACACCATCTTCGGCATCATCGTCGGCGGTCTGCTCATCGGACTGTTCGCGATCGCGCTCATGCTGCAGCGGCTGGTGCTGCGCCCGCTCGAGCGGCTGCAGACGTCGGTGCGCCGGGTCGCCGACGGGGACTTTGAGCACCACGTGCCCGCCGACGGCCCGCCGGACCTGGCCGCGCTGGGCTCCGACGTGGAGGCGATGCGGGAGCGGATCGTGACCGCGCTGGCCGAGAGCCGGGGGCAGGAGGAGCGGCTGCGGCGCTCCAACTCCGATCTGGAGCAGTTCGCCTACGTCGCCAGCCACGACCTGCAGGAGCCGCTGCGCAAGATCGCGTCCTTCTGCCAGATGCTGCAGCGCCGGTACGCCGAGCAGCTCGACGACCGCGCCCGGCAGTACATCGCCTTCGCCGTCGACGGGGCGACCCGGATGCAGGCGCTCATCAACGACCTGCTCGCGTTCTCCCGGGTCGGCCGCGTCTACGACAACGTCACCGACGTCGACCTGTCCGCCACGATGCGCCGGGTGCGCTCGGATCTCGAGGCCCGCATGCTGGACACCGACACCGTGCTGGAGTGCCCGGAGGACCTGCCGGTCGTCCAGGGCGACCCGACGCTGCTGGCGATGCTCTGGCAGAACCTCGTCAGCAACGCCATCAAGTTCCGCAAGCCCGACACCCCGCCGCGCATCGTCGTCGACCGGCAGGACGAGGACGGGTTCCACCGGTTCTCGGTGCAGGACAACGGCATCGGCATCGAGCCGCAGTTCGAGGACAAGATCTTCGTGATCTTCCAGCGGCTGCACCCGCGCGACGTGTACCCGGGCACCGGCATCGGCCTGGCGATCTGCAAGCGGATCGTCGAGCACCATGGCGGCCGGATCTGGCTCGACCCCACCTACACCGGCGGCGCCCGCATCTGCTTCACGCTGCCGGTCGTCGCCGCCGCGGACCAGCCCTAGACGAGGGGGCCTCGCGGTTCACGGAGTGAGCTCGTTCAGTACCGATGCCAGGCGCTTCTCCTCGAAGGTGAAGTGCGACTCCATCACCGCGGCGAGCCCGGCGAGCTCGGCCCGGGTCGGGTTCGCCTCGACGCGGCGGATCAGCGCGGCGATCTGCTCGTGGTCGTAGCGCAGTTCGGCGAGGATGGCGCGCAGGCCGGGGTGGCGCTCGGCGAGCACCTGGAACATGCCGCGCTCCTCGCCGGTGTGGTGCCGCTCGAGCGCGCCGCAGAACGCGAGGCAGTGCACGCGCAGCTCGCGGGAGAAGTCGGGGAGCCGGGCGATGTCGTCCAGCAGGGACCGCAGGTGCTGGTGGATCTCGATGAGCTGGTGCCCCAGGGCCGCGACGCGCGGCGGGGTGAACTCGGACAAGGTGGGACCTCGTAGGGTTCTGCGCCTCCATGCCCTCGGCGGTCTGTTTGCCGGGTACACCGCGACGCTGCGAACCATCCTAAACGGTCCGCGGAATTGCGGGTGGACCTCGACACGGCGGGCATCGCGGGGCGCACAGTGGACGTATGAGTGCGAACAAGGACGCCTACGACGCCGCCCTCGCCGCGGCCGACGCGCACGCCCGGGCCTGGCTGGCCTCGCTCGCCGCGCGGTCCGTGCCCCCGCGCGCCGACGCCGACCAGCTCGCGCCGGCCGTCGGCGGGGTGCTGCCCGAGGAGCCGTCCGACCCGGCCGAGGTCGTGGACCTGCTGGCGCGGTCGGCCGAGCCGGGGCTCATGGCGATGCCGTCCGGCCGGTTCTACGGCTGGGTCATCGGCGGCACGCTCCCGGCCGCGCTCGGGGCCGACTGGCTCGTGAGCGCCTGGGACCAGAACGCCGCGATGCGGTACCCGACGCCCGCGACCGCGGCGCTGGAGGAGGCGGCCGGCGCGTGGGTGCTCGACCTGCTCGGGCTGCCCGCCGGGGCCGACGTCGGGTTCGTCACCGGCGCCACGATGGCCAACTTCACCGGCCTGGCCGCCGCGCGCCGCCACGTGCTCGCGCGGCGGGGCTGGGACCTCGACGCCGACGGGCTGTTCGGGGCGCCGCGCATCCGCGTGCTGGTCGGCGAGGAGCGGCACGACACCCTCGATCTGGCGCTGCGGTACCTCGGCCTGGGCGCCCCGACGCCCGTGGCCGCCGACGAGCAGGGCCGCATCCGGCTGGACGCGCTCGCCGAGGCGCTGCGCACCGGCGGGGACGAGCCCACCATCGTGTGCCTGCAGGCCGGAAACGTCCACAGTGGATCGTTCGACCCGATCGGCGAGGCGGCCGAGCTCGCGCACCGCCACGGCGCCTGGGTGCACGTCGACGGCGCCTTCGGGCTGTGGGCCGCCGCGTCGCCCCGGCTGCGCCACCTCGTGCCCGGTCTTGAGAACGCCGACTCGTGGGCGACGGACGGGCACAAGACGCTGAACGTGCCGTACGACTGCGGCATCTCGATCGTCGCGGACCCCTCGGCCATGCGCGCCGCGATGGGCGTGCGGGCCAGCTATCTCATCGAACCCGCGGGCCCCGGCGGCCCGGCCGACCCTTTCGAGAAGGTGCCCGAGCTGTCCCGGCGCGCCCGCGGGGTGCCGGTGTGGGCCGCGCTGCGCTCGCTGGGCCGGCGCGGGGTCGCGGAGATGGTCGACGGGTTCGCGCACAACGCCCGCCGGCTGGCCGAGGGCATCGCCGCCATCGACGGCGCCGAGGTGCTCAACGACGTCGTGTTCACGCAGGTGTGCGCCGCGTTCGGCGACGACGAGCGCACCGCCGCCGTGACCCGTGCCCTGCTGGAGGACGGCCGCGCCTGGATGTCGGGCTCGACCTGGCGCGGCCGCGCGATCCTGCGCGTCTCGGTGAGCAACTGGTCGACGGACGAGGCCGACATCGAGGAGTCCCTGGAGGCCGTCCGCCGCGCGGTCGCCCGGTCCGCCTAACCTGTGAAGGGGTGTTGAGGTACGCGGGTCAGAAACCTGGACGAGCCAGGAGTTCGGATCCGTCATACGCACGTCCCGGCCCATCCAGATCGTGCGGACCGAGATCGTCATAGCCGGGCAACATCTCCACAGCACACCTCTACACCATTGGCAGCCAGCGACCGTCCGCGACCCGTGCACGGTATTCGGCATCACCGGTCGCCCGTCGCTGGGAGGTGCCGGACGGATCGCGGCTATCCGGAACCGTCATCAGGCGGGCAGGTGCTCTTCGGCGGTCGGGCGGAGCTGGTTCCATTGGACGTCGAAGCAGACGAGTCCGCGTTCGGCGGCCATCTGAGCGCAGGCGGCGGAAACCTCGTCGGCCATGCTGTACCGCATCGCGAAGTAGATGATCGGGCCTTGTGCGTTGTTCATCAGGGGCGCGTCAGACCACGGGCTCGTGTCATCGATGTCGCGCGGGTCGTCCATCTCGTACCACCGGTCGAGGAGCGACTCCACATATGCCCTGATCGCCGGCGTCGGCGGGATCGACGTCGGGTCATCTCGTCCGATGTACCGGTCATAGAGAGCGGCGAAGGTCGCGGCCGCGTCCGACTCGTCTGGATAGTCGCCTTCCCACACGGCGAGGTCGTACGTCATGGCAGTGAGTATGCATGGGCCGGGACGAGCCTGACCAACAGTCACCTGCGCGGCCACGGCTTCCGACTACGAGCCAGATCACGCCAAATCCCGTCACGAGCGCGCAGCGCGGCTATGTGCGGAAACCTGATCATGCGGTCGGGACGATGGTCCGTGCTATCCGCTTGGGGCTCGAAGGTCAGGCCCGAAACCACCGAGCTGGCGTCGGCCGCGGCGACGCCTGAACCTGACGGCTCGGTTGCGCACGACAACAACGCGCCGCATACCTGTGCGGAAGGCGGGAGCTCTTGTGGGTGCCTGGTGATGCACCGGTCTGCCGGCGGATGCGGGTACGGTGCGCTCGTGAGTGACGCCTACACCGTCTTCTGGCGACAGGACTGCTGGCAGCGGGCGGTCACTGTTCCCCGGCCGCTCGAGGTGTTGTTCGGCGGCCCGCATCTGTCTGAGCCGAGTTTCCGTCGCGCCGCGGTGCAGGCAGGAGACCTGCTCTACCCGATCGGCGTGCATCGTCAGGTGCTGTATGTGTTCGGCCGGATGCGAGTCCGGGAGATCCGGGCGGTCGACGACGCGCAGTTGCAGGAGCTGTTCGATCAGTTTCCGGCCTGGCGGTTTCTGGCATCGACCTGCACCGACGAGGTGATCCTCGGTAATGAGGGCACCCACCCGTACGCGCGTCGGGCCGTTCCCGGGGAGATCGTCAAGACTCTCACCTACCTACCGCGGCGGGGGCCTCGCCCCGTCAAACACGTCACCGAGGACGGGTTGCTGACCAAGGTCATCAGCGTGCAGGGCATCTTCCGTATTGCGCCGGCTTCTGCGGCCGACCTCGACGCCGTCCTCGAGAGCCCAACTCCAGAGCGACGCGCAACGGCGAGCGTGCCGCCGTCCGGCGGCCAGCAGACGCTGTTCTGACCACACGCCTATTCGCACCAAGCACAAACTCGGTCAGCGCACCTGGATGGCCGAGCGCGGATCGCGGCAGATCCGCGCAGCCGATCTTTCCTTCAGGCGCGGCTCGGTACGCGAAAGACTCTGCCGTCCAGTGGTCGTCGGCTGGTCCAGGACGAGG
>NZ_JBEPEH010000076.1:0-32798 GCF_040300725.1 Dactylosporangium sp. NPDC000244
CAACCCACGCCCGTTCATCTGGACCAAGACCGCCGAAGAGATCCTCGAATCACTCGCCCGATTTTGTAGGCGAATTTCCGGCGCAGCACACTAGTACCTGAACACGGCCACGGTCCGGCGCAGGTCGCCGGCGATGTGGTCGAGCTCCTCGGCCGTGGTGGCCGTGCTCCTCGCGATGCCCGTGGTCTCGTCGGCCGCGGCCGCCACGCCGTTGACGTTCGTGCTGATCTGGTTGGCCCGGCCCGCGACCTGGCTCACCGTGCGGCTCATCTCGGCCGTCGTGGCCGACTGCTCCTCGACCGCCGCCGCGATGCTCGCCTGGGCGTCGCGGATGGTCGTGATCACCTCGCTGATCGACTCGATGGCGTACACCGCCGCGGACGAGTCGCGCTGGATGGCCCCGACGCGCTGGGCGATGTCCTCGGTCGCGCGGGCCGTCTCCTGGGCCAGGTCCTTCACCTCGGTCGCGACGACGGCGAAGCCCTTGCCGGCGTCCCCGGCGCGGGCGGCCTCGATCGTGGCGTTCAGCGCCAGCAGGTTCGTCTGCTCGGCGATGGAGGTGATGAGCTTGACGACGGTCTCGATCTCGCGGGAGGACTGACCGAGACTGCCCAGTACCGTCGCCGCCTCCGCCGCCTCGTGCACGGCCCGGTCCGCGGTGGCCGCGGCGTCGGAGGTGCTGCGGGCGATCTCCTGGATCGAGACGCCGATCTCCTCGGAGCCGGTGGCGACGGTACCGATGTCCTGCGTGATGCCGTCGGTGGCCTCCGAGGCCAGGTGCACCTCCTCCGACGAGCGGGCCGCGCTGGCGTTCATGGCCCCGGCCGCGCTGGTGAGCTGGGCGGCCGCGGTGGAGACCCGGACCACGTTCCCGTCGACCTCGCGCAGGGAGCCGCCGAGGCGCTCGAGGCCCCGGTTCAGCGCGTCGCCCATCCGGCCCACCTCGTCGCGGCCGGCGACCCGCAGCCGGCCCCCGAGGTCGCCCTCGGCGACGGCTTCGAGCACGCGGACCGTCTCGCGCAGCGGGCGGGAGATCATGCGGCTGACGATCGACACGAGGACGGCCGCGAGCACGACGGCCGCGACGATCATGCCGATGATGAGCAGGCGGGAGCGCTCGTACGAGCTCTGCGACGCGCTCAGCGTGTTCTGCGACTTGACGTCGACGGCCGCGTTGAGCCGGTCGAGCGCGGCCTGGGCGGCGGCGGTCAGCGGGTCGGCCTTCGTCTTGCGGATCTCGGTGATCTTCGCCTCGTCGGTGTTCGCGGACTGGGCCAAGGGCAGCAGCTCCTGCTGCAGCACCGTGCGGAAGTCGGCGAGGGACTGCTCGAAGGCCTGCCGGTCGCTCAGCCCGCCGGCGGCCGGCAGCGCGATGAACTTGGCCCACGCCGCGTCCAGGTCCGCGTTCGCCTGCTGGATGTTGCGCAGGGCGGTCGCCATGTCGACCGGCGTCGCAGACAGCGCCATGTTGGCGACCTCGGCCTGGACGGTCTTGAAGGACAGCCCCACGTCGTCGAGGTCCGCCACGTCCTGAAGGTTGTCGGTATACATGAGGTGCAGCCGATCCTGGGCACCGGCGAGCTGCACGATGCCCAGGACCCCGACCCCCACGAGCAGGACGCACACGACCGCGACGGTCGAGGCGAGCTTCGCGGCGATCGGCAGATTGCGGACCATGTCCGACCAATCGGCCGCCGGCCCGGCTACGTGAGCAGTGTTCCGCGAATCCAGTCGTGGAGGGGGTCCACCCGGGTGGTGGCCTCCTCCTGGTCGTGCGGGCAGGCGGGGCCGGTGCTCTCCACCGAGACGAGCACCGGGAACCTGGCGTTGCGGCCGGTCTCCGCGATGTAGGGCGCGCCCGAGTCGTACTCGCACGCGCTCGTGTCGGGCGCCGGGCGGTAGCCCTTCACCCCGATCGTGCCCGGGGCGACCGCGGACACCTTGACCTGCCCGGTCTGCAGGTGCCCGGCCGGGGCCGTGTCCGTGGACACGAGCTTGCCCCACCCGGTGATGCGCAGCACGTCGCCGATCGCGGGGGCCTTCTCGGCCACCCGCAGCGGCACGATGTCGTACACCGGCTTCGCGAGCTTGGCCATCGCGATGTCGCCGCTCGGGCCTTGCCACACGGAGACCACGTGCACCACGTGGCCGCCGCGGCGCGACAGGTCCGCGCGCCCGATCGTCGCGGTGGTCTCGTAGGGCACCGGCCCGGAGACGGGGTTGCGCTGCGGATCGTGGAAACAGTGCCCGGCGGTGATGATCCACCACGGCGACAGAAGGGCCGCCGAGCAGGCGCTGTCGTAGTGGGTCCCGTCGGGCTTGGGGATGTCGGTCATGGTCAGCTTCACCGCGAACCGGTACCGCCCTTGCGGCACCGGGTTTCCGTTCGCGACGGCGTTGGCGGGTGTGGCGAGGCTCATCCCGGCCGCCGCCACCACTGCGGTGAAGGCGACCAGGCGAGTGAACCGTGACGTCATGTCCAAGCTCGTCTCCACATTTACGGCTTTTTATGCACCTTGCACGCGCACGATCCCCGCCACGGCTTTTGTGCCCCTTGCGCGTGCACGAACCGCTCGGGCCCGAGCCACTCCCGCGCCGGCCCGACGGCCCGCTCGATCCACTGGACACGGCGGTACCCCGCCCCGGGGCGCAGGACGGTCTCCATGTCGGCACGCCGGCCGGTGACGAGTCGCCGACCGGCCCGTGACGGTCGCCGACCGGCCCTACAGCGCGGCGGGCATGTCGGTGTAGACCGGGTCCGCCAGCTCGCCGTCCGGCGTGACGCGCAGCGAGGCCAGCTGGGTCGGCGGCGTGCCGCGGTCCCAGATGCGCTGGTTGCGGATCGTCGCCGAGCGGACCCGGGCGTTCACGCGGATGCCCGCGGCCGGGTGCCCCGCGGTGCCGTTGCCCCGGATGCGGTTGCCCACGAGGAACGGGTCGATCAGCTCGCCGTCGAGCCGGATGCCGTCGCCCGCGTTGTCCCAGATGTCGTTGCCGTCCAGCACCATGTCGCTCGCCGGGACCGAGATGGCGCCGGGGAGGTTGTGCTGGCGGTAGCCGTTGCCCCCGTTGCGGCTGATCCGTGACGCCGTGACCGTGTAGCCGCCGGGAGTGTTGCCGATGCTCACCCCGTCACCCGCGTTCGAGTCGACCAGGCAGCCGGTCACCACGCCGTAGCGCCCGGCCACGTGCGTGGTGCCCTGGCCGGACACGTCGAAGCCCGCGGTGTGGTTGCCGATCATGGTGCAGCCGGAGACGAGCAGGCCGTCGGCGCCCCAGTCCGAGATCCCGTACTTGTTGTCCTCCGCGTGGCACCCCACGATCCGGATCCCGCGCGGCGGCGTCCAGGCCGCGTCCTGCAGTTCGACGAAGATCCCGTTGGTGCCGTTGCGCCGGGTCACGCACTCGGTGACGGTCAGCCGCTCGACGGTGCCCCAGCCGCCCACGCCGATCCCGATCCCCGCGCCGCCCTTCTCCCAGCCCGTGTCGAGCCGGCCGCAGTGCACGGCGACGACGCGCTCCACGGTGCAGTCCTGCAGGAAGTCGCAGCCGAACCCGGTCGCCGGGGTGTCGTGGATGTAGAGGTCGCGGAAGGAGCCTCTCAGGACGTACTGCAGCCCCAGGCCTTTGGCGAGCACATCGTAGGTGGGCAGGCGCACCTGCGAGCCGTCGATCTCGAAGCCGGCGAAGGTCACGTCGGCGATCGGGCGCTCCGGGGCGGCGCCGTGCTGCAGGGCGGTCCAGAACGCCAGCGGCATCGGGGTGCTCGGCGCGCCCGGGTTGGACAGCAGGAACCGCGTGGCCGACGGCCCGTCGCCGACGAGTGACACGCCGGTGCGCCAGACGGTGCCGGCGTCCCGGATCGCGTACGTCGCCGCCGGGCAGTAGATGACCTCGCCCGGCGGGCTGGAGTCGACCAGCTTCTGCAGCGCCGGCTGGTCGTTGGTGACACCGTCGCCGGCGAGGCCGTGGTCGAGCGCGTTGATCACGGGGAGTCGGATACCCGCAGGGCCGCGAGTATGCGCGCGAGCTCGGCCCGATCCCGCTGCGGCAGCGCCGCGAAGAAGCGCTCTCCCTGCGCTCCCCGCTCCGCCTTGATCCGCCCGGCGGCGTCCTCGCCCGCCGGCGTCAGGCGCACCAGGGTGGCCCGGCGGTCGGCGGGGTCGGGGAGCCGCTGCACCATCCCGCGCTCCTGCAGCCCGTCGACGACCTCGGTGGTCGAGCGCGGGGCGATGCGCAGGTGGTCGGCCAGCTCGCTGAGCCGCATGGTGCCGTGCTTGGCGAGCACGAGGAACGCGCGCCCCTGGCCGGGCGTGATCCCGAACGGTTGCAGCGACTCGTGCGACTGGTGCCGCAGCCGCCGCGCGACGCTCCAGAACAGCTCCGAGAGGTTCTCGTCCTCCACGGGAACACGATACCAGCGGTTTTTGTTGTTCCCTCATAGTGAGGTACCCTCAGCATATCCGACAGAAGGGAGCTCCCCTTGGAGCCCAATCCCCCCACCCGCCCGCGCGGGTCCCGCAAGCTCTCCGCCGCCGAGAAGGCGCAGGCCAAGCAGGTTTCGCTGGCCCGCATCGGCCGGCTGTTCACCCGGCACCGCGGCCGTCTGGCCGCCGTCGTGCTCATCATCGTGGCCTCGTCCATCC
This sequence comes from Dactylosporangium sp. NPDC000244, assembly GCF_040300725.1. Classification (NCBI taxonomy): domain Bacteria; kingdom Bacillati; phylum Actinomycetota; class Actinomycetes; order Micromonosporales; family Micromonosporaceae; genus Dactylosporangium; species Dactylosporangium sp. NPDC000244. The sequence continues at coordinate 4,647 of NZ_JBEPEH010000076.1, forward strand.
TCTCGATGGCCTCGCCGTTCCTGCTGCGCGAGGTCATCGACCGCGCACTGCCGGCCCGGGACGTCCGCCTGCTGGTCTGGCTGGTGCTCGGCATGGTCGCCGTCGCCGCCGTGACCTCCGCGCTCGGCGTGATCCAGACCTGGCAGTCGACCAAGGTCGGCCAGCTGGTCATGCACCGCCTGCGCGTCGACGTGTTCACGCACCTGCAGCGGCAGTCCGTCGGCTTCTTCACCCGCACCCGCACCGGCGAGGTGCAGTCCCGCATCACCAACGACATCGGCGGGATGGAGGCGGTCGTCACCAACACCGCCACCTCGATCGCCTCGAACCTGACCACCACGGTCGCCACCGCCGTCGCCATGGCGGCGCTGTCCTGGCGGCTGTCGCTCGTCTCCCTCGTCGTGCTGCCGCCCGCGATCTACCTGACCCGCCGGGTCGCGAGCATGCGCCGCGAGATCACCGCCCAGCGCCAGCGCGAGCTGGCCGACCTCAACGTGACCATCGAGGAGGGCCTGTCCGTCAGCGGCGTGCGCCTGTCCAAGACGATGGGCGCGGGCGGCGCGGTCGTGCGCCGCTTCACCGAGTCCTCCGAGCGCCTGATCGACCTGGAGCTGCGCTCCGAGCTGGCCGGCCGCTGGCGGATGGCCTCGATGAGCATCATCTTCGCGGCCATCCCCGCGGTCATCTACCTCAGCGCCGGGCTGCCGATGACGGCCGGGACGCTGAGCATCGGCACCCTGGTGGCGTTCACCTCGCTGCAGGCCGGCCTGTTCCGCCCGCTCATGGCCCTGCTCGGGGTCGGTGTCCAGCTCACCAGCTCGCTGGCGCTGTTCGCGCGGATCTTCGAATACCTCGACCTGCCCGTCGAGGTGGCCGAGCCTGAGCACCCGAAGCGCCTGCCCGAGGTCCGCGGCCACCTGCGCTTCGAGGACGTCACCTTCACCTACCCCGGCAGCGACTCGGCCGCGGTGGCGGGCGTCAGCCTCGACGTGCCGGCCGGCACCTCACTGGCCCTCGTCGGCGAGACGGGCTCGGGCAAGAGCACGATCGCCGCGCTCATCGCTCGCCTGCACGACCCCGGCGCCGGCCGCATCACCATCGACGGCGTGGACCTGCGCGACCTGAGCCTGACCGACCTCGCCGGCATCGTCGGCGTGGTGAGCCAGGAGACCTACCTGCTGCACACGACCGTCCGCGAGAACCTCCGCTACGCCCGGCCGGACGCGTCCGACGCCGACATCGAGGCCGCCGCGCGCGCGGCGCAGATCCACGAGCTCATCGCCGCCCTGCCCGAGGGCTACGACACGGTCGTGGGCTCGCGCGGGTACCGCTTCTCCGGCGGCGAGCAGCAGCGCATCGCGATCGCCCGCACCCTGCTGCGCGACCCGCGCGTCCTGGTCCTCGACGAGGCCACGAGCGCGCTGGACAACGAGACCGAGCGCGCCGTCCAGCGGGCCTTCGACGACCTGGCCCGCGGCCGCACCACGATCACGATCGCGCACCGGCTCTCGACGGTCCGCGACGCCGACCAGATCGCGGTCGTCGACCACGGGCGCATCGTCGAGCGGGGCACGCACGCGGGGCTGCTGGCCGCGGACGGGGCGTACGCGACGCTGGCGGCCTGAGCGGCGGGCCGCACCGTGTAGCCCGATCGCCGTGCCCCGATCGCCGGAGTCCGGGAACTCCCTGATGACGGGGGTGGCGCGGCCGGGGCATGCTTGGTGGCATGGGTCGTTTCCTGATTGGTGCCGTCGCGGTCGTCGTGGGCCTGTTCGTGGTCGGCGCGATCGCCGTGTGGGTGTTCCACGCCCTGCTCAGCGTGCTCGGTTACCTCATCGTCGGCGTCCTGGTGGTGGGGGGCGGGCTGTGGCTGTACGCCAAGGCCAAGCGCGGCCTCGGCGGCTCCCGTAACCAGCGCCGCCTCGAGGCCGGCCTGGCGACGTGGAAGCAGCGCAACCGCTGAGCCTGAGCGCTCTGCCCCGCTGAGCGTCAGTTCCGGCGCGCGATCGCCGCGTTCAGGGCGGTCGCGAAGCCGGTCCAGGCCACGTAGGGGACCAGGGCGGCCCCGGCCGTCCGGTCCGCCTGCCAGGCCCGCCGCAGCAGGTCGAGGTTCGACGCGTTGAGCAGCGCGATCTCGGCCAGCGCGGCGCGGGGCCGGCGGGCCCCGAAGAAGATCGCCGTCCACGCCGCGTTGAGCGCCAGGTTGGCCCCGTAGGCGGCGGCGAACGAGCGCCGCCCCGGCCCTCGGCGGGCGTCGAGCGCCCGCGCCCCGGCGAAGGCGATCAGCCCGTACAGCGGCGTCCACACCAGCGGGAACGCCTGCCGGGGCGGCTGCCACGAGGGCTTCTCGAGCCGCCGGTACCACGGGTCCCCCGGCCGCGTCACCAGCGACCCGATCCCGGCCGCGGCCGTGACCGCGGCGGTCGTCCTGAGCCATGTGGGAACGTGCATGCCCTGCTGGTACCCACCGCCGCGGTCAACTCACCTCGGCGTCACCTCGAGCACGCGGGTGGCGGGGACGGCGGCACCGTACCGCTCCCGCAGCGCCTGCCGATCCGCGTCCTCGGTGAACGCCGTCAGGCCCTCGCGCGAGGCGAACCGGATGACCTGCACCTCCTCGCGGCCGGTGGTGAGCCGGCGCTCGAGGGTCCCGCCGTGGCGGGGCAGCAGGGCCAGGACCTCGTCCTCGTAGCGCGCCGAGTCCTCCGACACCAGGTCGACCAGCGCCACCAGCAGCAGTTCCGTCACCGCGCCAGCCAAGCACACCCCGCGGAGCGCGACGAGGCCGCCCGCCGGTCCGAGCGGCCGCGTCAGTAGGCGGCGCGGTGGTCGGCGGCGTACTCGGCGAACGTGCGCGCGGGGCGGCCGAGCACCGCGGCCACGCCATCGGTCGGTGGGTGCTGCGGCCGGTCGAGGTGGCGCCGGTAGCGGGCCATGAGCGCCTCGGCGAACGGGCCGGGCAGCCCGCCCGCGGCCATCGCCCGCGCGGCCGCCTCCGCCGGGACCTCCTCGAACCGCAGCGGCCGGCCGAGCACGGCGCCGAGGATCGCGACCTGTTCGCCGTGGCTGAGCGACTGCGGCCCGGTGAGCTCGAGCACGCCGTCACCGGCCCCCAGCAACGCCCGTGCCGCGACCTCGGCGAGGTCCCGCTCGTCGACGAGCGACTCCTCGAAGGCGCGGAAGGCGTACCGCACGACGTCCCCGGCCCGCAGCTGCGGCCCGAAGGCGCGGACCGTGTTCGCGGCGAACGAGCTCGCGCGCAGGGCGGCCCATGGCAGCCCGCTCCCGCGGCCCGCTCGGCCTCCCGGTTGCGGTCGCCGGCGAGGCGGGACGGCTGGTGCTCGGGCGGCTCGTCGACGTTCATCGCGGAGAGTGCGACGACCCGCCGCACCCCGCACTCCCGGGCCAGGGCGGCGAGCTCACCCGCCCGCTCCCCCACCGCCCGCGGGTGCAGGAACAGCGCGTGCACGCCGCCCGCGCGCAGGGCTTCCTCGGCCGTGCCGCCCGTGGCGCGGCTGACGGCCCGCACGGCGTGCCCTCCGGCCTGCAGCGCGGCGACGAGATGGCGTCCGACAAGGCCGGTGGCGCCCGTGACCAGGATCATGACGGCTCCTCTGCGAGTATGGTGACTCCGGGACCAATACTTTACGAGTTTCATAATATATGGAACGGGAAGTCAGATCATATGAGTTCCGTAACACCTTCGCGGCGGCGGGCGACCAACGCGATCAAGGAGTCGCTGCGCGCGCTCAGCACCGAGCTCTCACTGCTCAACCACCGGGTGGGGGCCCGGCTGGAGCTCAAGGACGCCGACTTCGACTGCCTCGACGTGATCCACCGCCACGGTCCGCTGAGCCCGAGTGCCCTGGCCCGCCACGCCGGGCTGCACCCGGCGACGATGACCGGGGTGCTCGACCGGCTCGAGCGCGGCGGCTGGGTGGCCCGCGACCGCGACCCGGAGGACCGCCGCGCCGTGGTGATCCGGGCGCTGCGCGAGCGCAACGCCGAGATCTACGCGCTCTTCGCCGGCATGAACGGCCGGATGGACGAGCTGTGCGCCGGCTACGACGAGGCCGAGCTCGCCCTGCTGGCCTCGTTCCTGGACCGGGTCACCGAGGCCGGCCGGACCGCCGCGGACGAGCTCAGCTGACGTCCCAGACGCGCACCACGCCGTCGCGGGAGCCCGTGGCCAGGCGGGTGGCGTCCTTCGGGCTGAAGGCGAGCGCGTCGATCGGGCTGCCCGCCTGGTCGTAGGAGCGCAGGTGCGCATACGTGGTGGGATTCCACAGGTGTACCCGCCGGTCGTCCCCGGCCGCCGCCAGCACGGACCCGTCCCGGTCGAAGGCGACGGCGTTCACCGGCGTCCGGTCGCCGGCCAGCCGCGCCGCCACCACGCCCGCCTGGCCGGGCCACAGCAGCACGTCGCCGTCGGCCCCGGCGGTGGCCAGCGGGTAGCCCCCAGGGCTGTACGCCAGCGCCCGGATGGTGTCGCCGTGCGTGACGGTGGCGTCGACCGGCTGGCGGGCGCCGTCGGCGCTGCTGTAGACGGCCGGCGCCGGGGCCGCCCCGGCGAGCGCGACGTCGGTCGCGTCCTCCCCGCTCGGGTTGAACGCGGCCGCCGTGACCGCGCCGGGGTTGAACGCGCCGAGCTCGGCGCGCTGGCGGCCGGAGGCGACGTCGTACACGAGGCCGAAGCCGGTGTCACCGCCCACCACCAGCAGCGCGCCGGTGCGGTCGAAGCCGAGCGCGGTGATCTGGAACGGGCGGTTCAGGACAATGCCCTCGCCGCTCTCCTTGCGCGAGGCGACGTTCCAGAGGTGCACGCGACCGTCGTCGCCGCCCGCGGCCAGCAGCTTGCCGTCGGGGCTGAACGCGACCGACCGGGTCGCGGCGTTCGTGGTCAGCGTGGTCGCCTTCTCGTCGCCGACGTCCCACAGGCGCAGGGTCTTGTCGTCGCCGACGGCCGCGAGGAGCCGGCCGTCGGGGCTGAACGCGACGGCCCGCACGGCGCCGACGGCACCGCGCAGCTCGGCCACGACCGGCCCGCGGTGCAGCCAGGCGCGCACGCCGAGCACCCCCGCGACCACGACGAGGATCACGACCACGATCCCGGTGTGCCGCCCCCAGCCCCGCTTCCGCGCGGCGGGCTCAGGCTTCGGCTCAGGCTTCGGCTCGGGCTTCGGCTCAGGCTTCGGCTCGGGTTTCGGAGGGGTCACCGGCTCGGCAACAGCCACCGGCGCGACCGACACGGGCTCCGGCGCGGCGAGCACCGGCGTCAGGTCCTCGGTCGGCAGGGCGGTCTCCCAGCGCGCGGCCGGGGCCAGCAGGCTGCCCTCCGCGACGGCGAGCTCGGGCTGGTCCACGATCGTCGGCGCGATCCGCAGCGCCCGGTGCAGGAGCGTCGCGGCCAGCGGGATGCGGGACGAGCCGCCGACGAGGAAGACGCCGGCGATGCGCTCCGGCACGGCGCCCGACTCGCGCAGGACGCGCACGGTCAGCGCGACGGTCCGGTCGAGGTACGGCCGCGCCGACGCCTCGAACTCCTCGCGCGTCAGGTGCAGGTCCTTGTCCACCAGGGGCAGGTGCAGGTCGGCGGTCGCGTGCCGGGTGAGCTGCTCCTTGGCCGCGCGCGCCCCGGTCCACAAGGCCCGCCGGGCCTGCTGGTCGGCCTGGCTCTGCGGCCAGTCGAGGCGCCCCCAGGCCTCGGCGGCGCCGGGCGTGAGCGTGCGGGCGTGCTGGACCACGGCCGCGTCGAGGTCGAGCCCGCCCACGTCGGCCAGCCCGTCGGCGGCGAGGACCTCGAAGCCCCCGCCGGTGGCCGCACGGCGCACGACGCTCACGTCGAAGGTGCCGGCGCCCAGGTCGTACACCACGACGGTATGGGCGGGCCGCAGGTCGTGGACGGTGCCGAAGTGCGCCGCGGCGGCCACGGGCTCGGGGACCAGCCCGACCTCGCCCAGCCCGGCCCGGCGGGCAGCCTCGGCGAGCAGGCTCAGGCGGGTCCGGCCCCAGGCCGCCGGGTGGGTCAGCACCGTCTCGCCGATCGGGCCGCCCGCGACCCGCCGCGCCTCGGTGCCGACCCGGTCCAGGATCGCGGCGAGGACCTCGGCGACGGGGAACTCCCGCTCCCCCAGCCAGACGGTGCCGTCGTCGATGCGGCGCTTCGGGTTGGCCTCCAGCCCCGCGGGCTGGGCGATCGCGGCCCGCTCGGCGTCCTGCCCGGTCAGCAGCCCGGGCCCGGAGCCGGCGAAGACCGCGGAGGACAGCAGCGGCGAGGCGTCGAACAGCAGGGGCCGCGACGCGCCCGGGAACGCCAGCACGGCAACGGTCGTCGACGTGCCCAGGTCGATGCCGAGCCGGTATGCCACCCGCACACTGTACGAGCCCTGGCCAAATCCATGAACTCTGGTCAATCCCCGGGCTCTGGCCGATCTCAGCCCGCGGCCGCCTCCGCCATCAGGTGGAACGCCTGGGCCTCGGCCGAGGTGCCCGGGCGGTCGAACGTGGGCGCGCCGCAGACCGAGGTGACGAGCCCGTCGACCACGAAGGGCGCCACGGCGGCGCGCAGGGAGTCGGCGACGGCCGTGTAGGAGCCCGGGAGCCAGCCGTCGGCGACGCCGGTGTACGCCGCGTACGCCAGCATCTGCGCGAGGTTCGCCTCCCGGAACGAGCCCGGATCGTCGAGCACGTCCCCGAAGAGCCCGTCGCCCCGGCGCCACCGCAGGCAGGTGTCGATCACCTCGCGCGCGTGCCCGGCGAGGGGCGCGGCGAGGGCCGGGTCGTGCCGGATGGCCCGAGCGAGCCCGGCGGCGACCCAGCCGCTGCCGGTGCCCCAGCACTTCGGGCGGTTGTCGGCGGCGAGGTAGAGGCCGTCGCGGCACAGCCGGGCGCGGTGGCCCTCGGCCTGCCGCACGGCCAGGTCGGGGCGGCCGGCGAGGGCGAGCATCGGCACCACCATGTAGACGGAGTCGGCCCAGACCTCGGGCGCGTCCAGCAGGTGGTAGAGGGTGCCGTCCGCGGCGCGCGGCGCCCGTTCGACGATCCAGTCCAGTTGACGGCGGGCGGGTTCGGCGGCATCGAGCAGTACGACACCCTGATAGATGGCGGCCGAGTTCACCGATCCGCGCTCGCCGCCGATGGTGCCCAGCCGGCCGTCCGGGCTCTGGTGCACGACCGCGTCGCGGGCCAGCCGCCGGGCCAGGTCGGTCAGGCCCAGGTCGAGCAGGGCGTGGATGGCCACGCCCTGCTCCCAGTTCTGCCGCTGCATCGCCAGCAGCGTGAGCAGGACCGGATTCACCCTGGCGTCACTGCTGGGGCGTGAGCACGAAGAGGGGGATCTGCCGGTCGGTCTTCTGCTGGTACTCGTCATAGGCCGGCCAGGTCTCGGTGGCCCGCTGCCACCACTGCTCCTTCTCCGCGCCGGTGACCTCGCGGGCCGTGTAGTCGCGCTTGACCGGCCCGTCCTGCAGCTCGACGTGCGGGTTGGCGACGATGTTGTGGTACCACACCGGGTGCTTCGGCGCGCCGCCCAGCGAGGCCACGACCGCGTACTCCCCGCCGTGCTCCACCCGCATGAGCGGGGTCTTGCGGATCTTGCCCGACTTGGCGCCGAGCGTCGTCAGGACGATGACGGGCCGGCCCTGCATCGTGTTGCCCTCCGCCCCGTTGGTGCGCTCGAACAGTTCGGCCTGATCGCGCGACCACTCGGACGGGCTCGGCTCGTACTCACCGGACAACGGCATGGTGCATGCTCCTCACTGATCCTTGATCTCCTCGTCGACGCTACCCTCCGGCTCCGTTTCGGACTCGGGTTCGGGTTCGTCGGCCTCGCCGTCGGTGTCGTCCACCCCCGGCGGCTCCTCACCCTCGTCGGTGGGCTCGCCGTCGGGGTGCTCGGCGAGGTACCGCACGGCGGTGTTGCCCACCGCGAGCAGCGGCACCGCGACGAGCCCGCCGACGATCCCGGCCGCCACCACGCCCGTCGTGATCGCCAGGATCACCGCGAGCGGGTGCAGCGCGACCGCCCGGCCCATGATCAGCGGCTGGAGGACGTGCCCTTCCAGCTGCTGTACGGCGATGACGACGCCGAGCACGAGCAGCGCGCTGACCGGCCCGTTGGTGACGAGCGCGACGAGCACCGCGACCGTGCCGGAGAGCGTGGCCCCGATGACGGGGATGAACGCGCCGAGGAACACGAGCGCGGCCAGCGGCAGCGCGAGCGGGATGCGCAGGACGGCCAGGCCGATGCCGATGCCGAGCGCGTCGACGAACGCGACGAGCACCGTGGCCCGCACATAGGAGACCAGGGTGTACCAGGAGTAGTGCCCGGCCCGCGCGACGGGCACCTGCGCCTGGTGCGGCAGCAGCCGGCACAGGAACGCAAAGATCTGCCCGCCGTCGCGCAGGAAGAAGAACAGCGTGAACAGCACCAGGAAGAACCCGGTGGCCACCTCGCCGAGCGTCGTCGCGGTGCTCAGGGCCCCGGAGGTCAGCGCGCCCCGGTTGGCCGTGAACTGCTTCTCCAGCGAGCTCACCGTGTCGTTGAGCTGTTTCTCCGAGATGTGCAGCGGCCCGGAGTTGAGCCAGCGCTGGATCTCGCCCAGGCCCTCGCCCACGCGGCCGGAGAGATTGTTGAACTGGGCGATGAACGTGTAGATGATCACGCCCAGGCCGCCGAAGACCACGATGAGGCCACCGACGAGCACGATCGCGGCGGCCAGCGAGCGATGCAGCCCGCGCCGGCGCAGCCAGCCGGCCACGGGCTCGAGCAGCGCAGCGATCAGGATCGCCACGGCGACCGGGATGACCATCAGGCGCAGCGCGGCGATGACCTTCAGGAGCAGGTACGCGGCCAGGATGAACAGCACGATCCGCCAGGCCCAGGCCCCCGCGACCTTGATGCCGCGGGGGATGCCGTCCTCCACAGTGGACGCGGGCCGCACCTCCACCGGACCGGCGAAGGGCGGCACGGAACGCGCCGCGCTCAGCCGCGTCCGGGCACGCTCACCGACCTGGGTTATCCACTGCGCCATGCCACGGCAGTACCCCTATCGAGGTGGGATCAACCGGGCATTACTTCTGGCGGTCGTACCGGGAGAAGTCGTCGGGGTTGTCCTTGCTCGACGTGCGCCAGATGTCGCCGTTGCACGTGTAGTTCGTCGGGTCCAGGTTGGGCTCGAGCTGGATCTTGCCGGCCTCGGTGCCGTCGACACTGATCGTGACGACCGTGGTCGCCTCGCCGCCCGCGTAGGAGATCACGCCGTCCTTGGTGGTCATCTTCCACTCGGTGCGCCCGGCCCAGGTCGCGGTGACGGTCCGCCCGTCGTCGGTCTTGCCGCTGTAGGACGTGGTGGTGTCGTCCTCGATGGCGTTGCCGTCGTCCTTGATCTCCCAGATCTTGCCGCCGCCGCTCATCTTGACCGTGGTCAGGTTCCCGCGCTTGGCGGTGTCCGTGCCGGTGAGGTCGACGACCTTCTGGTACGACGTCTGCTTCCACTTGCCGACCAGGCACTTGTCGATCGGGCCGGTCTGCGAGGAGCCCGCCTGCGGGGTCGTGGGGCTGTCGGGCTTGCGGTTGAGCGAGACCACGACGATGGCGACCACGACGACCACGAGCAGCACCGAGCTGATGATGAGCGCGGCGAAGAACTTGCTGCGGCGCCCGGAGCCGTCTCCGCCCGGCATGGGCGGGGCGGAGGTCTGGTACGCCGGTGGCTGCTGGTACGCCGGGGGCGCGCTGTACTGCTGGGACGCGTACGGCACGGCGGAATACGGCTGGGCGGGCTGCTGCTGCGGCGGCTGGGGTTGCTGCGGCGGCTGGTACTGGGGGTACTGCGGCTGGGGCTGCTGATACTGGGGGTATTGCGGCTGGGGCTGCGGCGGCTGCGGCGGATACTGCGGCTGGGGCTGGCCATAGGGCTGCTGGGGCGGGTAGCCGCCGCTCTGGTCGGGCTGCTGCCACTGCCTGCTCGGGTCCACGTCCCTATCCTCCCCCATGCGGCCGCACGGCTAACTTGCCTCGCAAAGTTCACGCGCCCTTCCGCGTGAACCCCTCGCGTCATTCGCCGTCGAGAATGGCACACGCGCACATCTTTCGCAGGTCGCATTTTCCGGCAAAAGCCGCGTATCGCCGCGGCGCTGACCAGCGAAATCCCACTTGGCGCCAACTGGCCGACCCATGGCGGGGCTTTGTGTGTGACGATCGATCGGAGCGGGTACACGTCGCGCACCGGGCAGGCCCGTCGGAGGAGGTTGGGCGTCATGCTCAGCGAGAGCGAGCAGAAGCGGCTCGCAGACATCGAAGCCGCGTTGCGCAGCGACGCGCGCTTCGTCAATGGATTCAACCGGGCCATGACTCGCCGGATCACGCCCCGCCGGGTGACCTCGGTGATCATCGCCATCGCCGCGATCGTCGGCGCCATCATCGGCCTGGCCGCCGGCAGCGTCTTCGGGACAGTGCTGGCGATCTGCGCCCTCGGCGTCGCGGGCGGCGTCTGGACCTACCGGTCGGCGCAGCCCGAGCCTGTGGCCCCCCTGATAGACACCGAACTCTAGGACTGCCCCCATCGCGTTCCCCGGCCCCGCCAGGCGCCGGGGAACCGTCGTATCACGACCCGGCCTCTCCTGCTCCGGAGTTCGGCACGGATGGATGTGTCGCAGTGGCGGGGTGACCCGGGGTGGCGCGAAGGTCGTGCCGTCGCCGACTTCGAGCAGGATGCGGGCCGCGGCCCCGGGCAAGATGGTGCGCATCAAGCATCCCCTCGATCGGCGGCGATCTGGTCACGTCGGCGCAGGATGTCGCGGTCGCCGGCGACGCGGGCGGGGCAGTGTCGGGACGGCCCCGGCGATGACGTAGGCGTCGCGGGCATCGGTCCTCGCCGCGCCGGAGCGCAAATCCGCGATGCGGCGCATCGCCACTCCAGGCAGGGCAAGCGAACCCGAGGCAGGAAACGCCTGAATGGCGTCGGCTGTCGGCAGCCAATATGTTCGTCATATGCGCGCCCGCGTGGCCGAGGACCGTGGTTTCGGTCGCATTCTTGGATAATTCTCGGCATGGGGCAGATGCAGTTGTTCGGCTCGCGGGAATTGGCTGCTGTGCGCGATCGCACGAAGGCCAGGAATTGGTGGCCGGGGAAGGACGAGTTCCGGAAGGAAGCGCAGCGGCGGCGCGACTGGGGGCTGGTGAGACGGCATGCGGAGAAGCTGCGCCGCATCCACGACCCCGCGGCACCCACACGGAGCCCCGCAGAAGTTACCCCCATCCAAGCCCATTCCAGCCCCGCCACAATACCGGTCGCCGCGATTCCCAAAGGCGACGATTGCGCAATTCTACCGGCCCGCTCCACCACCCGAGCACACCACGCAAAAGCATTTCACCACCCGGCAACAGGGCATGATCCGGAAAGCGACCGGGACGCAGCGAGCCGTGCGCCCGTCCGATTGACGGCCGCCGGTATCGGACTTTTCGCCTGCCGGGCGATCCGTCCCGAATGGGCGAAATCCGGGCGTGTCGATCTTGCCCCGGGCGGGGCCAGGCGGGACAGTGGTCCGGTGATGCCTCCGATCGCCAGGCTCAAGGCGGCGCTCAACGGTGGCCGGGCGCCCGGCGAGCACCCGGGCCTGCCCTGCTCCCCCGCCGAGCTCGCCGACGCCGCGCAGCGCGCGGTCGCGGCCGGAGCCGAGGCCGTGCACCTGCATCCGCGCGACGACGCCGGTGCGGAGTCGCTGGCGGCGGCCGACGTGGGCGCGGCGGTCGCGGCCGTGCGCCGGACCTGCCCGGACACGCCGGTCGGGGTCACCACGGGGCTGTGGATCACGGGGCGGGACGTCGCCGCGCAGCAGGAGGCGGTCGCGGGGTGGGTGGGGCTGTCGCGGTACGAGTGCCCGGATTTCGCCTCCGTCAACGTCTCCGAGCCCGGGTTCACCGCGCTCGCCGCCACGCTGGGCGAGCTCGGCGTCGCGGTCGAGGCCGGCGTGTGGACGCTCGAGGACGCCGGGGCGCTGTCGATCGCGGGCGGGGTGCCCCGGGTGCTCGTCGAAATCATGGGGCCGGGCGTGGACGCCGAGGCGATTCTCGCGCGGCTCGACGAGGTCGGGGTGGCCGGCGAGCGGCTGCTGCACGGCGAGGGTCCGCTGTGCTGGCCGATGGTCGAGCTGGCGGGGCGGCTCGGGCTGCCGACGCGGATCGGGCTCGAGGACACCCTCACCGGTCCGGACGGGGCGCCCGTGGCTGACAACGCGGCGCTGGTACGGCTCGCGCTGTCGGTCTGGTCATCGGCCCGATCGGGTTCATAGCGCGCCCGCGGCCGTCGGACCGCGGCCGGAGCCGGGCACGAGCAGGGCGACGGTGGCGTAGACGTCGGCCCACAACAGCTCCGGTCAGCCACGGACCGCCGACGCCGGCCGGCCGGACACGGAAACGGCCGCCGCGAGCGCGGCGGCCGTGATCCGAATCGGGGCAGCTAGCTCTTCTTGACGCCCTTGCCACTGCGGAACAGCTTCACCATCCCGGCGAAGAACCGCTCCATCTCGGAGCCGAACGGGTTGTCGCTCACCACGTAGGTCCAGGTGGCGCTCGGCCGCACCAGGCCCGCGTTCTCCGGCTCCCAGTCCGGCCCCTCGATCTCCAGCTCCTCGAACTCGGAGACCGTGCGGTTGTCGATCTCGGCCAGCAGGCCGCGGAACGCCGGGATCGCCTCGCGGTGGAACTCGTCCAGCGGGTCCTGCGAGCCGAGCACCCGCAGGTGGATGCCCTCCCGCAGCTCGCTCATGTCGGCCAGGTGCTCCGACCACGCCTGGTCGGCGTGGAACAGGGCGATCTGGCGCGCGATGCGCAGCAGCGTCTCCTCGCCCAGGTCCTCGGCGAGCTCGTTGTACTTGTCCGGCGCCCGCTCCGCGAGCAGCTCGCCCGCCGCGTCGGTGGTGAGCAGCTCCTCGCGCCGCTTGCCGTGCAGCTGGCGGTGCTGGTCGAGCAGGTAGTTGTACCGCCAGGTGTTGCGATGGATCTCGAGGTTCACCGTCTCGGCGACCCGCTGGGCGGAGCCGATGGCCCACCGCACGTCCTCGTCCTCGATGGCGCCCTCGGCGTCGGCGCGGCCCATGGGCATGGGCTCGGGACCGTACCGCTCGACGAGCTCGTCCTCGAGCGAGACGAAGAACATCGACTCGCCCGGGTCGCCCTGCCGGCCGGCCCGGCCGCGGAGCTGGTCGTCGATGCGGCGCGAGTCGTTGCGGGCCGTGCCGATCACGAACAGCCCACCGAGGTCGGCGACCCGCTCGCGCTCCTTCTCGTCGCTGCCGCCGAGGCGGATGTCGACGCCGCGGCCGGTCATCTGCGTCGAGACCGTCACCGCGCTCACCGAGCCGGCCTCGGCCACGATCCCGGCCTCCGACTCGTCATTCTTCGCGTTGAGGACCACGCACTCCACGCCCTCCTCGGCGAGGGTGGCGGCCAGCCGCTCGGACTCGGCCACGCTCAGCGTGCCGATGAGCACCGGGCGGCCGGTGGCGTGCATCGCGACGATCTCGGCGACCACGGCGATGTCGCGCTCCTCGGCGGAGGCGTAGACGCGGTCGGGCCAGTCCTTGCGGACGTTGGGCAGGTGCGGCGGGATGACCGCGACCTCGAGCTTGTAGAACTCCCGCAGCTGGTCACCGACCGGCATGGCCGTGCCCGTCATGCCGCAGATCCGCTTGTACTGCGTCAGGAACGCCTGCACCGTGATGGTCTGCAGCACCGTGCCGCCACCGCTGGAGCGGATCTTCTCCTTGGCCTCGACCGCGGCCTGCAGCCCGTCGGGCCAGCGGCGCCGCTGCGCCACCCGGCCGCGGAACTCGTCGATGAGCTCGACCCGCTCCTCGCGCACGATGTAGTCGACGTCGCGGACCAGCAGCGCCTCGGCGTGCAGCGCCAGGTTGACCGCGGTCAGCGTGTCGACGTTCTCCTCGGCATAAAGGTCGATGTCCAGGGCGGACTCGACCTTCGCCAGGCCCTGCGTGCTCAGGTGGGCGGTGCGGCCCTCGTCGACGACCTCGTAGTCCCGGTCGCGGTGCAGCCCGCCGACGATCTCGGCGATCGCGATCGGCTGGTCCTCGCCGGCGATGGTGGAGCCGGCCAGCACCAGCGGCACCCGGGCCTCGTCGATGAGGATCGAGTCCGCCTCGTCCACGATGACCGTCGCGAACTCCCGGTGCACCCGGTCGGCGGTGTTCGTCACGATCGAGTCGCGCAGCAGGTCGAAGCCCGCCTCGCTGACCGAGACGTAGGTGATGTCCTGCGCGTAGGCCGTGCGGCGCTCGTCCGGCGTGGAGGACTCGTTGACCCACCCGACGGTCAGGTCGAGCAGCTCGTAGACCGGCCGCATCCACTCGGCGTCGCGGCGGGCCAGGTAGTCGTTGACCGTGATCACGTGGACCGGGCCCTGCGCGGCGTAGCCGGCGGCGGCGATCGCGGCGGTCAGCGTCTTGCCCTCACCGGTGGCCATCTCGACGACGTGCCCGGCGAGCAGCACCTGGGCGCCGAGCAGCTGCACGTCATACGGCCGCTCGTCCAGGGCCCGCTTGGCCGCCTCCCGGCCCAGCGCGCACGCCTCGACGAAGTCCTGGGGGTCTTCCCGCTGGTGCAGTGCCTTGGCGGCGGCACGGAGATCGTCGTCGGTGAGCTCGGACAGCTCGGCCTCGCGCTTCTCGATCTCCGGCAGCAGGGCGCGCATCGGTTCGAGGTCGATCGTGGTGCCCGGCTGCTCCTGCAGCTTGCGGCGCCACGCGTTGAATTTGCTCACCAAACCCATGCCGAACACGATACGTCGCCCACGGCGGCCACTGTGCGCCCCATCACGCCCTATCTCAGGACCGGTCGAAACCGGTTGAAACTTTCCGCGTGCGCGGCACGATGGTCGGCATGGACAACGCCGGCGTCGAGCGGTTCAAGCGGGACGGGTTCGTCAAGATCGAGGCGGCGGTACCCCCGGACGTGGTGGAACAGTGCGCCGAACTGCTCTGGGCCCAGATCGACGCCGAGCCCGGCGACCCCACGACGTGGACGAAACCGGTGTACTGGGTCGGCGGCATGGCCCAGGAGCCGTTCCGGGCGGCGGCCAACCAGCCGGTGCTGACCGACGCCTTCGACGCGCTCGTCGGCCCGGGCCGGTGGCGCCCGCGCGCCTCGATCGGGTCGTTCCCGCTGCGCTTCCCGCACCCGGAGGAGCCCGACGACGCCGGCTGGCACATCGAGGGCAGCTTCTCGCCGCCGGGCCGCTCGGAGTTCTGGGCCGACGTGCGCTCGCGCGGGCGGGCGCTGCTGCTGCTGTTCCTGTTCACCGACGTCGACGAGCGCAACGCCCCGACGCGGGTCCGGGTCGGCTCGCACATGGACATCCCGCCGCTGCTGGCCCCGTTCGGGGAGGACGGCGCGTCGATCATGGATCTCGGGCCGCGGATCGACGCCGTGTCCGCCCACCGCGACCAGGTGCTCGCGACGGGACGGGCCGGCGACGTGTTCCTCTGCCACCCGTTCCTCGTCCACGCCGCCCAGCCGCACCACGGCGACCGGCCGCGGTTCCTGGGCCAGCCGCCGCTGGAGCCGGTGGGGCCGTATCCCGCCGAGGGCCCGGTCGCGGAGACGATCCGGGCGGCCTTGAGCTGAGCGCGGCCCGAGGCGAGGCAGTATTGGTGCCGTGGAACAGTCAGTCGCGGCCCTGAGCGCGCTCGTCGGCAAGGGCGGCGTGCTCGTGCTCAGCGGGGCCGGCCTGTCGACGGAGTCGGGCATCCCCGACTACCGGGGGCCGAGCGGGATGCGGCGCAACGCCCAGCCGATGACCTACCAGACCTTCACCCGCGACCCGATCGCGCGCCGGCGGTACTGGGCCCGCAGCCACCTCGGCTGGCGCACCATCGCGCGGGCCGCCCCCAACGCCGGGCACCACGCCGTCGGGCGGCTGCAGGGGCTGGGCCTGCTCACCGGCGTCATCACGCAGAACGTCGACGGCCTGCACCAGGCCGGCGGCGCGGACGGCGTCGTGGAGCTGCACGGCGCCCTCGACCGGGTGGTCTGCCTCGACTGCGGCGAGCTGTCCGGGCGCGGCGAGCTCGACGACCGGCTGGGCGCGGCCAACGCCGGCTTCGACGCGGTCGCGGGCGGCATCAACCCCGACGGCGACGTGGACCTCACCGACGAGCAGGCGGCCGGCTTCGCGGTCGTGGACTGCACGGGCTGCGGCGGGATGCTCAAGCCCGACGTCGTGTTCTTCGGGGAGAGCGTGCCGCCGCCGCGGGTACAAACCTGCTTCGACCTCGTGGAGCGCTCCGCCGCGCTGGTGGTGCTCGGCTCGTCGCTCACCGTCATGTCGGGCCGCCGGTTCGTGGTGCGCGCGGCCAAGCTCGGCCTGCCCGTCGCCATCGTCAACCAGGGCCCGACACGCGGTGACGTGCACGCCTCGCTGCTGCTCGACGCGCCCCTGGGCGCCATCCTGTCGAGGGTCGCCTGGGACCTGCGCACCTGACCGGCGGTCGGGGGTCCGGCAGGGCATGACTCGGGTCCGCCGTGGTGGCGACCGTCGCTCCCGCCAGACACCGCTCGGCGCTGCGCGCCGACGCTGCCAGGTCCGCGGCCGGTCACCCACCCGGCTTGTGATTCCCCCGGCGGCCGCCGCTGCCAGCGCGGCGCCCGAAGCGGTCAGCGGTCCACCTGCTCGACCAGTGCCTGGCAGAAGGCGGGCAGGTCGGCGGGCTTGCGGCTGCTGATGAGGTTCCCGTCCACCACGAGCTCCTCGTCCACCCAGGTCGCCCCGGCGTTGCGGTAGTCGGTCCGCAGCGACGGCCACGAGGTGATGCGCTTGCCGCGGACCGTGTCGGCCTCGATCAGGATCCAGCCGCCGTGGCAGATGACCGCAATCGGGCGCCCCAGGGCCGCGAAGCCGCGGACGAACTCGACCGCCGTCGGCTGCCAGCGCAGCAGGTCGCCGTTGGCCACCCCGCCGGGCAGGACGAGGGCCGCGAAGTCGCCCGGCCGCGCGTCGGCCGCGGTTACGTCCACGTCGAACGAGTCGGCCGGGTCGAGGTGGTGGTAGCCGCGCACCCGTCCGGGCTCGGGCGAGATCAGCCGCGGCGTGTGGCCCGCGTGCTCGACCGCCTTCCAGGGCTCGGTCAGCTCGGCCTGCTCGATACCTTCCTTGGAAACCAGAAACGCGACATCCATGCCGATCCGGTACCCGCCGGGAGGCCGTCCAACCTGATGCGGCCGATATCGGCGTTGCGCGCCCATCACGGGTATCCGAGGCTTACCAGCTGTGAAGCCAGCCGTGAAGCCAGCCGTGGAGCCCATCGCACGACGCGCCGTCGCCACCGACACCGAGGAGCTCGTCCGGCTGCGGATCGTGATGCTCGAGGACATGCACGGCGAGCCCGCCCCGCCCGGCGAGTGGTCCCGGCACTCCGCGGCCACGCTGCGCCGCCACCTGCCGGTCCCGGACCCCGCCGCCACCCTGGCCGCGTTCGTGGTCGACCGACCGGACGGGCCGGGCCTGGCCGCGTGCGCGGTGGGCACGATCGAGGAGCGCCTCGCCTCGCCCGGCAACCCCGGCGGCCTCGTCGGCTACATCTTCAACGTGGCCACCCACGAGCCGTACCGCCGCCGGGGCCTCTCCACCGCGTGCCTGGACGCGCTGCTGGCCTGGTTCGAGGCCCGCGCGGTGCCGGCGGTGCGCCTGTTCGCCTCCCGCGACGGCCTGCCCATGTACGAGCGGATGGGCTTCCGGCGCGAGACCAAGACCTCGATGGAGCTGATCCTGCCCCGCTGACGCGCTCAGGCGCCGGTCTCGCCCCACAGCCGCAGCCGGGACATCCCGCCGTCCGGGTAGATGTCCAGCCGCACGTGGGTCGCCGGCCGGTCGGAGTCCAGCCGGAAGAAGTGGCGGGTGTCCGGCTGCGTGGGCGTGCGCGGCAGCAGGTCGAACCACCCGGACCCGTCCGCCGGGTCGGCCGTCGCCCGCAGCGAGGCCTCGCCGGGGGCGTTGCCCTTGAAGTGGGTGGTGTCCAGCTCCACGAGGCGGATGCGGCCCCTGGCGGCCAGGCGGACCAGCACCCATTCGTTGCCGGGCTCGCGGCGCCGCGCGGTCTCCCAGCCCTCGCTCATCTGCCGCGGCCGGTCCGGCAGCAGCAGGTTGCCCGGCGAGCCGTAGAACATGTCGCTGCACCCGGCCACGACCGCGCCCAGCTCCATCGCGGCCAGGTTCGCGGTCAGCCCGTGCAGCAGGGCCGGGTCGGGCACCGCGTCGCCGTGCACGCGCAGCCGGGCGACGCCGCCGTCCGGGAAGATGTTCAGGCGCACGTGGGTGTAGCGGGCCGGGTCGGCGACCGGGAAATGGTTGCGGTTGTCGCCCTTCACCGGGGACTGCGCGACGATCCCGGTCCACGCGGCCTCGGCCAGCTCGGCCGGGGACGGGTGGCCCGGCAGCTCGGCGGCCTCGACGGAGACGTGCGGCGGGTAGTTGCCGGTGAAGTGCGCGGTGTCGACCACCACGCCGTGGATCCGCCCCGGTGCCCCGAGCCGGACGATCGCCCAGTCGTGGCCGGGCGAGCGACGCCGGCGGGTCTCCCAGCCGTCGTACACCTTGCCCTTGGGCCCGTACGTCCACGTCTCGTGCTCGGACGGCTCGGGGTTGACGAGGTTGTCCATGGCCGCGAAGAACTCGTCGTTCGCGGCCACCACGCCCCCGCCGAGGACCCGCGAGGCGAGGTCGGTCAGGTCGGTGAAGGTCATGCGTCCTCCCGCAGCAGGAAACGGCCCTTGGCAGTCTCGCCGATCGGCTCGCCCCGCAGCCAGGTCGTGCGCACCGCGCCGGTCAGCTCGCGGGCGGCGTACGGGGTGACCGGGTGCCGATGGTGCAGGGCCGCCGGGTCCACCGTGAAGACCGCCTCCGGGTCGAAGGCGACCAGGTCGGCGTCGGCCCCCGGCTCGATGCGGCCCTTGCGGCGCAGGCCCACCAGCTCGGCCGGGCCGGCGGCCATCCACCGCACCACGTCGGCGAGGGTGAAGCCGCGCTCGCGGGCGGCCGTCCACACCGCGGGCAGGCCCAGCTGCAGCGACGCGATCCCGCCCCAGGCCGCGGCGAAGTCGCCGGAGTCGCGGCGCTTGAGCTGCGGGGTCGACGGCGAGTGGTCGGACACGACGAGCGAGATGGTGCCGTCGGCGAGGCCGCCCCAGAGCCGGTCCTGGTTGCCCGCGTCGCGGATCGGCGGGCAGCACTTGAACTCCGTCGCGCCGTCCGGGACCGCGGCGGCGTCCAGGGTCAGGTAGTGCGGGCAGGTCTCGGCGGTGGCGCGCACGCCGCCGCCGCGGGCCCGGCGCAGGGACCCGAGCGCGTCGGCGGCGGACAGGTGCAGGATGTGGACGCGGCGGCCGGTCGCCCGCGCCGTCTCCAGCGCGGTGTCGACCGCGGAGACCTCGGCCGCGGCCGGGCGGGACGCGAGGAAGTCGGCGTAGGCGCGCGACGGGCGGGCGTCGTGCAGCCGGGCCGGGTCCTCGGCGTGCACGATGAACAGCGCGTCGACGGCGGCGAAGGCCTCGGCCAGCCCGGCGGGGTCCAGCGGCGGGAACTCGGGCACGCCGGAGTCGACGAGGAAGCTCTTGAAGCCGAAGACGCCGGCCTCGTGCAGCGGGACGAGGTCGGCGGCGTTGCCGGGCACCGCCCCGCCCCAGAAGCCCACGTCGACGTGGCACTGGCCCCGGGCCGCGGCCTGCTTCTCGCGCAGGGCCGCGACCGTGGTGGTCGGCGGCAGCGAGTTCAGCGGCATGTCGACGATGGTGGTGACGCCGCCGGCCGCGGCCGCGCGGGTCGCGGTGGCGAAGCCCTCCCACTCGGTGCGGCCGGGCTCGTTGACGTGCACGTGGGTGTCGACGAGGCCGGGCAGCAGCGACAGGCCCTCCAGGTCGGTGACCGGGCCGTCGACGTCCGCGGTGTAGTCGCCGACCGCGGCGATCCGTCCGTCGTGGACGGTCACGGTGGCGGCGCGGGGGCCGCCGGGCAGGTAGACCTGGCGGGAGCGCAGCGAGAACGTCACAGGGCCTCCAGCACCTCGCGGGGATGGCGCACGTCGCCGGGTCGCAGCGCGCCGCAGTGCAGGCCGCGCAGCAGGAACCGGGCCATGGCCCGGGCCGTCGCCGGCTCGTCGAGGTGGCCCCGCGTGCGGCGGCCCAGGTAGTGCCCGAGGCGCCGGCTCGCCTCGCCGACGCCGTCGCGGAAGAACTCGAACGTGGTCCCCCAGCGGGTCACCAGGTGCCCGGGGTGCAGGTCCCAGCCCTGGTAGATGCCGCGCTCGAGGCTGCGGCGCACGAGCCGGGCGTGCAGGGCCCAGGCGCGGTGCACCTCCTCGGTGCCGCCGGCCGGGATGACGTTCGTGGAGCCGTCGGCGACGCTGACCCCGGTGCCGGCCGCCGCCGCCTGCATGACGGCCTTGGCGTGGTCGGCGACCGGGTGCTCGAGGCTCTGGTACGCCGGGGCGACGCCCAGCGCGGTGCTGTAGTCGTAGGTGCCGTAGTGCAGGCCGGTGAGCCGCCCGTGCGAGCGGACGATCATCTCCGGCAGCGGGCTGCGGCCGTCGGCGCCGAGGATCGCCTGCGGGGTCTCGACCTGCAGCTCGAAGCGCAGGGAGCCCTCGGCGAGGCCGTGCGCGTGCTCGAGCTGCCGGCACAGCAACACGGCGGCGTCGGCGTGGGCGGCCGAGGTGGCCTTCGGCAACGTGATGACGAAGCCGTCCGGCGGCGGGCCGAGCGCGGCGAGGAAGACGTCGAGCGTGCGGGCCGCCCGCAGTACCGTATCCGGCTCCAGGCTCTTGCACCGCAGCCCGAAGAAGGCCGGCGGGCTCGTGCGCAGGGCGGCGCCCGCCGCGGTCGCGTGGGCGTCCTCCTCGTCGTCGCCGCGGCGGCCGTACCCGTCCTCGAAGTCGACCCGCAGGTCCTCGATCGGCTCGGTGACGAGCTTGCCCAGCACCAGCTCCACGATCTCGTCCGGGAACGGCGGGCGCCCGTGGTCGCGGACCAGGCACCGGGCCTCGTCCGCCCACTGCCCCACGGTCGCGGCCGAGAAGCGGTCGGCGGGCACGTAGACGGTGTGCACCGGCTGCCGGACGACCGCCGTGTCCGCCACCTGGCCGGGCAGCCGCAGGCGGTCCAGGTGTTCGGCCCGCGCCCGCAGCTCCTCGAGGTCCCGCTCCGACAGCGCCATCTCACGTCCCCGTCAGGTGCTCGGGCCGGACCGGCACCCGCTTGAGCGGCAGGCCGGTGGCGGCGCGGATCGCGGCGACGATCGCCGGGGTGGACGAGATGGTCGGGGGCTCGCCGACGCCGCGCAGCCCGTACGGCGCCTCGGGATCGCCCAGCTCGAGCACGTCGATGAGCATCGGCGGTACATCCAGAATGGTCGGAATCAGATAGTCCGTGAACGACGGGTTGCGGATGCGCCCGTCGACCACCTGGATCTCCTCCATCACCGCGAGCCCGAGCCCCTGGGCGGTGCCGCCGGCGATCTGGCCGCGCACCGACTGCGGGTGCAGCGCCCGCCCGACGTCCTGCGCGGTGGCGATCTCGACCACGCGCACCAGCCCGAGCTCCACGTCGACGTCCACGGTGGCCCGGTGGGCGGCGAACGCGTACTGCACGTGCGCGTCCCCCTGCCCGGTGCGCGGGTCGATCGGGAACGTGGGCTTGTGCCGCCACTCGACGGTCTCCTCGATCGGCCCGTCGCCGAGGACGGTGACGAGATCGGTGGCGAGGTCGGCGTCCCGGCCGGTGCGGCGCTCGATCTCGCGGCGCACGGCCTCGCAGGCGGCCTTGACCGCGCCGCCGGTGACGTAGGTCTGCCGCGACGCCGACGAGGACCCGGCGCTGCCGATCGTGGTGTCCGCGGTGGCCACCGTCACCCGCCGCACCCCGAGCTCGGTCCGCACGATCTGCGCCATGACCGTCACCAGGCCCTGGCCGACCTCGGCGGCCGCGGTGTGCACGACCGCGGCCGGCTCGCCGCCGACGAGCTCGAGCCGCACCCGGGCGGTGGAGTAGTCGTCGAAGCCCTCGGAGAAGCCGACGTTCTTGATGCCGACGCCGTAGCCGACGCCCCGCCGCACCCCCTCGCCGCGCGTGGTGTTGGCGACGCCGCCGGGGAACTCGCGGGGGTCGCCGGTGCCGGGCGCGGGCAGCGGCAGGTCGCGGACCCGGCGCAGGAGCTCGGCGACGGGCGCGGGCCCGGTGACGACCTGGCCGGTGGGCATGGTGTCGCCGGGCTCGAGGGCGTTGCGGGCGCGCAGCTCCACCGGGTCGAGCCCGAGCGCGGCGGCGAGCCTGTCCATCTGCGACTCGTAGGCGAAGCAGGCCTGCACGGCGCCGAAGCCGCGCATCGCGCCGCACGGCGGGTTGTTGGTGTAGACCGCGTAGCCGTCCACGGTGACGCTCGGCACCCGGTAGGGGCCGATGCCGAGCGTGGTGGCGTTGGCGACGACGGCCATGGAGGTGGACGCGTACGCGCCGCCGTCGAGCACGATCCGGGCCCGCACGTAGAGCAGCCGGCCGGTCTCGTCGGCGCCGTGCTCGTACCGCAGCCGGGCTGGGTGGCGGTGCACGTGGCCGAAGAAGGACTCCTCGCGGGAGTACACCATCTTCACCGGCCGCCCGGTGCGCAGCGCCAGCATGCACGCGTGCACCTGCATGGAGACGTCCTCGCGGCCGCCGAACGCGCCGCCGACCCCGGCCAGGCTGAGCCGCACCTTCTCCGGCGGCAGGCCGAGGCAGTCGGCCACCTGGGCGAGGTCGCCGTGCAGCCACTGGGTCGCGATGAACAGGTCGACGCCGCCGTCCTCGGCCGGGATCGCGAGCCCGGACTCGGGGCCGAGGAACGCCTGGTCCTGCATGCCGACCTCGTACTCGCCGGTGACCACGACGGGCGCGACGACGTCCTGCGGGCCCTTGCGGATCGGCACGTGCCGCAGCAGGTTGCCGGACTCGTGCACCGGCGCGCAGGCCGGGTCGAGGGCGGCCTCGCTGTCCACGACGGGCGCCAGCACCTCGTACTCGACGCCGATGCGCGCCGCGGCCCGCCGGGCGGTCTCGGGGTGGTCGGCGGCGACGATCGCGACCGGCTCGCCGGCGTAGCGGACCTGCCCGATCGCGAGCACCGGCTGGTCGCGGTGCTCCAGGCCGTAGTGCTTGGCCCCGGGCACGTCCTCGGCGGTGAGCACGGCGTGCACGCCGGGCAGCCGCAGGGCCTCGGTCAGGTCGACGGACACGATCCGGGCCCGCGGGTGCGGGCTGCGCAGGGTCGCGCCCCACAGCATCCGGTCGGCCCACAGGTCGGAGGAGAACGCGAACTCCCCGGTCACCTTGAGCGTGCCGTCGGGCCGCACCGGCGAGGTGCCGATGCCGCCGGCCGTTGCCACCGAGGTCGTCATCGCAGCCTCCTCGCTGCCCGCGCCAGATCGGCGGCGACCCGTTCGACGTCCACAGTGGACAGCGAGCCGTCCTGGACCACCGCGCGGCCGCCGACGAGCAGCAGGCGCAGCGGGGCGGCCGGGCCGAACACGAGCGCGGCGACCGGGTCCTCGATGCCGGCGTGGCCGAGGCCGTCGAGGCGCCACAGCGCGATGTCGGCGAGCTTGCCGGGCTCCAGCGAGCCGAGCTCGTCGGCGCGGCCGAGGCAGCGGGCCCCGCCGATGGTGCCCAGGGCCAGGGACTCCCGCGCGGTCAGGGCGGCGGGGCCGCCGCGCAGCCGGGCGAGGTAGAGCGCCTGGCGCAGCTCCGCGCCGAGCTCCCCGGCCTCCTGCGAGGCGGCGCCGTCGACCCCGAGGCCGACCGGGACCCGGGCGTCGAGCAGGTCGCGGACCGGGGCGATCCCGGCGCCGAGGCGGCCGTTGGAGCTCGGGCAGTGGGCGACGCCGGTGCCGGTCGCGCCGAGCCGGGCGATCGCGGACGCGTCGAGGTGCACGGCGTGGGCGAGCCAGACGTCGTCGCCGAGCCAGCCGAGGCGCTCGGCGTACTCGACCGGCGTGCAGCCGTGGACCTCGCGGCAGTACGCCTCCTCCTCCACCGTCTCGGCGAGGTGGGTGTGCAGCCGCACGCCCTCGGACCGGGCCAGCTCGGCCGCCTCCCGCATGAGCCGCGGGGTGACGGAGAACGGGCTGCACGGCGCGACCGCGATGCGCACCATGGCGCCCGGCGAGGGGTCGTGGAACCGGTCGATCGCGTCCCTGGTCGCGATGAGCGCGGCGTCGGTGTCCTCCACGACGGAGTCCGGGGGCAGCCCGCCGTCCTTCTCGGAGAGGTCCATCGAGCCGCGGCACGGGTGGAAGCGCAGCCCCACGGCGGCGGCCGCGTCGATCTCGGCCGCGAGCAGGTCGCCGCCGCCGCGCGGGAACACGTAGTGGTGGTCGGTGCTCGTCGTGCACCCGGTGAGCGCCAGCTGGGCCAGCCCTGCGGAGGCCGCGGCGTGCACGGTGCTCTCGTCGATGCGGGCCCAGACCGGGTACAGCTCCTGGAGCCAGCCGAACAGGATCTCCTGCTGGGCGTAGCCGCGGGTGGCCCACTGGTAGAGGTGGTGGTGGGTGTTGACCAGCCCCGGGGTGGCCAGGCAGCCGCGGCCGTCGACCCGCGTGACGCTCTCGTCGCCGGTGTAGGGCCCGGCGCCGACCGCCACGATCCGGTCGCCCGCGACGACGATGTGCCCGTCGGCGTGCTCGGTGCCGGCGGCGTCGACGGTCGCGACCGCGCACCCCTCGATGACGATCATCGGCGGGCCGCCAGCTTCACCGCGGCGACGATGTGCTCGTAGCCCGTGCAGCGGCACAGGTTCCCGGCGAGGGCCTCGCGGATGTCCGGGTCACTGGGCTCCGGATTGCGCTCCAGCAGGTCGTGCACGGCCACGATGAGCCCGGGCGTGCAGAAGCCGCACTGCACGGCGCCGGCGGTCAGGAACGCCTGCTGGATCGGGTGCAGCGCGCCGGGCCCGGCCAGCCCCTCGACGGTGCGCACCGCGCGCCCCGCGGCCTGGCCGGCGGCGACCAGGCAGGCGCAGACCGGGGTGCCGTCGAGATACACCGTGCAGGAGCCGCACTCGCCCTGCTCGCACGCGTTCTTGGCGCCGGGCAGGCCGAGCCGTTCCCGCAGCACGTAGAGCAGGCTCTCCCCTTCCCAGACGTCGTCGGCGGTGCGTTCCTCGCCGTTCACGGACAGGTTCAGCCGCATCGGTACTCCTCCCACGCCCACCGCAGCGTCCGTCCACCGAGGACGGCGAGAGCGTGGCGGCGGTAGGCGGCGCTGCCCCGCACATCGTCGATCGGGCGCGCCGCGGCCGCGACGAGCTCGCCGAAGCGCGCCACCACCGGCTCCGGCAGCGGCTCGCGCGACTCCCACGGCAGCTCGGCCGCGAACGACTCCGCCTCGGCGGCCCGCAGCGGGGTCGGGCCGGCCGAGCCGATCCCGGTGCCCGCGGACCGGCGCACCGGGTCCAGGGCCAGCGCGAACGAGCACACCGCGATCACCATCGCGTTGCGTGTGCCGACCTTGGCGAACTGCTGCGGGCCGGCCGCGGGCGGGATCCGGAACGCGGCGATCAGCTCGTCCGGGGCCAGGGCGCTGCGCTTCGGGCCGGCGAAGAACTCGCCCGCCGGGATGCGCCGGGCGCCGCGCACCGAGGCGACCTCGATCTCGGCCCCGCACGCGAGCAGCGGCGGGTGGGCGTCGCCGGCCGGGGAGGCGGAGCCGAGGTTGCCGCCGACCGTGCCGCGGTTGCGGATCTGCGGGGAGCCGACCGTGCGGGCCGCGAGGGCCAGGCCGGGCAGGCGGTTGCCGAGCTCGTCGATGATGCGGCGATACGTCACCCCGGCCCCGACCCGCAGCACGTCACCGTCCGCGGCCCACTCCGCGAGCTCCCGGACCCGGGTCAGGTCCAGCAGCGCTTGCGGGCGGCGGCGGTCGAAGTTCAGCTCGACCATCACGTCGGTGCCGCCCGCGATCGGCACCGCGTCGGGGTGCTCGGCCTTGGCCGCGAGGGCCTCGTCCCAGGTGGACGGGCTCAGAAAGTCCACACGACCTCCTCGGGGATCGCGACCCCGCCGGTGGACGGGCTCAGAAAAGTCCACACGACCTCCTCCGGGATCGCGACCCCGCCGGTGGACGGGCTCAGAAAGTCCACACGACCTCCTCCGGGATCGCGACCCCGTCGCGGCGCACGACGCCCTCGATGAGCCCGTAGGGCCGGTCGGCCGCGTAGTAGACCTCGTTGGGGTTGTCGAGCCCGAATGGCGCCAGGTCGACGAGGAAGTGATGCCGGTTGGGCAGCGAGAGCTTCACCTCGACCACGTCCGGGCAGCTTTGCAGCACCCGCGAGCCCATCGAGAACAGGGTCTGTTGCAGGGCGAGGCTGTAGGTGTCGGCGAACGCCTCGACCAGAGCCGCTCTCGCGGGCCCGGGATCCGTGAACCCCTCGGCGGTGCGCCAGGTCGCGTCCACCGACGTGGCGAGGATCCGGTCGCGGGTCTCGGGCAGGGTGGTGTAGCGGTCCTTGAGGTACCCGTGGAACTCCGAGTCCGTGGTCTTCAGCAGCACGAGCCCGGTGATGCCGGAGACGACCCGGGTCCCGTAGTGTCCATGGTGGACGGTGGCGGTGCGGATCTCGCTCCCGTCGCGGCGGAAGGCGTGCTTGGCGTCGAGGCTCTGCCAGGGGTACTGCTGAATCGTGACCCTGGCCTCGTGAATCGTCGGCTGGGTGGCCACGAAGTGCTCGGCGAGCCGGGCCGCGAACGCCTCGATGCTCGCGATCCCGAACTCGCGGGCGAAGGCGTAGACCGTGTTCTTCTGCGTGTCGGTGGGCAGGACGGCCGCGTTGTCGCCGGTCAGGTGGCTGGCCGCGAGGTCGCCGCGCAGGGCGACGCTCACGTTGAGGTCGGTGATGCGATCCCCGTCCGCGGCGCGCTCGACGCGCACCAGGCGCGTCTCGGCCTTGCCGTACTGGTTGGGGCCCAGCTCGAAGGTCGGCACCTGCTCAGCTCCCTCGGTAGGTGGAGTATCCGAACGGGCTCAGCAGCAGCGGGACGTGGTGATGGCGGGCGTCGGCGATGGTGAACACGATCGACACCTCGGGGAAGAAGGCGTCGGGGCCGAGGTAGGCCGCGGTGTCGATGATCAGCCGGTAGCGGCCCGTGCCGACGTCGTCCCAGCGCAGGCGGCCGTCGCCGTCGGTGAACCCGTCACCGACGAAGATCCGCTCGGCCGTTTCGAGCCGGACCGGCACCCCCGCGGCCGGGATGCCGCGGGCCGTGTCCAGCACGTGCGTGGACAGGCTCATGCGACCCCGGCCCCGGCTCTGGACCCGGCTTCGGCTTGCACTCCGGCTTCGCCCCGATTTCGCGCGCTTCGCTGCGGTCTGCTCATGCGGCCTCGGCTTCCTCCGCCAGGCGCTCCAGCCGCAGCTCGACGATCTTGCGGAGCTCGCCGCGGACCACGACCTGCTCGGTGTCGTCGTCGTTGCGCATCCGGCCACGGGCCGCCGCGAGCACCTCGTCGGCCGACTTGCCGCTGGCGAAGATCAGAAACAGGTGGCCGAAGCGGCGCTCGTAGGCCTCGTTGACCTCGGCCAGCTCGTCGTCGGCGCCCTCGACGCCGGACTGCTCGCGACGGGACCAGGCGGCTTCGGTACCGTCGCCGGAAGGTCGCCGGCCGATGCGCGGATGCGCGTCGAGGACTCGTTGCAGATCCGCCCAGCCGAGCTCATCGAATGCTGTCACACCCGCCACGACCAGGTCGGCGGGCGTCTGATACGGCCGCCGCGAGACCACCCGGGCAGCCCAGCCCGGCGACGCGCAGCAGGCGAGCAGGGCCTCCTCGGCGGCCTCGGGCGCGAGGCCGTTGAACCGGTCGAGCATGGCACCCCTCTCCTATCCCCGGGACAGTACTCCGGGGATGTTTCATGTCCAGACCTTCGCGATCATGTCCAGTATCCGCGTTTTGTCCGGTGCCCGGTTCGGAAACATCCCCGTTTTTCGCCGCCGACCGTGTCACGGGGTCCCGGATGCGCCACCAGGTCCCGGACCGTCGGCTCCTGGTCGCGGCCCCGCCACCGCCGGCCCCCGGCCGCGGCCCCGCCACCGCCGGCCCCCGGCCGCGGCCCCGCC
>NZ_JBEPEH010000077.1:0-31996 GCF_040300725.1 Dactylosporangium sp. NPDC000244
TCCACAGCCCGTCGTACAGCGGCGCGTACCCCAGCCAGCGCAGCCGGTTGCGCAGCTCCCGGCGGCGAGCGCGCTCCTGCTGCGGCAGCGAGAACGCGATCAGGGTCCAGCACTCGTCCCACGGCTCCGCCCCGGCCGCCGACGACACGATCCACTGACCGCCGGCCGAGAGCTGGTCGGCCGCGGCGGTGGCCAGCCGGTAGGAGCTGTGCCGGCCGTTCCGCCGGCCCTGCAGCACACCGCGGCGGGCCAGCCGGCTGATCGCCGTGCGGGCGCCCGCCTCGCTCACCGCGGACTCGATCAGCAGCGCCACGATAGCGGCCGACGGCAGCCACGCGCGGGTCCGCAGGGTGTAGTCCGCCATCAGCGTCACGGCCAGGCCCTGCGGCGCCGGTCCGGACTGCCGCCGGGGGAGCCGCACCGGCTCGTCGTCGTCCGGAAAGATCTCCTCGATGTCGAACGGGTCGGCCACGGCCCGACTGTAGCGCCTCGGCTGATCTCCACATCGATTGACACTTATGTGTCCCGGGTACACACTAAATGCCGCACGATGGCTTGGGAGCCGCGCCGTGATCCGTCCGACCAGACGAGGAGTAGGCGCATGCGCTTCATATGGAGACTCTTGCTCGGCCCGGTGGCGTTGCTCGCTTTCGCCGGGCTGACCCTGGTGGCGTTGCGGCCCGCATACGCGGCGACGCTGACCGAGGTCACCAACTTCGGCGCGAACCCGGGCGGCATGCGCATGCATGTGTACGTCCCGGACGCGCGACCGGCCCACCCGGCGATCGTGGTCGCCATGCACGGCTGCGGCGGCTCCGGCCCGGGTTTCTACTCGGGCAGCGAGTTCGCGAGCCTGGCCGACCGGTACGGCTACATCGTCATCTACCCGACCGCGACGCAGCAGGCCGGCTTCGGCAACTGCTTCGACACCTGGTCCGACGCGGCCAAGCGGCGAGGCGGCGGAAGTGACCCGGTGTCGATCGTGTCGATGGTGACGTACGCGCAGCAGCAGTACGGCGGTGACCCGAACCGGGTCTACGCGACCGGCAGCTCATCCGGCGGCATGATGACGAATGAGATGCTGGCCCTGTACCCGGACGTATTCAAGGCCGGTGCGGCGTTCATGGGCGTGCCGTTCACCTGCTTCGCCAACGCCGCGGACTATCCGCCCGGCACCAGCCGGTGCACCGGCGGCAGCATGGACCGCACCCCGCAGCAGTGGGGCGATGCGGTCCGGCAGGCGTATCCGGGGTACTCCGGGCCGCGGCCGCGGATGCAGTTGTGGCACGGCACCAGCGACACGCTCGTGCCGTACTCGCTGCTGCAGGAGGAGATCGAACAGTGGACGAACGTGTTCGGCCTGAGCCAGTCGCCGACGTCCACCGACACACCGCAGTCCGGCTGGAACCGCCGCCGCTACGCGGATTCCACCGGTACGGTGCAGGTCGAGGCGTACAGCATCCAGGGCGCCGGGCACAGCCTGCCCTCGGCCGGCATGGCCGCGTACGCCGTCGCGTTCTTCGGCCTCACCGGCACCGGCGGCACCAGCGGCCCGCCGGTCTCCAGCCCGCCGGTCTCCAGTCCGCCCGTGTCCAGTCCGCCGGTCTCGAGCCCGCCACCGGGCGGAGCCGCCTGCCGCGTCACGGACACGACCAGCGCCTGGAACACCGGGCTGACCGCGAGCATCTCCATCACGAACACCGGTAGCAGCACTGTCAACGGCTGGGCGCTGACCTTCACGCTGCCGTCCGGCCAGACCATCACCTCGGGCTGGAACGCCCAATACAGCCCGGTCTCCGGGGCCGTGACCGCACGCAACATGAGCTACAACGGCGCGCTCGCACCGGGCGCGTCGACGACGATCGGCTTCCAGGCCACACACACCGGCAACACCGCCCGCCCGGCGGCGTTCGCCCTCAACGGTGCCGCCTGCACGCTCGGGTGACACCGGACGTTCCGGCCGCGGCGCTGGGTCGCCGCGGCCGGGACCGGCGCTACCGCTGCAGCCGGGCCGCGTCGCTCGGGCCGCCGCGGCGGATCAGCCAGGCATCGCTGATGTGGGTGAACATCGCGGCGGCGGCGCCCTCCGGGTCGCGGGCGGCGATGCGCTCGTAGATCCGCCGGTGCCCCAGATTCGACGCGATGCACAGCGTCCGGTCCGTGCGCCCGACGTAGCGCGCGGTGTGCAGCACCTGGCTCACCAGCGCCTTCACCACGGCCCGGGCGATGCGGTTCCCGGACGCCTCCATGATCATGTCGTGGAAGGTGCGGTCGTACTCCTCGTAGGTGACGTGGTCGTCGACGAGTTCGTCCATCTGCTCGACCGTCGCCCGCAGCCGCTCGATGGTCGGATCGTCTGCCAGCCGCGCCGCGACGTGGGCCATGTCCGACTCGAGCAGGCGCCGGGTGACGACGAGGTCGTCGAGGATCGCCAGGCTCTCGTCCTCGGCCACGGCCGTGCCGAGCACGAGCTCGTCGAGCATGTTCCATTTCGACGGCGGCGTCACGACGGTGCCGCTGCCCTGGCGGACCTGGACGAGCCCTTTCTCCTGCAGCACCTTCACCGCCTCGCGGATCACGGTGCGGCTGACCGAGAACGTCTCGCACAGGGCCGGCTCGGGCGGTAGCGGCGTGCCGGGCGGATGGACACCGCGCACGATGCGCTCCACCAGTTCCGCGGTGACCGCCCGGCCCAGGTTGGCCGGGCGCCGTACCCATGCCGGCGGCGCGACGGCGTGGCCGTCCGGTTCGGCCTGGGATGTCGTCATGGATCCTCCGTCGGGCGCGGCTGTCGTGGCACGGCCCGCGGACAGTGTACGGCCGCGGCCGATCTGGCGCTTGCAAACATCATACGTATGCCCTTACATTTCGTCGCAGTGACATCTTGCGCAACAGGGCCTCACCGATAAGGACGTGCATATGTTGCGAATGAGACAAATTTGCCGCCGCCGGCTCGCCGTGATCAGCACTGCCGCCCTCGCCGTCACCCTCACCCTCGCCGGTTGCGGCAAGTCCGGCGGAACATCCGAGGGCTCGTACGGCTTTCCGCAGGTCGCCCAGGACGACAAGGCGACGATCACCGTCTGGGTCGACGCCGACCGTGCGGGTGCGGTGGACGCGTTCAAGAAGGCCAACCCGGACGTGAAGCTCGAGGTCGTCACCTACGACGGGTCGGCGAACGGATCGAACTCCTTCCGGACCAAGATGCAGCTCTTCGACCGCGCCGGCAGTGGGTGGCCCGACGTGGTCTTCTCGAGCCAGAACAACGACGCCGCCTGGGCCAGCCAGGCGACCAACGGCAAACAGGCGTTCGCCGCCGTGCTCGACCAGGGGCTCGTGGACAAGAAGACCCTGGCCGACTTCACCGCCGGGGCGCTGAATCCCTGCACCGTCGGCGGCAAGGTGTACTGCCTGCGCAACGACCTGGCACAGGTAGTGCTCTGGTACGACAAGGCACTGCTGCAGCAGTTCGGCTACACCCTGCCGGCCACGTGGGAGGAGTACCAGGCCCTCGGCGAGCGGGTGGGCCGCGAGCACCCCGGCTACATCGTCGGCAGCGTCGGCGACTCCTTTGCCCCCGAGGTGTACTTCTGGAGCGGCAAATGCCAGGCCAACGGCATCACCGGACCCAAGTCGGTGACGGTGAACACCGGCAGCACGGAGTGCAAGAGGGTTGCGGCCATGCTCGACGTGCTCATCAAGAACGGCACCACCCCGTCGGTCAGCGTCTTCACCCCGGAGTTCGTCAAGACCTACACCGGCAAGGTGCTCATGATGCCCGGCCCGGCGTGGTACTCGGGCGCCATCTTCAACAACCCGCAGTCGCTCAACGTCCCCAAGGGCGAGCTCGGCGTCGCCGCGCCGCTGCCGTGGCGAGGCGAGGAGGCGGTGACCGGCAACGTGGGCGGCGGCACCTGGTTCATCAGCAGCCACTCGAAGAACCTCAAGGCCGCCGCGAAGTTCGCCGAGTTCGTCACCACCGCCGACGACTACCAGGTCAATCTCGCCCCCGGCTACCCCGCCTACGCGCCGGCCGCCGACAAATGGATCAAGAAGCAGGAGTCCAGCGGCTACTACGCCACCGACCTGCAGCCGCTGATCAAGGCGGGCACCCAGATCTGGAACGGCTGGGGTTCCGGCATCTTCAGCCAGGAGGCGATCTGGGCCAAGACCGTCACCCCGGCTATCGCCGGCGGCAAGAGCCTCGTCGGCCTGCTGCCGGAGTGGCAGACGGCTATCAAGAACCAGGCTCAGGTCGACGGATACACGGTCGCATGACGATCGTGCGTGAGGCCGCGCGCCCGGTGGGCGCGCGGCCTCGGTCGACGAGCGGGCACCACCGCGCGATGTCCTACGGGTTCGTGGTGCCCTACACGGTCCTGGCCGCCGTGTTCGGTGTGTTCCCGGCGCTGTACGCCGTGTTCCTCGCGTTCACCGACGGTGAGGGCGGCTTCGCCGGCGCGGGCAACTTCGTCAAGGTGTTCGGTGACTTCCGGTTCCTGCCGGCAGTGGGTCACGTCTCCACCTTCCTGCTCACCTGGCTGGTCGCCCTGATCGTGCTGGTCACGTTCCTGGCGATCGTGGTGCACGCGATCCGGGTCCGCTGGCTGAGCCGGGCGCTCCGGCTGGTCTTCTACCTGCCGGGCGCGGTCGCGGGCGCGTCCAGCGTGCTGCTGTGGCTGTTCGTGCTCGACCCGACCGCGAGCCCGGTGGCCGGGCTGCTGCGGCTGGCCGGATTCACCAGCTTCAACCAGGTGATCGCACCCGGCAACCTGCCGCCGATCTTCGCCGTCATCGCCTTCTGGACCGGCGCCGGCGGATGGATCGTGATCATGTACGGCGCCCTGAACAACGTCAGCCCCGACATGATCGAGGCGGCCCGCATCGACGGCGCTAGCACGCTCCAGATCGCCTGGCGCATCCAGTTACCGCTGCTGCGCAAGTGGATCTCGTACATGGGCATCATGTCCCTCGCGGCCGGCACGCAGCTGTTCGTCGAGCCGCAGCTGCTGTCCCAGGCGAGCAACGCCGTCGTGCCCAACGACTACTCGCTCAACCAGCTGGCGTACCTCTACGCGTTCCAGCAGAACGACTTCAACGCCGCGGCAGCCGTCGCGCTGCTGCTGCTGATCATCGCCCTCGCATTGTCGGCTGTCTTCGTGACGCGCGGCGGGCTGTTCGAGAGGGACTGACATGTCCATGGCGAATCCCCGGCTCGGCGCGGGTACGGCCACCGGCTGGGCCGGCCGGACGATCGTCTCGGTCGTGGTGGCCGTGTTCGTGCTGTTCTTCGCCGTCCCGATCGTCTGGCTGCTGCTGGCGACGACCAAATCGGCCCGGGAGCTGCTCGTCGGCCACCCGTTCCGGCCCGGCAGCATCGGAGATCTGGCCGCGAACTGGCGGGAACTGCTCGAGTTCCAGGACGGGGCGGTGACCGCCTGGATCGGCAACTCGGCGCTGTACGCGCTCGGCGCCCTGGCCATCACGCTCGTGGTCAGCATCCCCGCCGGGTACGCGCTGGCGATGACCGAGTTCCGGTTCCGCCGGTCCCTGCTCGTGCTGACGCTGATCGTGATGCTGATGCCGAACACCGCGCTGGTACTGCCGATCTTCCTGGAGCTCAACGTGGTCGGCCTGATCGGCAGCCCGCTGTCGGTCATTCTGCCGATGTCGTTCTTCCCGTTCGGCGTCTACCTCACCTACATCTACTTCTCCACGAGCCTGCCGCGCGACCTGCTCGCCGCGGCCCGCATCGACGGGTGCACCGAGCTGGAGGTGTTCACCCGGATCGCGCTGCCGCTGGCCACGCCGGTCGTGGCGCTGGTCGGGTTCTTCAGCTTCGTGCAGACCTGGAACAACTTCTTCCTGCCGTTCGTCATGCTGCCGTCCAGCGACGGCTACCCGGTGCAGGTCGGCCTGACCGCACTGCTCGCCTCGACCCCGGCGTTCAACCCGAGCTCCGCCGGAACCCAGTCCGTGCAGCTGCCGACGCTCGCCCTGGCGACGGTCGTGTCGGTGCTGCCGGTGCTGATCGTCTTCCTGTTCGCGCAGCGCTTCCTGGTGGCGGGCATGACGGCAGGCGGCACCAAGGAGTGAGCGCCACCCATGCCGACAAGGAGCGTTTGTGAAAGTCACCGGGTATCGGAGCCTGACCACCCAGCACGACTGGGGCCGGCTCATCGGGGACGTCAACGGCGTGATGGCCGGGCCCCGCACCGACGTGCACGTGCTGATCCTGGAGACCGACGACGGGCTGGAGGGCGTGGGCATCGGCGCCCACGGTGACATCAACCGCGTCTTCGGTGCCGTGGAGGGCGAGGATCCGAGGGCCGTGTCGGTCCTCTACGACCGGATGCTCGCGCGGGTGTTCAAGAACGGGCACAACGGTGCGACCTTCGGCGCGATCGGTGCGATCGACATGGCGCTGTGGGACCTCAAGGCCAAGGCGATCGGCGAGCCGCTCTGGCGCACGCTCGGCGGCCGCGACCGGTTCGTCCCCGGCTACGCCTCGGGGCTGGACATCGCGCTGGACGACGACGACCTCGTCGCACTCTACGAGCGCTTCACGGATCGGGGCTTCTGCGCCGCCAAGCTCAAGGGCGGCCGCGACCTCGACCACGATCTGCGCCGGCTGGAGGCCGTCCGCGACGTGCTGCGGCGCAACACGACGCGGCCCGCCCTGATGTTCGACGCGAACGAGTCGTGGCACCGGTCGCAGGCCGTTCGCTTCGTCACCGCCCTGGAGCAGCGGGTGGACCTGACCTGGATCGAGGAACCGGTCCGCCGCTGGGATGCCGCGGGGCTGGCCTCCGTGCGCCGGGGCGTGCGCGCCGCCGTCGCCACCGGGGAGAACCTCACCGGCCTCGAACAGTACCGGCCGTTGCTGGACGCCGACGCGGTCGACATCGTCCAGGCGGGCAACGTCTGGGGCATCACGCACTTCCTCCGCGTGGCCGCCGTGGCGCACGGCCGCGATCTGCCGGTGAGCCCGGTGGCCCACCACGCGAACCCTCTGGCCCACGCCGCCGCCGCGGTGCCGAACCACCTCACCTCCGAGGTTCAGGATCTGGTCGCACCGATCGGCCTGCATGTCGACCAGGAGTTCCAGGACGGCGGGATCGTCCTCGGCGACGAGCCGGGCCTGGGGATCCGGGTCGACGAGGAGTGGATTCAGCAGGCCCAGGCCGCCGATCCGCCGGCCGCGACGGCCGGCCCGCACGTCCGGCCCGCCCGGGCCGGGCTGCGACTGGTGCCGGAGCCGGACGCCGGCCGGGAGGAACCCTAAGCCGGGTCGATCAGCCCGGCGGCGCGCAGCGCCGGCCAGAGTGCGGCCGGCACGACGGCCGCGGTCCGGCGGACGGTTTCGGTCACCTCCGCCGGGCTGCGCAGGCCGACCACGGTCGAGACCACCGCCGGATGGCCGCGGACGAAGGCGAGCGCGGCCTCCGGCAGGCTGACGCCGTGCTCGGTGCAGATCGCCGCGATGCGCCGGGCCCGCTGGAGCAGGTCGGCCGGAGCCGGCCGGTAGTCGTAGGTGGCGTCGTCCGGGGGCCGGTCCCGGGCCAGCAGCCCTGAGTTGTAGACGCCCGCGATGATGACGCCGACCCGGCGCTGCCGCGCGGCCGGCAGGAGGTCGTGCGCGGCGCCCTGCTCGAGCAGTGTGTAGCGGCCCGCGCACATGACCAGGTCGACGTCCGTCTCCCGGACGAAGCGGGCGAGCATCGCCGACTGGTTCATGCCGGCGCCGATGGCGCCGATGACGCCCTGGCCGCGCAGGTCGGCGAGGGCGGGCAGGGCCTCCGTGGCCGCCTGGTGCCAGTGTTCGTCCGGATCGTGCAGGTAGACGATGTCGAACCGGTCCAGGCCGGACCGCCGCAGGCTCGCCTCCAGCGAGCGACGGACGCCGTCGCGGCTGAAGTCCCAGACCCGGCGGTGGTTCGCCGGCACGTCGAAGCCCTCGGGGTCGCGGCGGTGCGCGGTCTCGGGTGTGGGCACGAGCAGCCGGCCGACCTTCGTCGACACCACGTAGGAGTCACGCGGCCGGTCGCGCAGCGCCGCGCCCAGGCGGCGTTCGGACAGGCCGAGCCCGTAGTGCGGCGCAGTGTCGAAGTACCGCACGCCGGCGTCCCAGGCGGCGTCGACCGCCGCGGCGAACGTCTCGTCGCTCGTGGCGTGGTAGAGGTTCCCGCCCTGGGCGGCACCGAACCCGAGAGCGGTGAACCGTATCGCCGGGCGGCGGGGGAGAGACACTGCGGTCACGCCGCGGCCCGGCTGCCGGTCATCGGCCGAGCCAGCCGCCGTCGACCGGCAGCACCGCGCCGTTGACGTAGTCGGACGCCGGTGCGGCCAGGAACACGGTGGCGCCGGCCAGGTCGTCGGGCCGGCCCCAGCGCCCGGCCGGGATGCGGTCGAGGATCGACCGGTTGCGGACCGGGTCGTCGCGCAGCGCCTGGGTGTTGTCGGTGGCGATGTACCCGGGGGCGATCGCGTTGACGTTCACGCCGTGGGCGGCCCACTCGTTGGCCAGTGCCTTGGCCAGCCCGGCCACGCCCGACTTCGCGGCCGTGTAACCCGGCACGTTGATGCCACCCTGGAAGCTCAGCAGCGAAGCGGTAAAGATGATCTTTCCCCGGCCGCGCTCCAGCATCGTCTTCCCGATGGCTCGGGTCAGGACGAACTGGCTGCGCAGGTTCACCTCGAGGACCTGGTCCCAGAGCTCGTCCGGATGCTCGGCGGCCGGTGCGCGGGCGATCATGCCCGCGTTGTTCACGAGGATGTCGACCGGGCCGTGCTGATCGAGCTCGCCGACCAGCCGGTGGACGGACGCGCGGTCGGCGAAGTCGGCGCGAAGGGCGGTGAAGTCGCGCCCGGCCGTGCGCACCCGGCGCTCGACCTCACTGCCGGTCGGCTCGAGCTGTGCGGAGACGCCGATGATGTCGGCCCCGGCCCCGGCCAGTGCTTCGGCCATGGCCAGTCCGATGCCTCGCCGCGCGCCGGTGACGAGCGCCCGCCGCCCGGTCAGATCGAACAGCTTGCTCACCGGGCCGGCTCCCGCCAGTCGAGCAGCACCTTCATGACCCGGCCGCCGGACTCCAGGGCGGCGAAGGCGGCGCCGACCGCCTCGACCGGCTCGATCCGCGAGATCAGCCGGGCCGCGGGAACGGCGCCCGATTCGATGAGCCGGATCGCCTGTTCCACGTCTTCGCGCTGGTACAGCCGGGCCCCGAACAGCTCGAGTTCGCGCCAGAAGAACCGGTGCAGGTTCACGGGCCGGGGCTGCGCGTGGATGGCCACCATGACCAGACGCCCCCGGGTGGTGAGCACGTCGACGGCGGTTGAGACGCCCTCGGCGGAGCCGGATACCTCGAAGGCGATGTCGGCACCGGCGCCGTCGGTGCGCTCCTGGACGAATCCGACCGCATCGGCGGCCCGCGGGTCGAGGGCCTCGATGCCGAGCTCGGCGGCCACGGACCGGCGGAACGGGTCGGGCTCCAGCAGCACCACACGGGCGTCGTGCTGCTGGGCGACGATCGCGATCAGCGTGCCGATCGGACCGCCGCCGATCACGACCACGTGGTCACCGCCGGCGACGTTCGCCCGGCGTACATCGTGCACCGCCACGGCGACCGGTTCGACCAGCGCGGCGTGTTCGAGCGGCAGGCCGCCGGGCAGCGGCAGGACGAGGTCGGCCGGCACGTTCCACAGGGACTGCATGGCGCCGGGAGAGTCGATGCCGAGGAACTGCATCGCGTGGCAGATGTGGGTGTTGCCGCGCCGGCAGGCATGGCAGTGCCCGCACGAGCGGGTGGGCATCACTGTGACCGGACGGCCGGCCGACCAGCCCTGGACCTCTGGCCCGACCGCGTCGATCCAGCCGGACATCTCATGGCCGATCACGGCGGTCGGGCCGACCCGGCCGTCCATGTCCCCGTGGAGGATGTGCAGGTCGGTGCCGCAGATCCCGGTGTAGGCCACCGCGATGCGAACCTCGCCCGGGCCGGGGTCCTGTGCGGAGCGACTCTCGACCTTGAGCTGGCGCGGGGCGTGATACACGACTGCTCTCATCGATACCCTGCTCACCCTTCATGTCGACCGGCGGCCGCGGGCGGGCGGCTGCGACGCGTCGGAAACATAACTCGTATGATGTCTTCCGTCAACGACCCGGCGCGGCAGTGCTCGTCGCGACTCCCGTCGCGGGATCGGCATAACGGAAAGATCCGGGACGCATCTCTCGAGCGAAAACTGTTATGACGCGAACACATTTCGTGTCACTGTTCGACAATTGCGGAAAATTACATCGCACTCTTCCGCGAATTGCCGCCGCGACTTGATTCAGCAGGCATCATGTGGCAATCTCATCGACCTCGATAACTTAGGTGCTCGTTCGGGTGCCAGTCTGTTAGCGCTAACAATGGTGAAGTCCCTACCGCCAGAAGGACTGACCTCATGCTCTCCGCCTCCGGCCGGCGCCGCTCATCCCGGCGCTGGGCCACCCTCGCCGCAGCCGTGTTGATCCTGGTCGCGGCCGCCACCGCAGTGCTGCACCCGCCCAATGCCCAGGCACTGGAGAACGGTGCCGCCCGAACCCCGCCGATGGGCTGGAACAGCTGGAACACCTTCGGCTGCAACATCAACGAGAACCTGATCCGGCAGATGGCCGACGCCATCGTCGGCAGCGGGCTGCGGGACCTGGGCTACCAGTACGTCGTCGTCGACGACTGCTGGTTCAACCCCAGCCGGGACTCCTCCGGCAATCTGCAGGGTGACCCGACCCGATTCCCGAGCGGCATGAAGTCGCTCGGCGACTACCTGCACGGCCGCGGCCTGAAGTTCGGGCTGTACGAGGTTCCGCTGGACAAGACCTGCGCCCAATACTTCGGCTCCTACCCGGGGGCCACTGGTAGCCAGGGCCACGAGGCCCAGGACGCCCGGCAGTTCGCCGCCTGGGGCGTGGACTACCTCAAGTACGACTGGTGCTCGCCCACCGGCTCGATCACCGACCAGGTGAACACCTTCGCCAGGATGCGCGACGCGCTCGCCGCGTCCGGGCGGCCGATCGTGTACAGCATCAACCCCAACAGCATCCACGCGAAGACGGGGCCGCAGCGCAATTGGGGCGACGTCGCCAACCTGTGGCGCACCACCGAGGACATCACCAACGCCTGGGACACCGGCCAGACCAACGGCTACCCGATGGGCA
Source organism: Dactylosporangium sp. NPDC000244 (assembly GCF_040300725.1). Lineage (NCBI taxonomy): Bacteria > Bacillati > Actinomycetota > Actinomycetes > Micromonosporales > Micromonosporaceae > Dactylosporangium > Dactylosporangium sp. NPDC000244. The sequence continues at coordinate 11,201 of NZ_JBEPEH010000077.1, forward strand.
TCCAGAACATCGTCAACGTCACCGTCCCGCTGAGCGGCTACGCGGGCCCCGGGCACTTCAATGATCCCGACATGCTCGGCAAGTGCCTCGACGCCCCGCTCAACGCCACCACCAACAGCAAGGTTCAGCTGTGGGACTGCAACGGTGGCAGCAACCAGCGCTGGACGCTCAACACCGATGGCACCGTCGCCTCGGCCGCGGCGGGCCTTTGCCTCGACGTGAACGGCAACGCCACCGCCAACGGCACCACGGTCATCCTCTGGACGTGTACCGCCGCCGCGAACCAGCGCTGGACCCGGGCCTGAGCGCCCGCCACGCGAAGGGACCTATCGGAGGTCGTAGGCGATCAGGCATCGCCTACGACCACCCGCCGCAAGGCATTTCTTTTCCCACCTGGACATATGACGTATTACTGCTTGCCTCAGGATTGCGAGGTCACCGCTATGTCCATCTCCTCCCTGCCGCTGTCCCGCCGACGGCTGCTGCTGACGACGGCTGCCGCCTCCGTCGCGGCGACCACCGCCGGGCTGTCGAGGCCCGGCGCCGCCATAGCCACCAGCGGCCCGCAGAGCTACACCGCGGCCTGGTCGTCGGTCGATCAGCACCCGCCCGCGCCGGAGTGGTTCCAGGACGCCAAGTTCGGCATCTACTACCACTGGGGCGCCTTCAGCGTCCCCGCGTTCGCCAGCGAGTGGTACCCGCGCAACATGTACAACAACGGCTCGAACGAGAACAACCACCACAAGGCCGTCTACGGCGATCCGTCGGTGTGGCCGTACCACAACTTCATCAACGGGGCCCGCGACAAGGCCGGCAACTTCGTGCAGTTCGCACCGAAGCTCGCGTCCGCCGGTGGCAACTTCGACCCCGACGCGTGGGCCCAGCTGTTCGCCGACGCCGGCGCGAAGTTCGCCGGCCCGGTCGCCGAGCACCACGACGGCTTCTCCATGTGGAACAGCAGTGTCAACGAGTGGAACTCGGTCGCCAAAGGGCCGCGCCTGGACCTGCTGCGGCTGCACGCCGACGCCATCCGGGCCAAGGGCCTGCGGCTGTACGTCTCGCTGCACCACGCCTACAACTTCACCGGCTACTACCAGTGGGTCCCGCAGCAGTCCGACTCGAGCCTGCGCAAGCTCTACGGCCAACTCGGCGCGGCCGAGCAGCAGCTGTGGTACGACAAGCTCCGTGAGGTCATCGACGGCTACCAGCCCGACATCATCTTCCAGGACTTCAACCTCGGCCAGGTGACCGAGGCGCAGCGGCTGAACTTCCTGTCGTACTACTACAACCGCGCGGTCGCGTGGAACAAGGACGTGGCCGCCACCTACAAGGACGGCTTCAACAACCGCGGCGAGGTCTACGACTTCGAGCGCGGCGGCCCGGCCGACATCCAGAGCCCGTACTGGCTCACCGACGACAGCGTCTCGAGCTCGAGCTGGTGCTACACCAGCGGCATCGGCTACTACCCGGCCACCGCGCTGCTGCACGCCCTGCTGGACCGGGTCAGCAAGAACGGCACCATGGTGCTCAACATCGCCCCGATGGCCGACGGCACGATCCCGTCCGGGCAGCGCGGCATCCTGCTCGCGATCGGCGAGCACCTCAAGCGCTTCGGCGAGTCGGTGTACGCGACCCGGGCCTGGACCGTCTTCGGTGAGGGCCCGACGCAGATGGGCGGCGGCTCCTTCCAGACGCCGCGCACCGGCACCGCCCAGGACATCCGGTTCACCCGCAGCAAGGACAACCGGGTGCTGTACGCCACCGTGCTGGGCTGGCCCGGCAGCACACTGCACATCACGACGCTGAGCTCGAACCGGATCAACCTCGGCTCCCTCGGCGCGGTGGAACTGCTCGGCTCGACGGCCGGCACCGCCATCAACCTGCCGGCCCGCACTCAGGACGGCTCCGGCCTGCACATCACGATGCCCTCGTCGAGCGCTCCGTACAGCGCCGGCGCGTACGTGGTCCGGCTGACGTTCTCGGGCCAGATCCCCGCCCTCGGCAACGGCGGGACCACGACCGGCTGGGTCCGCATCGCCAACGCCACGACCGGCCTGGTGCTCGACAGCGGCGGCAGCGTCGCGTCCGGGTCGGTGCTCAAGCAGTGGAACTACGACGGCAGCACGAACCTGCAGTGGCAGCTGGTCGACCTCGGCACCGGCTACGTCCGCATCGTCAACCGCACCAACGGAATGGTCGCCGACAGCTGGGGCAACACCGCCAACGGCGCGAACGCGATGCAGGCGGCCTGGAACGGCGGCAACAACCAGCAGTGGCGGCTCAACAGCGTCGGCAACGGGCGGTACCAGATCATCAACCGCGGCACGGGCACCGCGCTGGACGGCGCGGGCAGCACCGCGGCCGGGTCGGCGACCGTCCTGTGGGCGCCGAACGGCAGCACCAACAACCAGTGGACCATCACCGCCGTCTGAAGGGGGCCACCCGTGCTACGCAACAAACCTCTCGCCGCGCTGGCCGGTGTGCTGCTGGCCGCGGCCGGCGTCGTCGTGGCGGCCGCCGGGCCGGCCGCGGCCGCGACCTCCATCACCGTCAACGGCGGCTCCGGCGGCCGGACCTTCGACGGCGTCGGCGCGGTCAGCGGCGGCGGCGGCAACAGCCGGCTGCTGATCGACTACCCCGAACCCCAGCGCGGCCAGATCCTCGACTACCTGTTCAGCCCGGGCTACGGCGCCGCGTTGCAGATCCTCAAGGTCGAGATCGGCGGCGACACCAACTCCACCAGCGGCTCCGAGCCCAGCCACGCGCACTTCCGCGGCGACCTGAACTGCAACCGCGGCTACGAGTGGTGGAGCATGGAGCAGGCCAAGGCCCGCAACCCCGGCATCAAGCTGGCCGGCCTGGCCTGGGGTGCGCCGGGCTGGATCGGCAACGGTAACTTCATGTCCACCGACATGATCGACTATTTGATCTCGTGGCTCGGCTGCGCGAAACAGCACAACCTCACCATCGACTACCTCACCGCGGCCCAGAACGAGAAGCGGACCGACGCCAACTGGACCATCAGCCTGCGCAGCGCGCTCGACGCCAACGGGTACAGCGGCGTGAAAATCATCTTCGGGGACGACTACCCCGGCAGCTGGAACCCGGCCAACGCCGTCGCGGGCAACGCGTCTCTGCGCAACGCCATCGACGTGCTCAGCGGGCACTACCCGTGCGGCTACCTCAGCGCCCAGACCACCTGCACGGTGTCGGCCAACGCCCTCAACTCGGGCGAGACGCTCTGGGACAGCGAAGGCGGCTCCCAGGACTACAACGACGGCGCCAAGCCCCTCGCACGGGGTATCAACCGCGGCTACATCGACGGGAAGATGACCGCCTACCTCAACTGGGACCTCATCGCCGCGATCACCCCGAACGTGCCGTGGAGCACCGTCGGGCTGGTGCTGGCCAACCAGCCGTGGTCGGGCTGGTACGCCGTCGGCAAGGACGCCTGGGCCCTCGCCCACACCACTCAGTTCACCGCGCCCGGCTGGAAGTACCTCGACTCCTCCAGCGGCTATATCGGCGGCAACCGCAACAACGGCAGCTACGTCAGCCTGAAGTCGACGAACAACACTGACTACAGCACGATCATCGAGACCATGGACGCGAGCGCCGCGCAGACGCTCAACTTCACCACCACCGGCGGGCTGTCCACCGGAACCGTCCACGTCTGGTCGACCAACCTCAACTCCAGCAACACGGCCGATCAGTTCCGCCACGCCACCGACATCACGCCGTCCGGGGGCGCGTTCTCCCTGACCGTCCAGCCCGGCTACCTCTACTCCATCACCACCACGACCGGACAAGGCAAGGGCGCCGCGACCAGCCCCGCCCAGGGCGCGCTGGCGCTGCCCTACACCGACACCTTCGACGGCTACGCCGCCGGCCGGCTGCCCAGATACCTGCAGGACATGCAGGGCGCGTTCGAGACGGCGGCGTGCGGGGCCGGCCGCTCCGGCCTGTGCCTGCGGCAGTCCTCGCCCCAGGCGCCGATCACCTGGAAGACCCTCGCCGAGCCGAGCACCTACGGCGGCAACCTGTCCTGGGCCAACTACACCGTCTCCGCCGACGCGCTGCTGGAGAAGTCCGGCTACGTCCAGCTCGAGGGCCGGGTCGGCAGCCAGAACCTCGACCCGATCGGCAACCAGAACGCCTACTACCTGCGCGTCACCGACGCCGGCGCCTGGTCGATCCTGCGCAACAGCAGCGGCGGCAACCTCACAACCCTTCGTAGCGGTACGGTCGCAGCGCTGGGCCTGAACCGCTGGCACAGTCTGGCGCTCGGCTTCTCGGGCAGCACGATCACCGCGGCCGTCGACGGCACCACGGTCGGCACCGTCACCGACGGCGCCTACGGCTCGGGCCAGGTCGGCTTCGGCACCAGCCAGGGCGAGACCGCCCAGTTCGACAATCTCTCGGTCGTGGCCGGCCCCGGCGGCTCCGGCGGCGCCACGGCCCCGCTGCGCAACCTCAACGCGGGCCGCTGCCTCGACGTCCCGTCCCAGGCACAGACCAACGGCACCCGGCTGGCGCTGTGGGACTGCAACGGCGGTGCGAACCAGCAATGGACGCTCACCGGGGGCAAACAGCTGCAGGTGTACGGCTCCAAGTGCCTCGACGCCGAGGGCGCGGCAACGACCCCCGGCACCAGGGTCGTCATCTGGGACTGCAACGGCCAGGCCAACCAGCAGTGGAACGTCAACGCCGACGGCACCGTCACCGGCGTGCAGTCCGGCCTGTGCCTCGACGCGAGCGGTGCCGGGACGGCCAACAGCACCCCGGTGATCCTGTGGACCTGCAACAACGGCAGCAACCAGCTGTGGACCAGGAGCTGACATGTCCAGAGTACGAGCCGTTCTGGCCGCCGCGGCGCTCGTCGTTGCCGGGGGTCTCACCGGCCTGACGGCACCGGCTTCGGCCGCCGTCATGACCACCCTGTCGGTGTCGCCGACGGGCTCCGGCACATCGTGTACCGCCGCGCAACCCTGCTCGCTGACGCAGGCCCAGGCCGCGGTCCGCTCCGCCGCCCCGTCGATGAGCGGGGACATCATCATCCAGCTCGCCGGCGGTACGTACACCCTCGGCACACCGCTGACGTTCACCGCCGCGGACTCCGGGACCAACGGATACACGGTGTCCTGGCAGGCCGCGTCCGGGGCCCGGCCGGTCATCTCCGGCGGGCAGCGGGTCACCGGCTGGACGCCGGCCGACTCCGGGCAGAACATCTGGAAGGCGAGTGTCGGCACCGGCGTCGACAGCCGGCAACTCTACGTCGACGGGCGCATCGCCACCCGGGCCCGCACACAGGTCAACCGGGGCGACTTCACGATCTCCACGACGGGGCTCAGCTTCACCAACGGCGCCCTGTCCTACCTCAACAACCTGGCGAACAAGAGCCGGGTCGAGGTGGAGTCGGTGGACTCGTTCACCGACCGGTATGCGCCGGTGCAGTCGATCGCCGGCAACACGATCACGATGCAGCAGCCCGCGTGGAACAACAACACCTTCGGCTACGACACGCTCAGCAAGCCGTTCCGGGCCGGGCCGCTGTATCTCGTCAACGCCCGCGAGTTCCTCGACGCGGCGGGGGAGTGGTACCTCGACACCGCTGCCGGCGTGCTCTACTACAAGCCGCTCTCCGGGCAGGACATGAGCACGGTGGACGTCGAGCTGCCGCGGCTCGAGTCGCTGCTGCGGGTCGGCGGCAGCTACGCTGCGCCGGCGCACAACCTGTCCTTCAGCGGCCTGCAGTTCGCCAACACCAGCTGGCAGCAGCCCAGCACCGGCCAGGGCTACGCCGACCAGCAGACCGGTGCCTACCTCTTCGGCAACCTGAGCCGGCCGGGCGACGCCCTGACGTCGTGCCAGTCGGGCTGTCCGCTGTTCGAGGCCACACGGCCCGGGTGGCGGCAGATGCCGGCCGCGGTGCAGGTCTCGGCGGCCAGCGCCATCACGTTCGCCGGCAACCGGTTCACCGACCTCGGCCAGGTCGGGCTCGGCATCGGCAACGACGCCAACGCGCACGCCACCGGCGTCGGCCTCGGCGCTTCGAACGTCACCGTCACCGGCAACACGTTCGACTCGCTCTCGGCCGGAGGGATCGTCGTCGGCGGCGTGCAGGCCGATGCACACCACCCCAGCGACTCGCGCATGACGAACAGTGGCATCACGATCAGCAACAACGTCATCCATGACGTGGCGATCGAGTACCGCAGCCATGCCGGCGTGCTCATGACCTACACGGCCGGGTCGTCGATCGCCCACAACGAGGTCTACAACCTGCCGTACACCGGCATCGCACTGGGCTACGGCTGGGGCTCCAACGATCCCGGCGGCAGCCAGGACTACATCGACCGCGGGCTCTACAACTATCAGCCGCGGTACACCACCGCCACCGTCGCGGCGAACAACCATGTCACCGCCAACTTCGTCCACGACGTGGTGCAGCAGATGACCGACGGCGGCGCGTTCTACCACCTCTCGGCCAGCCCGGGCACGACCGTCGACCAGAACTACTTCCGTAACACCAACGGCTGGCTCGGCATGTACTTCGACGAGGGCTCGCGGTACGTGTCGGCGTCGAACAACGTCCTCGAGAACGTCGGCACCTGGGCGTACACCCAGGCCTGGGCGAACAACAACACCGGCAACCTGACGCTGACGAACAACTGGACCACGAGCAGCACGACGAACGTCACGACCGGCTCGCGCGGCAACACCAACAGCGGCACCGTCGTCGTCAGCGGCGGGAACTGGCCCAGCGGCGCCCGCGCCGTCATAGCCGCGGCCGGCGTCTCCGGCGGCAGCACCGGCGGTGGTGCCTTCACGCTGCGTGGCCAGGCATCGGGCCGGTGCCTGGACATCACCGGCGCGTCGACGGCCAACGGAGCCCTGGCCGAGATCTGGGACTGCAATGGCGGCGCCAACCAGCAGTTCACCGCGACTGCCGCCGGTGAGCTGCGGGTCTACAACGGGGCCAAGTGCCTCGACGTGCTCGGCCGCGGCACCGCCAACGGCACCGCCGTGGAGATCTGGGACTGCAACGGCCAGACGAACCAGCAGTTCCGGCTCAACAGCAACGGCACGATCACGGCAGTCGGCGCGAACAAGTGCCTCGACGTGAGCGGCAACGGCACGGCCAACGGCACCCGGGTGCAGATCTGGGACTGCGGCGGCGCCGCGAACCAGCAGTGGTCCCGAGCCTGACATCGAGGTGCTCCTGTGGTCCGGCCGGTGGCCGCCGCCTTCCCGCGGCGGCCACCGCCATGTCACGCCTGGGTCGGCCCCGCGGAGGCGCGACACCGAAACATCAGATGTGTCGTCGGTGGAACGGCCAAGTCTCCACACACTCTGGACACGGAGGCGCATCGGATCTATAAAGACATCTGATGAATGTCGTCGCCGGTCGCCGGCGACGACATGCACACCCCTCCAGCGCGGCCCCGCCTGCCAGCGGCCGACACCCCGACATCCGCGTGCTCGACGCACCCCCGAGCGCGCCGTGCAGCCGGTCCGACGCCGGCGGCCGCGCTGCGGCATCGAGCGTTCCCACGACCAAGGAGACCCGGTGAACCGCAACGCGCTACTGGGACTGAGCCTGACGGTGGTGCTGAGCACCGTCTCGCTCACCGCTGCCTGCGGCAAGGACGACGCATCGCCGGGCGGCGGTGGATCCGCGCCCCTGATCGGCGTGGACTATCCCCGCTCCGACACGGACTTCTGGAACTCCTACATCAAGTACGTGCCGCAGTCGGCGAAGGAGCTCGGCGTCGAGCTCAAGACGACGAACTCGCAGAACGACATCGCCACCCTGATCTCCAACGTGCAGACGTTTCAGAGCCAGGGCGTCAAAGGCGTGGTGATGGCCCCGCAGGACACGGCCGCGATCGCCCCCACGCTGCAGCAGCTGGCCACCAAGAAGATCCCGGTCGTCACCATCGACACCCGCCCGGACAGCGGCAAGGTCTTCATGGTCGTGCGAGCCGACAACCGCGCCTACGGCACGAACGCCTGCCAGTTCCTCGGGACGAAGCTCGGCGGCAAGGGCAAGGTCGTCATGCTGCAGGGCGGCCTGGACTCGATCAACGGCCGCGACCGTACCGAGGCCTTCAACGAGTGCATGAAGAAGAACTACCCCGGCATCACCGTCTTCGGTGAGGCGACGGACTGGAAGGGCGACGTCGCCGCGACGAAACTCCAGACGCGGCTGACCTCCGACCCGGACGTCAAAGGCATCTACATGGAGTCGTCCTTCGCCCTGTCGGGGACGCTGCAGATCCTCCGGCAGCGCGGCCTCCAGGTGCCGCCGGCCGACCCCAAGCACGTCTTCATCGTGTCGAACGACGGCATCCCCGAAGAGCTCAAGGACATCAAGGCCGGCCTGATCGACGCCACGGTCAGCCAGCCGGCCGACCTGTTCGCCAAATACGGGCTGTACTACGTCAAGGCCGCCATCGAGGGCAAGACGTTCCAGCCGGGCCCGACCGATCACGGCAGCACCATCATCCAGGTCCGCGACGGTGTCCTCGAGGACCAGCTGGCGGCCCCGCTGGTGACGCTGGATGGCGCCACGATCGGCGGCCGGCCGACGGTGAAGTTCGACGACAAGTCGTTGTGGGGCAACAACGCATGAGCTCCACCGGACCGCGGCCGGGCGGCGCACCCGTCGTCGAGGCCGTGCACATCACCAAGCGATTCGGCTCGACGGTCGCGCTCGCCGACGCCGGCATCGTCGTGCGGCCCGGCGAAGCGCACGCCCTCGTGGGGCGCAACGGCGCCGGGAAGTCGACGCTGGTCAGCATCCTGACCGGGTTGCAGGCCCCGGACGCGGGCTCGGTGGCCTTCCACGGGCGGCCCGCGCCGCCGCTCGGCGACCGGCAGGCGTGGCGGCAGCTGGTCGCGTGCGTGTACCAGAAGTCGACGATCATCCCGGCGCTGACCGTTGCCGAGAACCTGTTTCTCAACCGGCACGCCCGCGGGCCCGACCGGCTGATCCGATGGCGGGCACTGCACCGCGACGCCGAGCGGCTGCTGGCCGAATGGTCGGTCGACGTCGATGTCCGCCGGCCGGCGGGGACGCTGTCGGTGGAGCAGCGGCAGTTCGTGGAGATCGCGCGAGCCCTGTCGTTCGGAGCGCGGTTCATCATCCTGGACGAGCCGACCGCGCAGCTCGACGCGGCCGGCATCCTCCGGCTCTTCGAGCGCCTCCGGGCGCTGCGCGAACAGGGCGTGACGTTCCTGTTCATCAGCCACCATCTCCAGGAGATCTACCAGCTCTGTGACCGGGTGACCGTCCTGCGCGACGCCCGGCACATCCGCACCGCGCCGGTGGCCGAGCTCGACCGTCAAGCGCTGGTGTCGGCGATGACCGGTGAGGACGTCAGCCTGCCCACGGCGGCGCCCCGGCCCCGTGACACCGGCGCCGCGGTCCGGCTCCGCGTGCGGCAGCTGCGCACGCACTCCGGCGCCGAGCTGTCGCTGGACGCGACCGCCGGGGAGGTCGTCGGGATCGCCGGCGGGGGCAGCAGCGGCAAGGTCGAGGTGGCCGAGGTGATCGCGGGTCTGGCCCGTCCCGCCTCGGGCAGCGTCGCGGTGGACGGCCGGACGCTGCGGCCGGGCAGCGTCCCGGATGCCCTCGACGCCGGCGTCGGCCTCGTGCCGCAGGACCGGCACCGGGAGGGTCTGGTCCCGCTGCTGAGCATCGCCGAGAACGTGACGATGGCGGTGCCCGGCCGCATCCGGCGGTACGGGCTGCTCTCACCGGCCCGCCGTGACGGGCTGACCCGGCGGATCATCGGCGAGCTGACCATCAAGGCGGACGGGCCGCAGGTGCCCGCCGCCGAGCTTTCCGGAGGCAATCAGCAGAAGGTCGTCCTGGGCCGGGCCCTGGCCGGTGCGCCGAGGCTGCTGGTCCTCATCACGCCGACCGCCGGCGTCGACGTGCGCTCCAAGCAGACCCTGCTGACCGCCGTGGACGATGTCCGGCAGCGCGGAACCACCGTGCTGGTCGTCTCGGACGATCTCGATGACCTGCGCATCTGCGACCGGGTGCTGGTGATGTTCCAGGGGCGGGTCATCGGCGAGAAACCGTACGGCTGGACCGACCACGAACTCGTTGCCGCGATGGAGGGGGTCGAACTCGACCATGCCTGACGCACTCCCCACCGACACCACGCTCCCGGCCGGCACCGAGCGGCCGCCCGTGGCACCGTCCCACTCCCCGCGCCGGCCGCCGGCGATCGCCCGCCTCCGGGACGTGGCGCTGATACCGGCGATCGTCGTGGTCGCGATCGTCGGCTTCATCGTCAATCCCGTGTTCCTCAGTTCGGACAACATCATCAACGTGCTGCAGAGCATGTCGGAGATCTCGATCGTGGTGCTGGCCGAGACCATCGTGCTCATCACCGGCAAGATGGACCTCTCGCTGGAGTCGACGTTCGGTCTCGCGCCGGGGGTCGCCGCCTGGCTCATCGTCGATCCGGCCGTCACGCACGGCCTCGGGGTCCACGTGCTGCCGCCGGCGCTGGCCATGCCGGTCGTGCTCGTCATCGGCGCGCTGGTCGGCGCGTTCAACGGGCTGCTCATCGTCCGGTTCGGCCTCAACGGGTTCATCGTCACGCTGGGCATGCTCATCGTCCTGCGTGGCCTGCTGACCGGTATCTCGGGCGGCAAGACGTTCTTCGCGCTGCCGGAGTCGATGACGTACCTCGGCTCCACGGTCTGGCTCGGTGTGCCGGCCTCGGTGTGGGTGTCGCTGTCGCTGTTCGCGATCGGCATTGTCGTGCTCGGCTTCACCCGCCCGGGCCGGGCGCTCTACGCGATCGGTGGCAACGCCGACGCGGCCCGGGCGGCGGGCATCCGCACCGACCGGATCCTCTGGCTCACGCTCATCGTGGCGGGTGCCCTCGCGGCACTCGCGGGGCTGCTCATCAGCGGGCGGCTGGCGGCGGTACCGGCGGCCCAGGGCAGCGGCGCCATCTTTCAGGTGTTCGCCGCCGCCGTCATCGGCGGGGTCAGTCTCAACGGGGGCAAGGGCACGCTCTTCGGGGCCTTCACCGGCGTCCTCCTGCTGTTCCTGATCCTCAACGTCCTGACGCTGGCCGGCGTGCCCGCCCAGTGGACGAACTTCTTCAACGGCGCCGTCATCCTCGTGGCACTCGTGGTCTCACGGCTGACCGGTGGCAAGGCCCAGAACTGACCGCCCGCAGCGCGGCACTATTTCAGGAGCATCGTGACTGAACGCATCTCGTCCGTCGACGTCCTCGATGTGCGGTTCCCGACGTCGCGGCACCGCGACGGATCCGACGCGATGAACCCGTTTCCGGACTACTCCGCGGCCTACGTCGTCCTGCACACCACCGCCGGTTCCCAGGGCCACGGGCTGGTGTTCACCGTCGGCCGCGGCACGGAGATCCAGGTGGCGGCCGTGCGGTCACTGGCCACCATGGTGACCGGGCGGGCCGTCGACGAGCTCGTCGCCGACCCCGGCGGCCTGGCCCGGCAGCTGATCGGCGACAGCCAGATCCGCTGGCTCGGCCCGGAGAAGGGCGTGGTCCACATGGCCGCCGGCGGGCTCGTCAACGCCGTGTGGGACCTGGCCGCGCGCCGGGCCGGTAGGCCGCTGTGGCAACTGCTGGCGGGACTGTCACCGGAGGCTCTGGTCGCGCAGATCGACTTCCGCTACCTGCGTGACGCGCTCACCGAGGACGAGGCGCTGCAATTGCTGAGGACCGGCGCCGCGGGCCGGCCGGAACGGGAGCGGCTGCTGCTCGACGAGGGGTATCCCGCCTACACCACGACGCCGGGCTGGCTCGGGTACGACGATGCGAAGCTCGAACGGCTCTGCGTCGAGGCGGTCGAGGCCGGGTATCAGCTGATCAAATTGAAGGTCGGCGGTAACCTCGCCGACGACGTACGCCGGATGGGTATCGCCCGCCGGGCCGTCGGGCCGGCGATCCGCATCGCCGTCGACGCCAACCAGATCTGGGGCGTGCCGGACGCCATCCGGTGGATGCGGGAGCTGCGCGGGTTCGATCCGTACTGGATCGAGGAACCCACGTCGCCCGACGACGTGCTCGGCCACGCCGCCGTCCGGCGGGCCCTGGCGCCGATCAAGGTGGCCACCGGTGAGCACGTGCACAACGCGGTGATGTTCAAGCAGCTCCTGCAGGCGGGCGCCGTGGACGTGGTGCAGATCGACGCGTGCCGGGTCGGCGGCGTCAACGAGAACCTCGCGATTCTCTTGCTGGCCGCCAAGTTCGGGGTGCCGGTCTGCCCCCATGCCGGCGGGGTCGGGCTGTGCGAGCTGGTGCAGCATCTGGCCCTGTTCGACTATGCGGCGGTGAGCGGCACCACCGAGAACCGCTTCATCGAGTACGTCGACCACCTGCACGAGCACTTCACCGACCCGGTGCGGATCCGGGGCGGCCGGTACGCTGCACCGACGGCGCCCGGTATGAGCGCGGAGATGGTGCCGGCATCGCTGGCCGCGTACCGGTTCCCGGACGGCCCGGCGTGGGCGATCGGGGAGGCGGCATGATCGTCGACGCTCATCACCACCTGTGGCAGCCGGAGCGCGGCTATCAATGGCTGGACGAGCCCGGCCTGGAGCGGATCCGGCGGCCGTTCGGCGCCGCCGATCTGATCGCCGAGCTCGATGCCAACGGCGTGGACGCCACCGTGCTCGTCGAGGGTGGGCGGTGCCACCCGGACGAGGCGGCGGACCTGCTGGCCATCGCCACGGACACCGAGCCGATCGTGGGCGTCGTGGCGTGGATCGACATCGCGGCCGGTGACGTGACGGAGACCCTGGAGCGCTACCGCCGGTTGGACGGCGGCGAGCTGCTCGTCGGCGTGCGCGCACAGGTGCAGGGTGAAGCCGATCCCAACTACCTCGACCGCCCCGACGTCCGGCGCGGCCTCGCCGCGGTCGGCGCCGCCGGGCTGGTGTTCGACCTCGTCATCCGGGCCGACCAGCTGCCCGCCGCCGCCCGGGCCGCGGCGGCGGTCGGCGAACTCCGGTTCGTGCTGGACCATCTCGGCAAGCCCCGCATCGGCGCGGGCGAGGCCGGGCTGCGGTCGTGGCGGGAGCCGTTCGCCGCGTTGGCCGCCCAGCCCAACGTCACGGCCAAGCTGTCCGGGATGGTCACCGAGGCGGCCCCGGGCTGGACCGCCGACGATCTCGTCCCGTTCGTCGCGGCCGCCGTGCGGGAATTCGGACCAGAACGTCTGATGTTTGGCTCCGACTGGCCGGTGTGCCTGCTCGCCTCCAGCTACCACGGCGTGCGCGATGCCCTGGCCGGGGCGTTGCCGGCCCTGCCGGCGGCGCAACTCGGCGAGATCTACGCCGGCACGGCGACGCGGATCTACGGCCTGGCGGATCGGGTCAGGCCCGCTCGTTCGACGCCCGATCCGCCAGCACCGCGCGCAGCCACGCCTCCGAGGTGTTGACGTGCAGCAGGGCGCTGGCCTGTGCCAGCAGCTGGTCCCGGGCGCGCAGCGCCCGGTAGATCGCGTCGTGCTCCTCGATGGTGGTGTGCGCGGAGTTGCCCTCGATCAGCCCGCGCCACACCCGCGCCCGCAGTGTGCGGCTGGACAGGCCGTCCATCAGGGTGGTCAGGGTCTCGTTCCCGGTGGCGGCGATGACGGTGCGGTGAAACGCGGTGTCGAAGTGGATGAGCTTCTCGTGGTCGTCGGCGGCGGCGCGCATGTCGTCGAGGATCCCGCCGAGCTCGTCGAGCTGTCCGTCGGACAGGCGCACCGCCGCCAGGCCGGTGGCGACCGGCTCCAGCATCCGGCGGACCTCCATCACCTCCAGCAGTGTGTCGTCCTGCAGCAGCTCGACCGCCAGTCCGAGGCCCTCCAGCAGCAGGCGCGGCGCCAGGCTGGTGACGTAGGTCCCGTCACCGCGGCGGACGTCGAGGACCCGGGCTGATTCGAGGGCCTTCACCGCCTCGCGTACGCCGCTGCGCGACAGCCCCATCTGCGTGGCGAGCTGTGGTTCCGGCGGCAGCCGCGAGCCGGGCGGCAGCTCCCCGCTCTGGATCATCGCCCGGATCTTGGTGATCGCCTCGTCGGTCAGTGCCACCGTCTCTCCCTCGCGCACGCTCGGTCCACCGTTGCTCACTATAGAGACATCTGATGTCTGGTCGCCGAGAAGGAGTCAAGCACCCGGTCGGCCCGCGGCCCGTCCGTCCGGCCCGGGCGCGTCACTGCGGTATCGCGGTCCCGATGAGCAGCCAGGTGATCGCGGCGCAGGCGGCGCCGATCGGCACCGCGGCGATGACGAGGGCCGCCGGCGACCACCACGCCACGCGGCGCGTCACGCGAGCCGGCAGGCCCTGGACACGCAGCGCGGCCAGCTCCGCGCGAGGCGCGGTTGTCGTGGTGACGGCCAGGCCCGCGACGCCGAGCAGCACCGAGAGCGCCCCGGCGAGCAGGAAGAACCGCAAGGCAAGGGCCGAACCGGCCCGGCCCAGGACCGCGCGTTCGTCGGCGACGGTGCGCCGGCCGACGATCCTCAGCCCCGCCGCGGTGAGTGCCTCGGTGATCGATGCCGGGGCGTCGCGGGCGAGCCACACCTCACCGCGGCCGGTGAGGTCGGAGTCGGTCGACGCCCGGTCGGCCGCCTCCAGATCCACGAGCGCGCCGCGTCGCCCGAGCCGGGGCAGCCGGTCGGCGTGCCCGACGACGGTCCCGCCGACCGCGCCGTCGAACGCGGCGTAGACGCCGTCGGGTGGTAGCGGGCCGGTCGACACCAGCGCGAGGGCGGCCGGGACGTCCGGCGGGAGGAGACTGCCGGCTTCGCGGCGCGGTGACGGCGGCAGCGTGACCTCGAGGCCGCCGCCGGCGACGCCGGCGCTCGCGCCGGGCGGCATCCGCCAGCCGGCGCCGAACGGCTGCCCCTGGATGGTATGCAGCGTGAGCCGGGCCGGTGCTCCGACGTAGGTCGGTAGCCCGACCTGCATCGACACGAGCCGGCAACCGGCAGTGCAGGCCGGCGCTGGGGCGGTGTAGACGTGCCGGCCGAGCGCAATGGACCCGAAGTCGATCTGAACTCGCTGGACGCCGCCGGCCGGCGCGACGAGCGCCGTCAGCGTGGCCGGCTTGCCCGCGAGGTCGACGGCGGTCAGGTCGGCGTCGACGGTGGCGCCGGTCAGCGTCACACCGGGGCCGGCCGCCGGCCGGAGCCGGGACGCGAGCGCCGACACCGGTTCCGGCGAGTAGTCGCCGGGCCAGTACGCCACCGCGGCGAGCCGCGCCGAGTCGACCGCGAGGGAGGACGGCAAGGTCGTGCTGACGGCCGGGATCGGCACGGCCGCCATCGCGTAACGGCCGTCCGGGTCCGCCGCCCTGGTGGCCCGCAGCAGGTGCGCCCGGGTGGTCTGGTCGATCAACAGGACGGTCGGCGCGCCGAGCGTCAGCTCGGCCCGGTACCGCTGATCGCGGTCGGCGACCACCGTCGCGAGACCGGCGAAGCCGAATGAGCCGAACGCCACGACGAGCAGGACCAGCAGCCGGTGCGCGGCCGGGCGCCGGGCCAGCCGGAACGCGGTGAGCGCGGCGACCAGGGCACCGCGGCGCAGGTACCGCCCGGCCAGCCGGGCCGACAGCGGCCGGAGCAGGCGGGCCGCGAGCAGCGCCAGCCCGGCGATGACCAGGGCCGGGGCGATGAGCGTGACGCCGGTCAGCACACCGCTGCGCCGCTGCAGGACCGCGGCACCGGCGAGCAGCACGAGGAGCGTCTCCACAACCAGTGTCCGCGCCCGGGTGGTGTTGCGATCCACGTCCCGCAGCAGTTCGACGACCGGCGCCCGGACGGTGCGCACCTGGACAGCCACGCCGACGAGCAGCGACCCCAGGACAGCGATGCCCGCGTAGGGCAGCACGGCGGCGTCCATGCGGGCCGGTGCGGGGGCGACCGCGCCGACGATCAGCCGGCCCAGGAGCACGCCGACCGGGGCACCGGCGAGCACGGCCAGCGTCGTCCCGCCCGCCGCGAGCCACCACAGGACCCGCCTGGGCACACCCCGCAGCGCGACGACGCCGAACTCGTAGCGGTTCGCGCGGGCGACGCCGGCGACCGCGAGCAGGATCACCGCCCAGGCGAGGACGACGACGGGGATCGCGGCCAGCGGCATGACCTCGTGAGCCTGCTCGCGGTTGCGATCGATGCGGTCGAGCAGGTCGGGCAGCGCGGTGCTGACGCTGACGCGTCCGGCCTCGTCGTTCTGGGCTTCGGCGAGCCACCCGCGCAGCGCCGGGAGCCGTTCGACGGTGATCGCGCCGTCGGTCGCGTGGGCCTCGAACGACTGCAGCTCGCGCGGGTGGTCGATGCCGGCCAGGGTGTTGCGCGCGACGTACATCGGATCGTTCTGGTAGTCCTGCTCGCTGCGGGTGCCGTGCCCCCAGTACAGGTCGGCCGGGTCGCGCGGCCGGACCAGCCCGACCACCGTCATCGTCCACGGCCCGCCGGCGGGGACGAACACGTTGCTCGCGCTGTCGAAGGTGGCGGCCTGGTCGCTCACCCGGTCGCCGACGGCGAGCCCCAGCCGTGCGGCGACCGCCTCGCTGAGGACCGTCTCGCCGCCGCCCATCAGGCACCGCCCGGCCACGACGACGACCTGCGCGCACAGATCCTCACGGAACGCGACGCGGCGGACCTGGTCGCTGCCGGCGCGGTCCCGGCCGGCCGGCATCGCCAGGAACTCGGTGCTGAAGACGCTGACGAACCCGCTGAGCTGGACCTTCTCGGCGGCGAGTCGCTCGAAGTCCTCGGGCATGGCACCGCCCGAGGCCCGCTGGACCGGTGCCGACACCCAGATCGTGCGCTCGGCGTTGGCGGCATGCCGGACCTCGCCGGCGACCACCGCCCGGTCGATCGACGTCTGGTAGACCGGCGCTGCCACCGCCGCGGCCGTGGCCAGCACCGCGAGGAGCCACAGTGCCAGTGCCTGGCCGCGCCGGGCGCGCAGCATCGCGAGCATCAACGCCGCCATGCGCGCCCCCGGCCTTGGTACTGCGGGGCCAGCGCGCACCCGCCCAACAGCGCCACGACGACCGCCGTGGCGCCGAGCAGGGCCAGCGCCGCCGCGCTGCGGGTGCCGGCCGAGGCCGGCCAGGCATCGGTGAACACCGGTATGGGCGGATGGGTGATCGCCCGGGCCACGGCGGCGGCCAGTGCGCCGGTCAGCGCGGCCAGCACGGCCGGGACCAGCGCCGCCCAGCGGCCCGCGGTGCGCAGCGCGCGGGCCGGTACGCCCTGGCGGCGCAGCGCCTGGAACTCCTCGGCGCGGGCCCGGCGCTGGACGGCCGCGATGACCAGCAGCGCGATCGCGGCGGCCAGCAACCCGGCCCCGCTCATCAGCACGCCGAAGCGGGCCGCGGTGGCGGGGCCGAACCGGGCCTGCCGGGCGTCGGCCGCGCCGACCGAGTCCTCGGCCACGATCGTCAGCCCAGCGTCGCGGAGCCGGTCGAGCACGTCGGCCGGCGCGCCGGGGGCGAGCCAGACCTGCTGCCGTTCGGCTCGCGGCGTGCCGCCGGCGACCCGATCGGCGTATTCGAGGTCGACGAGGATTCCGTGTGTGCCCGCCCCCGGCAGCAGCGGCGCGGCGATCGGCTCGACGGGCACGGCCCGGCTGCCGAAGGGGTCGATCGTGCCGGTGCCCCGCGCATCGGTCGGCGGCAGCCGTCCGGCGACCGCGGCCGGCAGCGGCACGGGCGCGTCGACGACGTAGAGCCGGTCGTCGACCGGCAGTTTCGACAGGCCGGCCGGGACGGTGGCGAGCGCGAGGCGCCCGTCGTACGAGCGCATGCTGATCGTCGCGGCGATGTTGCCGGCGCCGGTGCGCCAGCGGCCGGCGTCGGCGAAGACGGCCGGCGTGATCACGGTCTTGCCGTCGGTGTCGAGCTGCCGCAGTTCGACCGCGCGCCCGCTGAGGAGTTCGAACGAGACGAGCCGGCAGCCGGAGCGGCAGTCGGGCACGCTCGCGCCGGCCGGGCCGCGCCCGCCGTCGACGGGGGTGAACCGGGCGGTCACCGGGACACCGGTGGCCGCGACGACGAGCGTGGCCAGCAGCACCGGCGGCCCTGCCGGTGGGTCGGCGCCCGCGTCGGGCAGATCGTCGGCGGCCGGTACGCTCGCCATCAAGGTGAGGCTGGTGCCGGAGAACGTGATCGGTGGCGGTGCCGGTGGCCGCAGCCGGCTGGTGTCCAGCGATGCCGGGGCGGCGAGCACGTACGGCAGCCGGGGCGAGTCGACCGCGAGCACCGGCACGCCGCCCGGGCCGGATCCGGTGACGACGGCCATCGCCTGCCGTCCGCCCGGGTCGGCGGCGCGGACGGCGTTGAGCAGGCGAACCCGGTCGCCTGATGCGACGGTGAGGACCCGCTGGCCGCCGACCTCGACCGCGGACCGGTGGTGCCGGGCATCGCTCGCCTCGGCCCAGTGCTGCCCGGCCAGCCCGAGGAGGCAGCCGGCCGCGGTGAGCAGGGGTAGCATGCGGTACGCCGATGAACGCCGGGCCAGGAGCAGCGCGCCGAATCCGGCCGCGACCCGCCCGTTGACGAGCGCCGAACGGCCCACGGCCGTCGCCGCAGGCACCAGGAGCCGGCCCGCGAGGACCGCCGCCGACGCGGCGAGCATGCCCGGGGCGAGCAGTTGCACGCCGATGGGGCTGCTGGTGGCGAGGGTCTGGTAGATGCTCGCCGCGGCGAGCCCGAGCACGCACACCTCGACGACGGCGGAGCCGAGCCGCGGCGGCCGCGCAGCGGCGGCGTGCAGGAGCCGTTCGACCGGCAGCCCGGTGGTCCGCCAGTCGGCCAGGACCGCGGCGGCCAGGCCGGCGGCCAGGACACCACCGGCGATCGGCAGCCGGTCCGGCCCGTCGGCGAGCACTCCGATGAGCGCGCCGGCCGCCGTCCCGGCCGCGATCGGCACTCCGGTCTGCCCGCTGGTAGCCGCGACGAGCCGCCAGCGCCGGGCACCCCGCAGCGCGAGTTGTGCGACGTCGGACCGGTGCTCCTCGGCGGCGTACCGCGCGGCGACCGCCATCGCGATCCAGCCGATGACGGCCAGCTGGGCCGCCGCCAGCCACACGCCGCGCGCCACGACCTGCCGGTCGGCGGCGATCCGCTCGGCGAGAGCCCCGCCGGTCGTGCTGACCTGGAGCGGGACGCGACGCATCCGGTCCACGGCGGCCGTGAGGTCGCCGCCGCGGGTGAACACCTGGGGGCTGAGCATCGCGTCGAAGGTGGCCCGGACCGTGGCCCCGGCGGTGGCCACGGTGTCGAAGGTCGTCCAAGCGGCGTCGTCGGCGGTGGTCCAGTACCAGGACAGCGGGTCGGCCGGGTGGTAGGTGCCGGCCAGCCGGAGCGGCCGCCGCGCCGAGGCCGGGCCGACGGTCACCTCGAGCCGGTCGCCGATGTGCACACCGAGCCGTTCGGCGCTCTGGGTGCTGAGGATGACGTCGCCGGTCGCTTGTGGACAGTGCCCGTCGATGACGGCGTTGGTGCAGAACCCTTCGCGGTAGCGCAGCGGCATGGGCAGGTGCTGTTCGCCGGCGGTGACCGTGCCGGCGAGCTCGACGCCGACCGCCTGGCCGTCGACCGGCAGCGCCAGGGCCCGCCGGGCGGAGGCTGCGAACGTCTGCATGACCGTCTCGCCGGCCAGGTCGACCGCCACCGTGCCGTTCGCCGAGACGGTCCGGCCGTCCGGCGGGGTCGCCGCGATGCGTGCGGTCGCGGCGGTGTCGGTGGCGCGGTGCGCGTACCAGGGCACGAGGCCCAGCCCGGTGCTGAGGAGCGCGGCGAGCAGGAACATGCCGGTGGACACCACCCGGCGGGCGACGATCGCCGTCCAGATCAGCACAATCATGCGCCGGCCCGATTCACCGGATCAGTGTATGGAGAATCGGGTCGGCGGCAATCCCGTGCGGAGACGGCACTGACGCTGACGGCCGAGCGACACGTGCGGGATGTTCTAGTTGCTGTTGTTGGGGATGCTGTCCCTGACGCGGCCCCACCGAGCCCCCGCGGCCGCCGCACCCTGCCGCGGCGTGATCGCTTGGGCTCGGGCGAGGAGCCTGCGCATCGAAACTTGCGGCCGAGTCATGAAATTTTCGCAGGGACCTCCGCCCGTGAAGTGCTGGAGAGTCCCGGCTTTCAAGCGGCAATATATTGGCATCCGAAAACTGTTATGAATGCATCGCCGGCCGAGTCGTCATTGAAATTTCCGTACCTCGGCCGGCGGTTTTCAAACGATGCGCAGCCGCTCTCAAGTGCCAGTACGTGCGTCGATGTGCGACCTCTGGGTCGAGACAATGGTCGGTGTACTTGAATGTTTCGAAGGGGTCTGGCAGCCTCGCGAATCTGGGCGTAAACGGTTGCTCGGCATCGCCGGTGACGAGTTTGTGAGCGCTCACGCGATCGGTTGTTTACCGGAAGTCAGGAGGCCAGCGTGGCTGAAAATCCCTCCGCCCGTCGTGGCGGGACTCGGCGGAAACGATCACTCGGAATCCGAGCGACCATCGCCGGTTTGGTCGGTGTCGTGGCGGTGGGTGCGGCCGCGGTGATGATGCCGTCGGCGAGCGCCGCCGCGAGCACGCTCGGTGCGGCGGCCGCGCAGTCCGGGCGGTACTTCGGCACCGCGATCGCCGCGGGCCGGCTCGGCGACTCGACGTACACCACGGTCGCCGGGCGTGAGTTCAACATGATCACGGCCGAGAACGAGATGAAGCCCGACGCCACGGAACCGCAGCGTGGCCAGTTCAACTTCAGCGCCGGCGACCAGATCTA
>NZ_JBEPEH010000078.1:0-30940 GCF_040300725.1 Dactylosporangium sp. NPDC000244
GTCACCACCATGCCCAGCCCATCCGCGCCGCCCACGAGAAGATCAACCAGCTGCCAAACAGCCTTGATCAACAGCTAACGAAAGACCGAGGTTAGCGGTGCGCGTCGAACGTGGTGGCCGCCCGCCGCGGCTGCCGCGCCGGCGCCGGCCGTCCTGCTGATCGATGCGCTCCGGGATGGTGTGACCGATCCCGCGCCGGCACCAGCTCAAACGACTGCCCTGGGCCCAGATCCCGGTCGGGAACCGCACCCGCGACACCGGTCACGGCCGCCGCGAGACCCGCACCGTCAAAGCCGTCACGCTCCACACCCCGGGCGGCATCAGCTTCCCCCACGCTCAGCAGGCCATCCGGATCACCAGAACCCGCACCACTAACGGCAAGACCAGCCGCGAAACCGCCTACCTGACCGTGAGCCTGGCCGCCGGCCACGCCCAGCCCAGCGACCTGCAGGACTGGATCCGACGCCACTGGCACATCGAGAACCGCGTCCACCACGTGCGCGATGTGACGTTCCGTGAAGACCTCCACCAAGCCCGGACCGGCACCGGGCCCGCTGTCATAGCCACCCTGCGCAACACCACAATCGGCTACCACCGGACCAACAACGCACCCAACATCGCCCGAGCGACCATACACGCCAACCGCCGATCACACGACCTCATCACCGCCGTGAACAGCAGCTACACGACTACGCAATGACCCTGCGTTAGAGCCACCCCGGTCTTGTTGGTAAGGCATTCCGGCTTCGCGTAATATACCGATCCACCAGGATTTGCCGTACTGTTGGTCCGAAAGATATAAAGTCCGCGAACTGGATCGCGCTAGGCCTCGCCGGACTCGTTAAGTAGCGGCGTACCCGGCGTCATGGTCTGCCAACTTGTCCGCACCCTCCGGCGTTCGGGAATCCATCCCCTCCCGCCGCCACCCAACAGCACCTATAAAATTCATTCCTCACGGGGAACGAAGTAAACCCTCCATTTCGGATCATTTCGGCGAAACGCCAGGAATACATCAACGCAGAGCTGCAGATCGGTCACCTGAAATTTCTGGACAGCAGTGGTGTCGCTTTCCCTGACCTCCAGGGAGAGCACTCCATCCGACATCCCAGCATTCACACCTAAACCTACCTGAACGAAGCGCGCGCCAAGGTCTAGCGTTACAAACCAATCTTCGTTCGAAACAGATCGGACCACTTTCATGATGGTAGCGTCCGTCGGCCTGCATACTACAGTTCCATCCGAACAGATGAGCTCGCCTTCATCCCCCCCACTACCACCGCCTGGGCGATATAGCTTCCCACTCTGAGGGTCATAGAAAACAATATTTGAATCGGAACACAGCTCTTTCAACACATTCAATGCATGTACAGCGATCGACCGAGAAAACGTCATCACTACAAAGTCGTCCCCGACGGCCGGTGGAGTTGCCCAAAAGCCCCCTCCCTCTCCAGCAGACAACCGGCCAAGCATGTCTTCAACCCGAGCGACAAGACCAAGCATCCGTTCGCCAGGTACCGGCCTCTCTCCGGCAGCACCGAGAGGTGCTGAAAATAATTCAGCCAGATCCTCATCGCGTTGATCAGCCTCTTCGAGTGTTGTCGGTGGATTATTGGAAGCGTCCCAGACAATTAAGTCGAAACTCATGAATACACCTTGAAAGTATTTGAGCGCAACCAGGGGGCGACATTAGCCGACCCAGACATTAAGGGTTCCCTCGATTGTAAGGCCACCATTATTTCCCCGACTCACCGCAGAATTGCCCGGAGTGTTCAGCCATGCGTCCGCTTGGGGCTGATTACCTCTCAACCTGAAGGCACCGCCCTTTGTCTCCACACCATACCACGTGCCATCGAGCTTTACGGCGCCATCATATTCCCGCTCTACTAGTTCGCCGTTTTCACCAATGGGAACATCTACAGTTACCGCACCCCTCCTGACCTCGAAGCCTTCCGTTTCGAGCATGTCGAGCGACAATTTCTCGTCGTTCGCGCCGACCCGCGATGGAGTACCATCGCTTTTCTGGAATTCTCCTCTAGCATTTCTACATTGCTCGTTATGCACGAGCACGGGGGTCTTACCAGCGATCACATAGTAGGTGTGGGTGGTGGAGACGGTGAGATTGTACATGGTGGCGATGCCATCAAAGTTTACGACCCCATCGACGTGCATTGCGGCAGGCGCTGCTGTTCGGAACGCGTCGGCGGAGTGCAGCACCTCCCCGGGTTTGAGCTCGCTCGCCGGAATCCATCGGTGCCGCGAGTCGCTCCAGAACAGGTGCTCCTGGGTTGTGTGCACGACTGCGACAGTCGGACCGTCGCCACTCACGGTAAGGTCGGTGAGGGCTGTGTCAGTATTGCGATGCAGGGCAGTGACGACATGGGTTGATGTGACGCCAGTCGAGGGGTCAGAGGTCAGTACTCGATCGCCAACCTCAACCTTGGATATCGCCTTCGTCGAACCATCGGCCATAGCGACGCGGGTATCCGCGGAGAATGAGTTGCCAGTGCAGGTGAGACGGTTCTCTGTCTGCTCGGCTGCTACGTCCGCCTCGACTGCGGCAGCTTCGGTGTCCAGGATGGCGCTGGTGCCGGCCAGGCCGCCGAACTCCAGGAAGGCGGCGCCGGTTCCGCCGTAGGCGGCGAAGTCGTAGACGCCGGCGACGCACTCGACGATCATCGGGCCGCAGATCAGGGCGCCAATCACCAGCAGCGGGCGCCAGTCGCCCTTGTCGAACGGGTCGTGGCCGCAGGCCTCGTAGGTCTGGCCCCAGACCTGGACGCACATGGCCATCCAGTTGTCCGGGCTGTGCTGGGCGCAGCGCATGGCGTCGGCGTTGGTGAAGCTCTCGCCCGTCATGTCGCAGCCCTTGTCGGCCAGCCACGTCTTGAGTTCTTTGGGCGACATGTTCTTCAGCGACCCTGAGTTGGTGCTCTTGCTCAGCCAAGGCAGTTGCGGGTTCGTTTTGGGCTGCGACTCGCCGGTTCGGTTGCCGCCCGGGCCGTCCTTGTCCTTGACCCCGCTGCTCAGGCCGGGATTCTGGCCGTAGCCGGGACAACGGTCGGCCGGGCACAGGCCCGATGGGTCGCTGAAGGTGACCGGGTTGTTCGACGCGTACGAGTAGCCGTCGAACGACTGGGGGTCGCTCGCGTTCAGGACCGGGTCGACGCTGGCGAAGCGGCCGGTGATCGGGTCGTAGTAGCGGGCGCCGACCGAGGTCAGGCCCGTCGAGGCGTCGGCCGGCTTGTTCAGGAAGCCGTGGTTGTCCGGGGCGGTGACGGCGCCGCCGCGGGGGGCGCCGTAGGGGGTGCTCTGGCGCCAGGACGGGACCGAGGCGGTGTAGTTGAGGTAGACCGCTGGGGTGCCGTGCAGGTCGCTTAGCTGGAAGGTGACCGCGGTGGCAGCGGTGCCGGTGCGCACCGCCGTTCCACCGCCGGGCAGGGCGTAGTAGCGGGTGCCGGTCACGGTGCCGCTGCCCGTGTTGAGGGTGAGCTGCTGGCCGGGCAGGTACAGCACGGTGGTACCGGGATCCTTCTGCAGCAGCAGGGAGCCGTCGGCGTCGTAGACGAACTGGCTGGTGCCCGCGGTGCCGCCGCTGACCTGGGTCAGGTGGCCCGCGTTGTTCCACGTCAGGGTCTGGTTGCCCTCGGCGGCGTTGCGGGTCGTGATGTTGCCGGTGGCGTCGTAGCCGTAGGACGTGGTGCCTGTCGAGGCACCGGACTTCGCGGTGCCGCTGAGGGTGTGCGGCTGGGTGGTGTTGTATGTGTAGGCCGTGGTCACGTCGGCCGCGGCGGTGGCGCCGTATTGCGTCTGCTGGGTCCGGCGCCCGAGCAGGTCGATGTTCCAGGCCGTCCAGTAGGTGCTGGTGCTGCCGAGGTTGTCGCCGACGGTGCCGCGGCTGGCCGAGGTCGGTGTGACGGCACAGTTGTCGTTGGCGGTCCAGGCGTTGGTGAGCCGGTCTAGGGCGTCGTAGCCGAAGCACTGGGTCTCGCTGAGGCTGCTCGTGTCCGAGCGGGTGCCGACCTGCTTCGTGATGTTGCCGGCGAGATCGTAGGTGTACGCCTGCTCGTCGACGTTCGCGGGTGTGCCCGTCTGGCGGGTGGCGAGCTGATCGACGATCCGGCCGGTGTGTGGGTCGTAGGTGGTGGTGAGGTACGACTGGTTCGGCGCTGCCCCGAACGTGCCCTGGGTCGGCCGGCCCCAGGCGTCGTAGGCGGTGCTTTGCTCGTATCCGGTCAGGCCGGTCAGGCCGTTGGGCAGGCCGTTGGTGGTGTAGGTGTGCACCACCGTCTCGGCGGGCAGCGCGCTCGTGGCCGAGCCGGGCAGGACGTCTTTGAGGGGCAGGCCTAGGTTTGTGGTGTAGAAGTGGCCGTAGATGTAGTCGCCGCCGAGTGCGCCCTCGGCCGTAGGGATCGTCACCTTGGTGCCCAGGGACTCGCCGAAGACGTTGAAGTCCTTCTGCTGGGTAACGTAGGCGTTGCCGCCGGCGTAGCTCGTCTGGGTTGTGAGGTGGCCGATGGCGTGGGTTACCCCGGCGACGGTGTTGGCGTTGTCGTACACCCATGCGGCGGTCTGGTTCGTCGGCGACTGGCTTGCGGTCGCTGCGTCGAACTGTGCGGTCTTGCGGTTGAGGGCGTCGTAGGTGTACGAGGTCGTCGCGTTTCGGCTGTCCTTCGACTCGATGAGGTTGCCGTTGGCATCGTAGGACGACGTGGAGGAGCCGGCGTCGGGGTCGGTCGTGGCGGTGCGCCGGCCGAGGATGTCGAACGTCGAGATCCAGGCGTTGCCGGCCGAGTCGGTCGTGCGGTTGAGGTTGGCGCGGCTGTCGTAGCCGTACGTGGTGGCGGTCTTGGTGCCGCCGGTGACCGTCCAGATGCCGGTGAAGGTGTTCGCCGGGGTGTGCAGGGTCGGCGGGGACGTGTACTGGTCGAGCTCCGTGCTGCGCCCTGCCGTGTCCAGGACGCTCGCGGTGATGACGCCCCCGGTTGGGGGGATCACCGTGGTGCGGTCGCCGTTGCGGACCGTGGTGGTGGTGGAGGTCACGACGCCGTTCTTGAGCTTCGTGTCGACGACCGGGCGGCCTAGGCCGTCGTAGGTGTATTGGTCCTGGTTGTTTACCTTGGCGCCGAGCGACGTGGCCGAGGCGATCGCGGTGCCTGGTGCGTTCGCCGCGTCGTACCAGGCGTTGTAGGTTGCCTTGATCCAGCCTCGGGAGTCGTAGATCGTGTCGGAGATGACCCGGCCGGTACCGGCGGCCGCGGTGGCCTGCTGCTGGCGCACGCGCAGCTGGGCGTCGTAGATCACGACCGACGGCAGGTAGACGCCGGTTTCGGTCATGCGGTTGGTCGTGGCCGCGGTGGTGCCCGTGTTCGACAACTGGTAGGCGTACGTGTAGTTCGCGGCCAGGCTCGTGCTGCGGGAGTTGGTCCAGACTGCGGTGATGCGCCCCATCGGGTCGAAGCGCTGGGTCGTCACCACGGTGTTGGCGTCGGTGATAGTGAGGGTGACGGCGCGCGCGGGGTCGATCGTCGTGCTCGCGGACTGGCCGAGCGCGTTGGTCGTCGTGGTCCCGATCGTCAGGCCGACGGTGCTCATCGCATAGGCGGTGCCGGTCTGGTTGCCGTTGGCGTCCCAGGTCGTGATCGGGCGGCCGCGGGTGTCGTAGCTCGCGCGGCTCTGCGTGCGGTACGCCGTGGCGTCCACGGCCTGGCGCACCATCGTGCGTTCGCCCTTGGACGGGGCCGCGGCCTGCGGGAACGTCGTGGCGAACATGGGGTCGTCGTAGAAGGTGAGCGTGTCGGCGACGACGTCGCCAGGGCGGGTCACCGACGCCGGGGCCGTAAGCGCGTTGAGAGAGCCGGGCACCGAGGCTGGGTTGCCGGCGGTGAAGTGGTTGCAGGCTTTGCTGTCGGTCTCGGTCCGCGACACGAGCCCGACGAGGTTCTTGGTCGTATTCGCGGCGGCGTACGTCGTCGTGGTGCACCGATCGAAGGCGGTGTCCGCCGGAACGGTGTGGCCGTAGACGGCCGTCGGCAGCCCGGACACGGTGTCGTAGGTAGTGTCAGTTTCCGTATAGCGCCACACGGTGCTGCCCGTCGATGTCGTCGCCTGGCGGGCGAAGGTCTCGGCGACGGCGACGTAGTTCGCAGTCAGCGCGGGTAGCCCGGTGCGGCTGCGGGACGCGTTGGCGGCCGAGACCCAGTACGACGTGATCGTGGAGTTATCGATGCCGCCGCCCTCGCCGAGGTACGACGTGGTCTCCAGTGCGCTGCCGGCGAGCTGGTCGGTGTCGTCGTGCGTACCGCCCTGCGAGTCGGTGATGTTGAGCGCGGCGCCCCCGTTGTTGTGCGACATGCCCCGGTAGTAGGTCGTCTCCGACAGTGTGCGCGGGTCGTTTGTCGCGTCGCCGGTGAAGGTCTTCACGTCGCCATAGCCGCGGAACTGCCCGTAGGTGCGGTACTTGGACTGCACCACCTCGTTGTCGTCGTAGTGCCAGGCCGTGCCGCCAAGGTACTGGTAGCTCGTCGTCGTGGCCGGGGCGAGCCCGGTCGGATCGGTGATCGTGACCTTCGTGACGACGTACTTGTTGAACCAGTCCAGGAACGGGGCGCTGTATCCGTCTGGCGTCCAGTTCACCGGATAGCACGATGAGGTGTTGCTTGCCGGCGCGATGCTCACCGGCGCCGTGCATGGATCGGTCAGCGAGTAGGTGGCGGTGATGACGGCGCCGGTCTCCGTGGTGACCGACTGGACGCGGAAGCGGTCCAGCTCCGGGAAGCTCGCCGAGCTCACCCGGTTCGGCATCGAGATCGTCGGCGTGAACGTCACCGGCGGGTTCGTGATCGATGCGCCGGTGTTGATGTCGTAGCCGGTGCGGGTGATCGAGGAGAGCCAGAGCGCTGGCGAGGTCAGGTCGTGTGGGGCTGGGAGCGTCTGGCTCAGTGCGTACGAGTCGACGGTCTTATACGCGGATGCGGCCGGGGAGTACTGCCGTGTCTCGATCGAGGTGAGACGGACCGTGGAGAAGAACGACGGCGACCCGGCCTGGCAGGTGCTCGAGCCGGCCGCGCAGATGAAGTCGAACGGCACGTCAGGCCAGTTCGGCGCGTTGGCGGCGTTGAGCGGCTGGCAGGTGCCGGATAGGCAGCGGTCCCCGGTGTTGAACACGACCTGGTTCGGCACGGTCCCGTAGGCGTTGCCGTCGGTGAAGCCGTAGTCGATACGGGCGAGGTGGCTGTCACGGACGTAGGAGGTCTTCTTGGCGCCGTTGCGCTCGCCGTAGAAGTTGGTGTCCTGGTTGTAGAAGTAGGACATCGCGTTGCCGTGTACGTCGACGGCGTAGTCCAGGTGCCACTTGTACGCCATCGTGCAGACCGACAGCGTGTAGGTGGTGTTCCAGCACGGGTCGGTGTGGGTGGTGTCCGGAGCGTGGGCGGAGTAGACCGGTTCGGAGTCGACCGAGTTCGTGGCTGCGTTGCCGCTCGCCCAGCCGGGCAGGTGGTTGCGGCCGAAGGAGTACTGCGTGCCGTCACGGGTCGTGATGGTCCAGTAATCAGTGTTATACGTGCCGCTGCCGTTGCCCGAACCGGTCACGTGGGCGACGACCTCGCCCTTGTCGCTCTGCGGCTTCCACACCGATTTGGCCGCGTCCCACACCAGCGAGCCGGAGGTGCCGTTGAGCGAGAATGTCAGGATCGGCCCGGCGTAGCACATGTCGGCGGTGACGGTCGGCGGCGCGGAGCCCTCCGGTTTGTCCGAGCACGACACGAACGTCTGCTCGATGTACGAGTCCGGCGTCGTCCAGCCGTCGCCGGCCCACGACGACTGCGCAGCAGTCGCCGAGGTCTGTCCATCGACGGAGCTGGAGTTGTACGCCAGCGCCACGCTCGGCACCGGACCGGCGGCCGCACGCGGGACCACGATCGGGTTGCTGTACGTGAACGCGCCGGTGTTCGAGCCGCTCGTCCACGACCCCGACGGCTTGAGTCCGGTCGCCGCGTAGTTGCCGGCCGCGCCGCCCTCCTGCCCCGGGTCGGTGCTCGACAACGCCGCCAGCACGACGTCCTTGGACTGTGCCGGGACCGTCGCCGTTACCGTATGCGCCGAGCGGCTGTTCGTCGACTTGAGCGGCGTCGCAGTTCGGCACTCGGCCCGCTGGGGATCGCTCAGCGCACATGGGGGAAGCTGCACCATCCGCAGGCGGGAGCCATAGTTGCCGCCGTAGGCCTGCGCGAATGAGCCGTAGTCCAGACTGACCTGGGTATCGCCCGTCGCCGGCGCCACCGACAGCAGCACGCCGTCGATGCCGGCCGCGAGTGCCTTGTCATGGCCCAGCACCTTCACCCGCCCGTTCAGCGCGGACTCGGCCGGCCACGCCGTGGCCGTGGCCCGATACGGCGTCGAGGTGTCCTTCGGCGGTGCGAATCTTGATGCCGCTTTTGTCACATGCTGCACCGACGGCGAGGCCGGCACCGCCGGCGCCTGCCTCGGCGGCAACGCCCACGCGGGCACCGGAACGACATTCAGCGTCGTAGCGAGCAGCAGGGCGGCCGAGAAGGCGGCCAGTCGGCCTCGAACACGTGACAACGAAGCCACAGAGCTGTCCCCCGATTCAGGATCCGACGTGGATCGCAAGGAGCCTCCGGCCTTGCATCCAAGATCGTCAAGGCCCAAAGACTGTCTATCTGTCCGAATCGTCATCGAATGACGATTGCGTTGTGACATTCATCTCCGTCGAAATCTGTACAGTGTCGATAGACGCTTTCCGGTGGCCGGATCAGACCCGACGCATGTGGTGTTGCCAGGACCTTCGACTGCGGTACGGTGCGCCCACCACGGGGGCAGTGGATGCTTCCGTGCGTTCACTGTCTACAAAGGAGCGTGCTTGTGCGCGTGCCCCGCCCTGCGCGGCGGACAGTCTGGCTCTCGAGCCTGCTGACCGCAGCCGCCGTCACCTGCGTCGCCGTGCAGCCTGCGGTCGCCGCACCACAGCAGCCGGCCGTGCCGGCCCAGGTCACCGCCGACCGGCCGCTGACCGAGTCCGAGGCCATCGCCAAGGCTCGCACCACCGGGGCACCGGTGCCCGTCGAGGGCGCGACGACCCCCACCGACACCCTGACCGCCAATCCCGACGGGTCGCTGACGCTGACCACCGCCGCTCAGCCCGTCCGCAAGCACGTCGGCACCGCCTGGGTGGGGCTCGACCCGACCCTGCACGCCAACGCCGACGGCACCGTCGCCCCGGCCGTGACCACGAGCCCCGTGAGCTTCTCCGGCGGCGGGACCGCGCCCATCGCCTCACTGCGCAGCAACGGCGCCGGCCTCCAGCTCACCGCCCCGATGACGTTGCCGAAGCCGACGCTGTCCGGCAACCGGGCCACCTACACCGGGGTCCTTCCGGATGTTGACCTGGTCGTCACCGCCGACACCCAAGGGGGCTTCTCCCAGGTCTTTGTCGTGCACACCGCGGCTGCGGCGACCAACCCGCAGCTGCAGACGCTGACTATGGCGACGCAGGCCACGGGCGCAACGATCAGTGCCGACGGGAACGGGAACCTCACCGCCGCCGACCCGCACGGTCGGCCCGTCTTCGCCGCGCCCACGCCGACCATGTGGGACTCCTCGGGCGCACCGGCCAAGGCTCTGCGCGTGAGCGTCGACGGCGGGGAGTTATCCCTGTCGCCGGACGCGGCCATGATGCAGGCAAGCGGGACGAAATTCCCCGTCTTCATCGACCCCACGTGGACGCCCGTGAACCAGGGCAAGTCCGCTTGGGCCACGATCACGAAGAACTTCCCGAGCACCTTCTACTACAACAAGACCCCCGACCCGAACGGGCGTATGCAGGTCGGCAATTCCGGCAGCGGCGGCATCTGGTCGCACACCCTGCTGAACTTCTCGATCCCGAGCGCGCTGGCCGGGGCGACGATCAACGAGGCGAAGCTGACCGCGACGGAGGAGTGGTCGTACTCATGCTCGGCCCGCTACGTTGACGTCTATGCGCCGTCCACGACGCTGAGTAGCTCCAACGCGAAGTGGGACAGCTGGTCCGGCGTCAGCCTCGGCTCGGCCGTCGACTCGCAGAACGTCGCCCACGGGTACAACAGCAGCTGCCCCGCGGCCAGCGTCGGCTTCAACGTCCTGTCCACGGTGCAGGCGGACGTGTCGGGAGGCAAGGGCACGCAGACCTTCGTGCTCACCGGGCGCAACGAGGCCACGGACGTGAACGCCTACAAGGAGTTCAACGCCTCCTCCCCGCAACTGTCCATTACGTACAACCACGCGCCGTCCAAGCCGGTCGGCCTGTTCACGTCGCCGTCGACCGACTGTATGGCGTCGAACCCGACGATCGTCGGCGACGCGGACGTCAGCCTCTTCGCTCCCGTGCGCGACCCCGACGGTGGCCAGCTCAGCGTAGCGATCGACGTATGGAAGACGGGCACCAGCCCGCACCAGGTCGTCAAGTCCACCGGCACGAACCCGCTTACGCCTGCCTCCGGCTCGAACGCGAATCTCATCGTCGACGAGAACACGCTCAAGACGAACTCCCCAGGCGGCGTGACGCAGTTCTCGTGGCAGGTGAAGGCGAACGACGGCATAGCCGACAGCCCGTTGTCGGACGTATGCACCTTCGCCTTCGACCCGACCCGGCCGGGTGCCCCCACCGTCAAGGTGCCGAACGGCGGCACCCAGGGGCAGAACGTCAGCGTCTCCGTGACACCCGGCCCGGGGACGCTGCCGACCGCATACACCTACCAGCTCAACGGCCGCCCGCCAGTCACCGTGGCCGCCAGTAACATCGACGGCGGCGCAACGTTCAGCATCAAACCGAACCGGTTCGCCAACACGATCGCCGTCACCGCGATGAGCGCCGGCGGCAACTTCGGAGACACCGGCTCGCGGCCGTTCACCGCTGTGACCGCTGCCGTGCAGGGCGACCACGACCTCGACGGCGACGGGCGGCCGGACCTGCTGGCCGTCGGCGGCGCCAACGGCCTGCCGGCCGGGCTATGGCAGGCACGCGGCACCGCCGGGGTACACCTCAACGCGGCCATGACCGACGCGGGCGTCAACGGCACCGGCGTGGTCCCGAACCACCTCGCGACCAACCTGACCGCCCCGACGCAGTACACCGGAAGCCAGGTCATCACCGGGCACTTCACCGGCGGCAGCCAGCAGGACATCCTCGTCTACTACCCCGGCGGCGACCAGATCGGAACCGCAGTCATCATCACCGGATCCGGCGACGGCTCGGCGCTACAACTGGAGAACGGCGCGAGCGTCCTATCCGCCGGCACCATAACCGACACCGCCGGCGTGGCTCCGGCGCAGCTCGTCAACGCCGGCAACGCCGCATCCTCCGGATTCCTCTATCCGGACCTGCTCGGCGTCACCGCCGACGGCAGCGCGCTGAACTACTTCCCGAACTCCAACGGCACCGGCGGCTACGCGATGACCTACGGGCTGAGCCGGGCCACCCCCGACGGCAGCGCGTGGGGCGGCTGGACGCTGGCGAGCAACCAAAGCAGCTCCGGCGCGACCAACCTGCTGCTGTGGAAAAAGTCCACGGGTGCTCTGTACCTCTGGACCGGCATCACCGTCGACTACGGCGCCGGGACACTCGCGTTCGCACAGCAATACAGTCTGGGCATCTGGAACGCGGCAAAGACCCTCACCCTGCAGCTACAGCTCCAGGACGTCAACGGCGACGGCACCCCGGACGTACGCACTGTCGAGGACACCCGCACTGGGCGCACGTACCCAATCACCATCAGCGGCGGCACCGCGACCATCAGCACCACCCCGGCCGCCGACTCGCTGCTCGCCGTGAGTCACGACTGGCCGCTCAACGAAGGCACGGGCGAGGTCACCGACATGGCCGGCTCGCTGACCGGCACCGGCGCGGCCTGGCACCGCGGCGACCTGTTCAGCCCGGACCTCGCCCTCGACGGCACCGGAGGCGTGGTGACAATCGCCGCGCCCGGCGGCGCGGTCGACCCGGCGAGCAGCTTCAGCATCAGCGCCTGGGTCAAACCCGCCGACTACCGCGGGACGGTCTTCGCCCAGAACGGCACGAGCAACGCGACCGTCCGGCTCTACGCCGACCGGGGCACGCACCACTGGAGCATGGCGATGTCCAGCAGCACCACCACCGCAGCCTACGACACGGTCTCGTCGGCTGACGCGATTCAGCTCGGCGTCTGGGTGCACCTGACCGGCGTGTTCGACGTGGCGACGCACAAGATGAGCCTCTACATCGGGGCCGCATCGACCCCGCCTATAGCGCACACGACGACCGTCGCCACGACCGGCGGCGTCTCGATCGGCGACACGCAGGCCGGCGGCCTCCGCGACGACGTCTTCAACGGCCAAATCTCCTCGGTGCAGACCTACGCGGTCGCACTGTCGCACGCCGACGCGGTGACCCTCTCCGGCGACGGCGACAACATCCTGATGCAGTCCGAGGACCTGGTATACCCGAGCGGCACGACGCTGCGTACCCGCGCGGGGACGCTAACGTTCAGTAACGGGCTGCTGACCGTGACCGAGACTGGCACCGGGGTACTCGCCAAGACCTACGGAACGGCCGGCTACCCCGGTGCGGTCCTGACGATGCAGTACGACGGCAACCTCGTCATCTACCCCACCGCAGCCAAGACCGCCGGCTCCGCGCTGTGGGCAAGCGCCACCAGCGGCAGCCACGGCAACGTGTTCGTACTCCAGACCGACGGAAACTTCGTCTGCTACACCCCCGCCAACGGCGTATGCTGGTCCTCCGGCACGGCCAACGCCGGCGACCCGCCGGCGCCGACCTACCCACGCACGGGCGGGCCAGCCGTCTACACACCGCTGCGCGGCCGGGTAGAGATCTACTACCGCTCAACGGGCAACGCGCTGGCGCAGGGCTGGTCGAGCCTCGGCACGCAGACGGGCTCCGCGACCGGCGGGCCGACCGGGACAGTGACCGACGGGACCCCGGTGGCGATCTATAACCCGGTCAACAACGCCACCGAGGTCTACTACAACTCCAGCGGGCACCTGACCGAGTCCTATCAAAGCGCGGACGGCATCTGGCACAACATCGGCACGATCGGCGGCTCGTCGATGTCCGGATCGCCGGCGGTGCTGTTCAACCCGGTGAACAATGCAATGGAGGTGTACTACAACGACGGCGGCCAGCTCCGCGAAGTGTGGTGGACGCAGGCGACCGCCTGGACCGCCCTCGCCCTGGGCGGCACGATCACCGGCTCGCCGTCGGCGATGTTCAACGCCTTCAACAATCACGCCGAGGTGTACTTCAACTCGGGCGGCACGCTCAGCGAGCAGTACTGGGTCCAAGGCACGGGCTGGACCGCGGTAAGCCTTGGCGCCGCGATGGGCGGGTCGCCCTCGGCGCTGTTCAATCCGACGAACAACAACGGCGAGGTGTACTACGCCACCTCAGCCGGGCAGCTGACGCAGAAGTACTGGAACGCGTCCACGAGCTGGTCGGCGCCGCAGAGCCTGGGCGCCACCGTGAGTCAGGGCGCCCCCGCCGCGTACTACGACCCGGCAGCGCACGCGGTGGAGGTCTACTGCAACTCCGGTGGCAACCTCACCGAAAAATACACCTCGACGTCGGGCTGGCAGGGGCCGACGAACCTGGGCGGCACCAGCGCCAACGACCACATGGCCGGGGGTGCGATGCCGGTCTACAACTTCGTCAGCGGCCGGACCGAGGTCTACCTGAGCACTTCCGGGACGCTCGCGAAGTACACCAACAGCGGCAGCGGCTGGTCGACCCTCACCTCCATGGGGGGAACTGTCCTGTAGCCACGGTCGAAGATTCCACTGGGCGCACCCGCCGGCCACCCGGCCGGCGGGCGCACCCCTCTCGTCATTGGTCTGCCCTTGGGCGGCCACTGGCGGGGCATGATGGCAGGGTGCTGGTCGAGGTTGAGAAGGTCCGCAAGTTGGCGTGGAGTCCTTTCCCCGTTGCTCAGGTCGTGACCCCTGTCGGCCGGACCGCGGTGTCGTGCTGGGGCGCGCCGGATGCCGCCCTTGGGCGCCACCATGTCGAGTGGACGATCATCACTGAGATCAGTTGGGGTCTGAACATGAAGCTCGCAGCTGAGCCTGGGCCGTCAATCCTGGCGGGTGGACATTGCGTCATCCTGCGCGGGCGTCTGCGGTTGAGCCCCGACGGGCCGGCGTGCTGGACCTGAACGGATCGATGATCTTGCTGGAATGCGATGTGCTCGCCCAGCGTGACATCGAGGTCCCCGAGAACCTCGACCCGGAGACCTACCGACCCGTGCAGCGCGTCATGCCCTGCCTACGGGCCGCCGCCAGCTGAGCGCAAATGCCTGAGGAGCCCGGCGCCGCATCCGGCTCCGGGCTCCGTCGCGGTACGGAACCATCCGCGGGGGCTCGCAGCTGTCGATGCCTCACTCGCAGCCGCGGCGAGGTCAACGCCGACCTTGCGGTAGATCTCGCTCAGCTGCTGCTCGACGTCGACATCGAGGGCGTCGAGTGTTGCCGCCCGCTCGGACTTGAGCAGCTCGTCGAGCTGGGCATGCTGGTTGCGGTCCATGTCACTCCTCCCTCCTCGCTGATGTCCAGCTTCTTGAGCAGGTTTTCCCGAGCGAACCGGAGGTTCGACCGCACCGTCGCGGCACTCCGGCTGGTCAGCTCAGCGATCTCGGCCGGCTTGAACCCGTCGACCGTCAGCGCCATCACGAGCCGCTGCTCCGGCTTCAAGCTCCGCAGGGCCCACCGGACAAGCTCCACTCCCGGTGAGACCACCGTCGCCGTGCACTCCCCCAGCTTCGCCATCTTCACAATCAGCCCGCGGTCCTGGCGGCGCTGCGCCCGATGCGTGTTGAGGGCCCGGATGGCGACCTTATAGACATACGCGGTCCGGTTCGTAACGCTCCCCCACACCTTGAACAGACTGATCATCGCCTCCTGCGCGAAGTTGTCGGCGTCGGGCTGGCTCGTGCCGTTGCGCAGCAAGAAGGCGATCAACTGCTTGCGCGTGGCCCGAAAGAACTCGGCGAACTCGGCGAACTCGGCGAGCTCCGCGGCCGATGGCGTGGACGACGTCTTGCTCTGGTCGGACATCTGCTACTCCTAGGTTGGCGATAGACAGCCACGTCTCTGGTCATATCGGGCTCCTTGTCCCTTTCAGAGCTGATCCGGACGTTCCGGATGCCCCATCGGTGGCCGAGCGGCAGAACTGCTCGGCCACCGAGGGCGCACTCGGGTAAGACCTGCCAGGACCGCGATGTGCCGTCCTGGCAGGTCTCGGTTCTCTAGTGTGCGCGCGCAGTCAGAACGTGCAGTCACACCCCACAAAATTTTTGGATCAGCTATTCAGCGTGGGTGCATCGCAGCCGGCACAGCAGGTAGGCCAGCACGATGACGCTCGCCGCGAGCGCCGCGAGCGCCGCGAGCGCAGTGATCAAGATGGACCCGGTAGAGGCATACGCCGCTGGCACGCCGACCAACGCAACGTTGGCCAAGGCGATGAGCGGCGTGACGCCATCGGTGCTGGTGTCGTGAGGCTTCGTCGTCACGTTCGTCTCCAACCCTCCGCCGCGGCCACGACGGTCACGCAGCAGTAGTGCGTTGAAGAGGCTGCGGCGTGCAGTCGGCCGCGAGACCACGGTGGACCGTGTCGCGAATCGCGGTCCAGACCAGCCCGTGTGCCGGGTCGACAGGGATGCCAGGCACGCCGCGCTTGCCCACCATGATGGTGCGCACTGAGGTTTCCCCCGGTACCTCGGAGGCTTTCGATCATGGTCTGATTGACCGTGGAGGGAGTCGTTCGTGGCAGCACCGAGGAAGTACTCCGATGAGCTTCGCGCCCGTGCGGTGCGGTTGTATCGGGAGTCGAATCCGAAGCCGGTGATGAAGCGGCTGGCGGAGCAGCTGGGTGTGCATCCCGAGGCGTTGCGCAACTGGATCCGCCAAGACGAGGCGGATCACGGTGAACGGCCGGATCAGCCGTCCACTGTGGAATCCGAGGAGTTGCGGCGGTTGCGGCGAGAGAACGCGGAACTGAAGCGTGCCAACGAGATTCTCAAGGCCGCATCAGCTTTTTTCGCGTCGGAACTCGACCCGACCCGGCGACGGTCGTGAAGCTGGTGCAGCAGCTTCGTGGCCGCTTCGGGGTCGAGCCTGTCCTCCGGGTGATCGGCGTGGCGACCTCCACCTACTACGGCTGGCTGCGCCAGGCCGCCAGCCCGTCGCGCCGGCGCCGGCAGGACGCGGAGCTGACTGCAGAGATCGCCGAGATCCACGAGGCGTCCGGCGGCACCTATGGCAGCCCTCGGGTGCATGCCACGCTGCGCCGTCAAGGCCGCCAGGTGGGCCGCAAACGCGTCGAGCGGCTGATGCGCGCCGCCGGCCGGCAGGGGCGTTCCTGCGCAAACAGTGGCGGATCCCCTCGACCCGGCAAAACCCGCGGGCGACGCCCGCACCGGATCTCGTCAACCGGCAGTTCACCGCGGCCGCGCCGGACCGGCTGTGGGTCGCTGACGCCTCCCGGATTCCGTGCGGCGAAGGCGCGTTCTGGCTCGCCACGGTCCGGGACGCGTTCTCCAACCGGATCGTGGGCTGGAAGGCCGGCGACCGCTGCAACACCGACCTCATCCTGGCCGCGCTCGAGTACGGCATCTGGTCCCGCGACGTCCGAAACGGCCAGCTCATCCATCACAGCGACAGGGGCTCGAACTATACGAGCTTCCGCTTCTCGCAACGCTTGACCGACAACGGAATCCGGCCGTCCATGGGATCCGTCGGCGACTCGTTCGACAACGCCCTGATGGAGAACTTCTGGTCGACGCTCAAGATCGAATTGGTCTATCGCACGAGCTGGCGGACCCGTGACGAGGCCGAGAACGCGATCTTCACCTACATCGACACCTGGTACAACACCCGCCGCATCCAACGCGAGCTCGCCGGGTATGTGTGGCGGGGCGTGCAGATGCTGTCGTTCGGTCTCGCCGACGCGGCCGGGCTCGACTGGGCTGAGGCGCTGCGCCGCGCGGACATCGCCATGTATCACGCGAAGACCGACGGCGAGCCGCGGGTCTTCGCGCCGGGGATGCGGCATCCGGCCACGCCGCCGCCCGGGCAGCGGCGGACCCGGCTGCGTGATCTTCCCGCACCGTCGGACCTGCCCGGCGACCACGACGCGTGACATGGCGCCGCGGCAGCCCAACGCGGGTCGTCGGCGCCGGGGTGTGCCGTGGATGCCGCCGGCCCTGGCTAACGGCGGCTCACTTCCGCCGGTCGGCGGGCCACGACAAGGTCGATGCGAGCGGCGCCGCGGCGATCATCAGCCGCCGGATGCCGGCCGCTCGCGCAGGGTCGTGGGTCTGACGCCGACAGGGGCAACACATGACAGGTCATCATCAGGTGCGTCGCGGTGCGGGCCGGCATCGGCTGGCAGCGGCCGTGCGGCCGTATCGGGGGCGTCATCGGCACAGAGCCGAGCCGATGCTGCGCTGGCGGCGGCGGGCCGGTGCCCGGTGACGGCGCCGATCGCAGCGCCGGCCGGTCCGCTGATGCCGCAGCAACCGCCTGGGGCGGTGGTGCTCGCGGTGTCGCGGATGGCGTCGCAGGTCCGTGGTGCGGTCGAGCGGCAGGTGCTGGAGCCGGCCGGGTTGAGCCTGACCGCGTTCGCGGTCCTCGCCGTGGTCGCTGACGCCGATGCTGCGGTCCGGTTGCACGCGGTCGCGGCGGCGGCCGGGATGGCGCACGGCACCGCCCGCAGCGCCGTGGCCCGGCTGGAGCATCTGGGTCTGCTTTCCCGGAGTACGCCGGGCCGGGATCGCCGCCAGGTGGAACTGTCCGTCTCGCGGTCCGGCCGTGCCCTGGCTGAGCGGCTGCGGGCGGCGGCCGCCGCGGTCGAGGCGCAGCTCGTGCCGGATCCGCGGGTCCGTCACCTGCTCGTCGTCGCAGCCGGCCGGTTCCGGCTGCAGCCCCTGCGGCGGCCGGGAGCCGCGGCATGAGCCCGTGGCTGGACGCCGCCGACGGCAGCCTGCCGGCCGGGGCCGGGACGTTCCGGTTCGACCCGGTGCATCGTCTCACCGCCGGCCCCGCGGTGTTGCTGCAGCAAGCGGCTGGAGGCGCCGAGCGGATCGCGTTCGACGCGGTGTCCGGGTTGTGGGTGATCGCCGGCGAGAC
Organism: Dactylosporangium sp. NPDC000244; assembly: GCF_040300725.1. Taxonomy (NCBI): domain Bacteria; kingdom Bacillati; phylum Actinomycetota; class Actinomycetes; order Micromonosporales; family Micromonosporaceae; genus Dactylosporangium; species Dactylosporangium sp. NPDC000244. The sequence continues at coordinate 18,172 of NZ_JBEPEH010000078.1, forward strand.
GCTGGTGGCGCAGGCATGTTGTGACCCGCTGACGTTCGCCGAGGTTCCGGTGCCGCCGCTGGCCGGCCGAAGCACGCCGGGCCCAGATCGGGGCCTGCCGCAGACGTCGATGCCGATGGCGGGGCTGCCGCTCGACCATCGCGTGCGAGCGGTGCTGCGGCTGGTGTGGCCAGCCAGTGCCCGCAGCGCCCGACGGTTGTGGGGCAGCAGCATCGACTCGGCTCTTGCCCCGATCGTGGCGGAGCTCGCCGGCCCCGTCGACGGCCACCCGCTGCTCGGCGGCAGCAGCATGGTCGAGCATGCGGCCGGCGCCATCGCCGGGGCGGTATTCGGGATCGACGCCGCGGCGGCCGCCGCCGTCGCGCACGACCTCCAGGTCGCGCCAGAATCCGTGACGTCCGCTGCCCGTGCGGTCCTGCCGATCGTCCTGCTGCGCGCCGCCATCGCCCACGCCATGCGCCGCCACACCACCAGCGGGCGCATCCGCGCCGGCACGGTGCTCGACGACCTGCAGGCCTACGGACGTGCCGACGCCGACCGGCTCGAGGCCGCCGAGATCGCCGCGGTCGGGGCCGCCCTGTTCGCCACCGTCTGGGACGCGACCGCCGCGTTCCTGCCGCGCCTCCTGGACGTCATCGCCGCTCGCACCGCCACGGCAGGCCGGCCGGGCATCACACGTCTGGCCCACGACCAGACGGCCCGGGCACGACTGCTCGACACCGCCGCGGCCGGCATGCCGACGGTCGCCGGGTGGCTTCGGGTGACGACCCAGACAGTCCTGCTGGGCGGCGTGCGCATCCCGGCCGGATCGACCTGTCTGCTGGCCGCCAGTACCCGGGGCCCCGCCAGCCGCGACGGTTCGCCGGTGGCGGTGCTGCGCTGGCTGGCGCCAGCCGACCCGGGCGGGGCCGGCATGGCCGTGGCCCGCCTGGCGGGCGACCGGCTCCTCGCCGCGCTCGGCCGGCACCACACCAGCCGACCGGCGAGCCACCCGACACCCACGCAGTGGCGGCGCACGGCCCCCGCGTCCCGCTGACCCGATCCTCTTCCCCAGGTGACAGGAGCATCATGCCCATCGCAGCCCCCGACCAGCGTCTCGAATACAGCTTGGCCTGCCTGCACGACCCGGGCACCATCGCCGACCCGTCCGCGTTCTACGACCGGCTCCTCACCGCCGGGACGGTGTTCGACCCGGTCACCGGCGGGTGGCTGGTGGCCCGGCATGCCGACGTGCAGCTGCTCCTGGCGCATCCGGCCGCGTCGGCGCGGATGGACCACGCCGGCAGCCTCGCCCGGTTCCCCGGGGCCGGGCTCGAGGCGGCGTTCACCGCGCTGGATCTGCACGTGTCGTTCACCGACGGCGCCGGCCACCGGCGGCTGCGGCGGGTCCTGGCCGAGCCGGTCCAGGTCCGTCACGTCCGCACGACCCTCGCCGAGCCGGTCACGGCGGCGGTCACCGCCGCCCTCGACGACCTGACCGGCCGGCCGGACGCCGACATGGTCGCCGGGTTCGCCGCCCGCATCCCGATCGACGTCACCCGGTCCCTGCTCGCCATCCCCGCCGCCATCAGCACGGAGACGATCCGCCGCTGGTCCCTCGCCTGGGGCGACGTGGTCGCCGCGCCCGGCCACGTCCCCACCACCGGCCGGGCCGCGATCCTGCGCACCGTCGCCGAGCTGGCCGGGTTCCTCCGCGACCATATCGCCGGCCGGGAACGGTCCCCCGGCACGGCGATGATCGACGCGCTTATCGCGGCGATGCACGCCGGGACGATCAGCCGCGACGCGCTGCTGGCGAACCTGATGCTGCTGGTCACCGCCGGCAGCGAGACCACCACGAACCTGCTGTCGGCTGCGGTCATGGCCCTGGCCGACGAGCCGTGGCTGTGGGCGCTGCTACGCCACAACCCCGACCGGATCCCGGACGCCGTCGCGGAGCTCGGCCGCCGATATCCGCCGACCCAGTACACCGCCCGCCGGCTCCTCGAACCGGTCACGCTCGCCTCGGGGCAGGTGCTGCCCGCCGGGGCCGCCGTCGTGCTCATGCTCGCCGCCGCGAACCGCGACCCGGCCGTCTTCCCCGACCCGGACCGGATACGGCTCGACCGGCCCGGACGGGCCGTCACGTTCGGCCACGGCCCCCACGCCTGCTTCGGCGCGCCCCTCGCCCGCCTCGAGGTCGCCACCGCGATCCGGCTGCTCACCACCCGCTGCACGCGGCTCGACCCGCTGCCGGGACGGCCGTGGCGGCGCAACGCCAACCTTCGCGGCCTGGCCCACCTGCCCGTCGCCCTGCACACCACGGCCGGTGCCCGATGACCCCCGCCCAGACCGCCGTCGCCGTGCAGGACCTGATCTGGTACTGGGCCGACACCGCCCCGGAAACCACCGCGGTCATCGACACCACCGGCGCCGCGGTGACCTACCAGGAACTGGCAGACGCGGCTGATGCCGCCGCCGCGGACCTCGCCGCCGGCGGTGTCACCGCCGAACACGTCGTCGGCGTCGCCTACCCCCGCGCCGTCGACGGCCTCGTGCAACTGCTCGGCGTGTGGCGGGCCGGCGGTGCCGTGCTCTGCCTCGACCCCGCCTGGCCGGTGGCTCGGCTGCGGGACATGATCGCCCGCTGCGGTGTGCGGCACCTGCGCACCGCCCGGCCGATCCCCGGCCTCACCGCCCCCGCACCCCACACCGGCATCGGCATCGGCGCCGATGCGGTGCCGGCGGTTCGTGGGCCGCTGTGTTACGTGGTGTGCACGTCCGGATCGACCGGCACCCCACGCGGCGTCCTGATCGAACATCCGGGCGCGGTCAACATGGCCACCGCCCTCGCCGACCGGTTCGCGGTCGGGCCGGGCACCCGGGTGCTGCAGTTCGCGGCCTGGTCCTGGGACGCCGCCATGGGCGAGATCCTCATGACCCTCACCGCCGGTGGGACCCTCGTCCTCGCCCCGCCCCACGTCCGCCACGGCGGCCCGGCCCTGGCCCGGCTGCTGCGCGACGCGCGGGTCGAGGTCGCGACCCTCACCCCGTCGGTCCTCGCCGCGCTGCCCGCCCACAACCTGCCCGACCTGCGGACCGTCGTCGCGGTCGGCGAGGTCTGCCCGCCGCGGCTCGTCACCCGCTGGACCGCCCCGCACCGGCGGGTCTGCAACGGCTACGGGCCGACCGAAACCACCGTCGCCGCCACCATCGGCGACCTGCGCCCCGGCGAGCCAGTGCACATCGGCACACCACTGCCCGGCGTGACCGTCCAGGTCGTCGACCACCACGACCAGCCGCTGCCTACCGGGATGCCGGGGGAACTGCTCATCGGCGGGATCGGCGTCGCCCGCGGCTACGCCGCCGACCCGGCCGCCACCGCCGCCCGGTTCACCACCGACCCGGCCGGGCGGCGCTGGTACCGCACCGGCGACCTCGCCGCCCGGCGCGGCGACGGCACCCTCACCTTCCTCGGCCGCGCCGACGACCAGATCAAAGTCCGCGGACACCGGATCGACCCTGCCGAAGTCGAACACGTCCTCGCCGGGCATCCGGCCGTGGCCGCCTGCGCCGTCGTCACCACCGGCCACCGGCTCACCGCCTACATCGTCACCTCCCACGCCCCCACCACCGCCGCGGACGTCGCCCGCGCCGCCGAGGAGATCCGCGGCCATGCGGCGGCGGTCCTGCCGGCGTTCGCCGTGCCCGCCACCGTCCGGGTCGTGGCCGCCCTGCCGCTCACCGACGGCGGCAAAACCGACCGGGACGCCCTGCGCCACTGGGCCACGAGCGCCGCCACCCCAGCACCCGCCCAGGACCCGCCCGCGGAGGGGACGCTGCCGCGCGTGCTGCAGGTCGTCGCCGCCGCCCTCGACCAGCCCGTCGACGCCGACACCGACGTCATCGACGCCGGCGGCCACTCGCTGCTCATCGCCCAGCTGTGCGTGGCCCTCAGCGACACCTTCGCCGTCGACGTCCCCTACCTCACCGTCGCCCGCAACCCCACCCCGGCCGGGCTCGCCGCCGCGATCGACGAGCTCACCGCCACCGGCCACACCGCCGGAGGTGTGCCATCAGCAGCCGCCTGACCACCACCACGGTCACCGTCGCCCCGGGCGTCGACCTCGCCGTCCACCACACACCCGGACATGGACCAGGACCTGGCCCGGCGATCGTGCTCCTGCACGGCCTCGCGAGCACCCACCGCTGGTGGGACCTCGTCACCCGCCGCCTGCCCGGCCGGCGGATCATCGCCGTCGACCACCGCGGCCACGGCCAATCCTCGACCCCGCCCGGCGGCTACACCATTGCCGCCCTCGCCGCCGACACCGCCACAGTCCTCGACACCCTCCACGTCCGGCAGGCGGTCATCGCCGGGCACAGCCTCGGCGCCGCCGTCGCCCTCCACCTCGCCGCCGACCGGCCCGACCTGACCGGCGGCCTCTGTCTCGTCGACGGCGGCATCTACGACCCGAAACAGTTGTTCGGCGACAGCTGGTGGGACGCCCAACACGCGATGCGGCTCGACCGGCGCATCGCCCCCACCGCCGCGATGCTCACCGCCTGGGCCCACGGCCGCGGCCTGCCCGGCGACGCCGTCCCCGCACTGCTCGCCAACTACCAGCCCACCCCCGCCAGCACCCCACGGCGAGGCGGCGGCGGGTTGCGGCTCGCCGTCGAACACGAACGGCACCTCGCCCACAGCCTCTGGCACACCGACCCCGCCGCCCTCCTGCCCCGCATCACCGCCCCGGTCACCGCGATCCTCGCCCGCCCCGGCGACCCGGTCGCCGCCGGACAGCACCTCCGCGCCGCCCGCCACACCCTCGACCGCACACCCCGCACCGTCACCGTCCACTGGATCGGCGGCAGCCACGACCTGCCCCTCGAACACCCCGCCCACGTCGCCGGCACCATCCACGACCTCACCACCCGCCTCGAGAGGGCCACCGCATGACGACCAGCACCGGCATCGTCGCGGACCTGCGCAGCGACACCGTCACCCGCCCCACCCCAGCCATGCGCGCCGCCATGGCCGCCGCGGACGTCGGCGACGACGTCTACGGCGAAGACCCCACCGTCCGCGCACTCGAAACCCGCATCGCCGCCATCCTCGGCCACGAAGCCGGACTGTTCCTGCCCACCGGAATCATGGCCAACCAGGTCGCGGTCCAAACCCTCGTCCCCCACGGCGGGGAACTGCTCTGCGCCGGCGACGCTCACCTCGTCAGCTACGAAGCCGGCGCCGCCGCCGTTCACGGCGGCATCACCACCCGCACCTGGCACACGCCCGACGGCCTCATCGACCCCGACACCATCACCGCCATGATCCACCCCGGCGGCGGCTACGCCATGCGCACCGACGCGATCGCCGTCGAACAGACCGCCAACCTCCCCGGCGGCCTGATCCACCCCATCGACCGGCTCACCGCCCTGCACCGCGTCGCCCGCCACGCTGGTGTCGGGCTGCACTGCGACGGCGCCCGCCTCTGGCACGCCCACACCACCACCGGCATCCCCCTCGACACCTACGGCCGGCTCTTCGACACCGTCAGCGTGTGCCTCTCCAAAGGGCTCGGCGCACCCGCCGGATCCGTCCTCACCGGCTCCCGCGACCACATCACCGAAGCCCGCCGACTGCGGCTACGCGCGGGCGGCGCCATGCGCCAAACCGGCATCCTCGCCGCCGCCGGCCTCCACGCCCTCGACCACCATCTCCCCCACCTCGCCGACGACCACCACCGTGCCCGAATGCTCGCCGAAGCCCTCGCCCCCACTGGAGTTGTCGACCCAGCACGCGTCCACACCAACATCGTGCTCATCGACCTCACCACCACCCGATGGACCAGCCGAGCCTTCGCCGCCACCGCCGCCGGCCTCGGCGTCCGGCTCATCGCCCTCAGCCGCCACCGAGTCCGGGCAGTCACCCACCGCGACCTCACCGACGCCGAGACACAGCACGCCGCTGACGTCCTGCGCAGGCTCGTCGACGCCTAACCGGGCCCGGGCGAGCACGACTCGGATCCGCTCACGCCGCCGCCCGGCTTCAAGTCCCCCGTCGACACTCCCGCGCTGAGCCCCATGCAACACATGGCCTCCGCGGGTTCGAGTGCCTTGAAGCGGCTGGACGCAGCATCCTCGCGACAACATGCGCCGCACGCTGACCAGCACCTCGCGAGCGCTACTCGCCTGACCACCCACGATCCGGCTCGGTAGCCAGCCATGCGTCGGTGAGACAGCCCTCTTCGTAGTCCCACCAACCAGCGTCGACGCCGTCGTAGAGGACGCGTTTCGTGGCCACGAGATCAACGGTGGAGGGAACGTCAAGGGCTACGATCCTGAATCGGCCATGACCCTTCCCTGACACGCCAAGCGGCGCGAACGCATCAAGAACACGTTCACGCGAACCGCTCAACGGCCCCTTTCGGAAGGGGACGATTCTGATCGTGCAACTTCCCGACGGCTTCAGTCGTTCGACGGGTTGCCACGAACCGTCCTCGCTGCTGCGTACTCGAAGAAGGTCACCCTTCGCGACATGCCGCGCGAAGAAGGGTGATTCTTGTAATTGTGCAGTGTCGTGCGCCACCAGGAGTGCCCCAAGGGGTTCGCTGCTAACGGGTGGCCAATCGCCCTCCTGAGGAAGATCGAATAAGACCTGCACAGCTGGCGCAAGTGTCGCGTCGCCGGGGACTACGTCGTCCATAGCTCCATCATGCGGGGCGCCCGTCACGGATGAGCCTTGGACGCTAGACGGCATGCCGGTCAGATTCCGCCCCGAGCTCGTTCGGCCGCGAGGCAGCGTCACGGGACCAGGGCAGGCGGTCGCGATCGCGTGGCATGTCTGGCACCGGCAACCGCGCCACGGCATCGCGGCCACCCCAGAGACTTGCCTGCTCGGCCTCCACCTGGCCGGGGCACTCGCCGTCACACTCCTTCAAGACGGCAGCTGACGGCGAAACGCCGCTGCCGCTTTCGCCGGCGGACCGTCCGCCGTCGAAACCTGCACCCTTCTGGAATGAGCGGTAGAACACCATCGCGGCATCTGGCCCGGCGAAGCTATTAGGGGTTTGTTGTGGAGTGGCTGGCCGACGACGGCGAGCACCATTGATAGGGCACAGTCGGGGGAGGTCGGCCATCGGCGCGATGAGCGCCGGCCTCGTTGCGCCGTCACGGTCGCCGCCAGCCGCGCCCGCGGCGGTCGTTTGGTCCCGAATGATTGCTGCGCGACGATGTACGGTGACGACGTTGGTGTCGCAACGGTTCGGCTCAGTTCAGGAAGTGGGTTGTTGATGGCGAAGCGCGTGGTTGAGGAACTCGTCGATGATCTCGACGGCGGCCGGGCCGACACCAGCGTGACGTTCGGCATGGACGGTGCGCACTACACCATCGACCTCACCAGCGCGAACGCCGAACGTCTCCGCGCCGCTCTCGCCCCATACGTTGCGGCGGCGGCGAAGATCGGCCGGATCAGTCACGCCGGGCGCGGCCGCACCACGACCCGGGTACCGGTCCGGTCGGCTGCGGACGAAGCCGCCCGCAATCAGGCGATCCGGACCTGGGCGAGAGAGCACGAGCTCGCGGTGTCGGACCGCGGCCGCCTCCGGCAGGACCTCATCGTGCGGTTCGAAGCCGCCGGCGGCCGCTGACCGACCCAACCACTGATCAGCGCCTCGACATGGCCGGCGATCGGAAGGCTGGGACGTCCCGCGGCCGCCGTCGCCGGCCCCGAGCCAATGGTTGCCTGCTTGTCGGCGAATGAGCATCATGGCCAGCGTTTGACCGCCGACAGCCGCCCTTGCAGACGATCATCCATTGCCACCCTCTCCTGGGTGGCTTCGTCGGTGACTTCGGGACCCGTTTGTCATCGAGCGTGGGTCCAACAGCCGACGGTCGATTCTTGTGTTCGTGAGTTCGGGGCTCGCTCACGAAGCCGGCATAGGAATCACATAGGCGAGCCAACACAGTGCGGGTCGCCGGCAGTGTAGACGTGCTCAGCCGGGGACGTTCGGTACGGAGCGTAACGGCCGCCCCGAAGGCCGCGCATGGCCAGCGGCTAGATGTGTGCACCTGATCAAGCGGTGTGTCGCGCCGTGGGCGGCGGATTGGGACCGCGCCGCTGACGGTCGAGGACGGTCACGACGGTCGGGTCGGCTATTGCAGTGGCGATGGGTATCGCGATGCTGTAAAGCTGCGTCCTGGTGCATCCGGCGTGCGATTATGCCTGTCGTAGACACAATATCGATCTTGCCGGAGCATCCATATGGGCACCTGGGACGTCGGTCCGTTCGACAATGACACCGCCGCCGACTGGTGCGGCGATCTCCACGACGCTGCGCCGGCGCAGCGGCCCGCCATGGTGCGGAGTGCCTTCACCGCAGTCCTCGACAACGGTGACGACTATCTCGACAGCGATCTGGCGGTAGAGGCGATCGCCGCGTCCGCCATCGTCGCTTCCCAACTGCCCGGCGGTGCCGCGATCACCTCCTCCTACGCGCCAGACTTCCTGCTTGAGGGCGGCAGGATCGAGGTACCCGACGACGTGCCGGCCTTGGCGGTCCGGGCGCTGAACCGAATCGTCGGCGACGACTCGGAATGGCGTGAGCTCTGGGATGAGTCCGGGGAAGGTGCGCCAGCCCTTGCAGCCCTTCAGCAGATCCGCACAACCATCGACGCAACCCTGGACAAACGGTGAGTGCCGAGCGCGCGGACCTATTCGACCCTGATGGTGGTGTCTGGGACCTGGGTGAGTTCAGCGACAATGGGGCCGATGGATGATCACCGGCATTGCCGGCTCTCGGTCAGCGGCGGCGAACTGGAGCTTGCGGGTCCGCCAGCCGCACTCTGTGCCCTGGCTCGGCTGCTACGCGGACATGCTGAGCCCGTGGAGGTAGCGATAGCCGGAGGGACCCTGGTGCAGGAGGTGACCAGCGGTCCGCTGCTCGTCAGTCTGCCAGGCACGACCGTGCTGCATCTCTCCGGCGGCCTCGAGTACCTCGACATCATCGGGGACGCGCTCGATGGTGTGGCCGACCAAGCCGAGACCGCCGAGGACCGAGGCGCCCACCGGCATCAGCACATCGAGTACCTTCACGAGGACCAGTACCGGTCGCCGGACTCGATCCCATTGATCATTGTGGCTGACTGGCCAAGCACGTCGCCTCAGACAACGCACTGATCTCGGCAAGACAGGAAGCGTCTGCCTCGCCGAGCCGGTCACCTTTTGTGACGAACACTGGCCGGCCGCCGCGCACCAACGGCGGCAGATCAGGACGACTGACGGGTTAGGACTCGAGAAATGCCTCGTCATACCAGACGTCCTCGTATCCGGGAGCAAGTACCACTCCCCATCCGGCTGGCAGGGCCAGATACTGCAGCAGGTCCGGAAACCGGTCCGTCGCATGTTCGACGTGAACCGGGCTGAAGAAGTCGTCATCGTCCTGCGGGATGGGACCGCCTCGCCACACATACCAGCCATTGGTCTGGCCTACCGGCGGGTGGCGGATGGCGTTCAGCGGAAGCAGCTCCGGACCTCGCGCCTGTGCAACGCCGATCATCGTGCCTCTGCCGGGAATCAGAGGCTCAACTCCGAAACGACGGCAAACTCGACGTTGCGCCTGAGAGATCCGCACCCCGCACCTCCCATCGTATCCACGTGATTCGTTCGGAAGAGTACGGCTCAGCGATGCCCGCCCGCCGGACTCTTCGCGCATTCGGCGCATGACCACGTGCGCGCTCGTCGGCATGCGGATGCCTGGGCGCCAGAATCGTGGGCGGCCGACGTCACGGTCCGTGTCCGGCATGCTCAAGTCGACGAGATCATCCACCAACCGCGGTCCTCGAATCACAGTCGCGACCGGCCCTTCTGGCGCAGACCCAACGGCGCCAGATGGTCTCGGGCCGCCGCCGCGATCAGCTTCGTCGTGACACTTCAATCCGGCATCGGCCGAGTATCGCAGCGGGCCGAACACCGCGCCTTGCTCAGCGCTGCTCGATTCGGCGGGTCAGGTCGGCGGCGATGTGCTCGGCAGGGCAGGTAGCGTCGACGCTGATCAGGCGGTCCGCTGCGCGGTAGTACTCCAGGACCGGGCTGCTGCGTTCTCGATACGCGCTCAGACGCCGCGCGACGGTCGCCGGGGCATCGTCTTGCCGTTGGAACAGCTCTCCACCGCACCAATCACATACGTCCGCGTCGAGCGTCTGCGTCGATTCGATGTGCCACAGCTTCCCGCAGTCCCGGCACAGGCGGCGCCCGGTCAGCCGCCGTGTCGCCTCGGCATCGGCTAGAACCAGCTCGATCACCTGGATCTCCAGGGGCGCCAACGATCGCACCACGAGCGGCAGAGCCTTCGCATCGCTGGCCCAGAACACGAAGCCGCCGGCCGCGTCAGGCTCACCCAGCCGGCGCAGAATGAGCGCGGCGACGAGCTCATCCGGCGGCGAGTGCTCTGCGTCCATGAACCGGCGCAGCTGATCGCCGAGTTCCGACCCCGCGCGCGTCGCTGACTGCGCGGCCTCCCGCATGGAGATCCGCAGCAGTCCGAGCCGGACGGCCAGATGATCGGCCACATCGGCGGTGTCCGCCCCGGGCGGCCCAAACAGCGCAAGCCTGGTCATCACCGCCATCGCGTGATCGTGTCACGCCGCAACCGCTTCAACCATGCCGTGTCATCTATCTCCATGCGATGGGACGCGAATGTCAAACATGTCCCGGGACCTGACAACACGCGGACCACCCTTGTCGCGCTCCACTTGATCCGTTACACATCAGCTTCACTTGACGGGTGACAGTCGGCCGACTCCCTCCAGGCCCGACTGTCACAGTACGTAACCGGCATGCCGCCGTACCGCTGGGGTGAGCGACCCTCGATGCTTGGTCAAGACGCCAGGTCAGCGACATGAGCGGGCACCGCATCCGCCCGCGGTCGTCAGAGCGGTGATGCCACGAGCTGGACGTGACGTGCTTCCTCGGGATCATCCACTGCGAACTGCAGCAACCAACGCCCCGGCCGGAGTGCGACCACATCGTCGCCGTCAGGGTCGCCGATCCACAGCCGGCCGGAGGGCACGTCGAAGGCGACTTCGTACGGCAGGTCTTCGGCCCGTTGTGTACTCACTCGCACCTCAAGGGTGACGTCGGCTTCTCCCTCATCGACCGTGCGGGCATGGAGGACTACAACAGCGACGTGGGCAGCCGTGGAGAGAACCGGCCGTCCGCCGTGGTGGAAGTCGATGTCGAAGTCCTGGCGGCAGTCGGCATCGCTGATGTAGATGGCACCCCAGTAGTAAGCCCGGGTCCGGTGGACGTGTAGGTCGTGGTGCATGACGCCGGACCCTATACCGCTTGGACTGCGTGGCCAGCGATCAGGTGCGGGCCGCACGCTGGTTGGCGCCAGGATAGGAAGGCGAGCCGGTCGCCGCTAGTGCGCTGACCAAGAAGGTTCACCGGGTTGGTGACACGCCGGTTGCGGTGTGCCCGGAGGGAGCGGACGGGCCTCACCCTCGATAGCGATCAGGTTCGTTGTCGAAGGGTGAGGTGGGTGGATGGCTGAGCCGGTCCGGGCACGGCGGCTGAGTGATGAGGAGGGCCAGCGGCTGCAGCAGATCGTGCGGCGGGGTAAGCACGGATCGATCCGGGTCCGCCGGGCGTTGATCATCATGGCGTCGGCGTCGGGCACGCCGGTGCCGGCGATCGCTCGCCTCGTCGCGGCGCATGAGGACACCGTGCGGGACGTGGTCCACCGGTTCAACGAGATCGGGCTGCGCGCGCTGGACCCTAACTGGGCGGGTGGCCGTCCCCGCCGTATCAGTCCCGACGATGAGGCCTACATCGTCGTGACGGCCAAGGCCCGGCCGAAGACGCTGGGCCGCCCGTTCACCCGCTGGAGCATCCGCAAGCTCGCCGACTACCTGGCCACCAACAAGGTCCGGCGGGTGTATTTGGGCCGGGAGCGGTTGCGGCAGTTGCTGCGCCGCAACGACATCTCCTTCCAGCGCACCCGCACGTGGAAGGAGTCCAGCGATCCGGACTTCGACGCCAAGCTCGACCGCATCGAGCAGGTCACCACAGCGTTTCCGGACCGGTGTTTCGCCTTCGACCAGTTCGGGCCGCTGTCGATCCGCCCGCACCACGGCACCGGCTGGGCGCCGAAGACGAGGCCGGACCGGCTGCCGGCCACCTACCAGCGCACGCACGGCATCCGCTACTTCCACGGCTGCTACAGCCTCGGCGATGACCAGCTCTGGGGTGTGATGCGCCGCCGTAAAGGCGGCGATCACACCCTGACCGCGCTCAAGTCGATCCGCGCCGCCCGCCCGGACGGTGCGCCGATCTACGTCATCCTGGACAACCTGTCGGCGAACAAGACCCGGGCCATCCGCACCTGGGCAGCCCGCAACAGGGTCGAGTTGTGTCTCACGCCGACCAGCGCGTCCTGGGCGAACCCGATCGAGGCCCAGTTCGGACCGCTCCGCAGCTTCACGATGGCCAACTCGAACTACCCCAACCACACCGTCCTGGCCCGTGACCTGCAGCAATACCTACGCTGGCGCAACGCCAACGCCCGCCACCCCGACGTCCTAGCAGCCCAACGCCGCGAACGCGCCCGGATCCGCAGCGAACGCCAACAACGCTGGGGACGCCCACGACCGCAAGCCGCGTAGCACTCAAACCCGGTGAACGTTCTTGGTCAGCGCACTAGTGTGCTGCGCCGGAAATTCGCCTACAAAATCGGGCGAGTGATTCGAGGATCTCTTCGGCGGTCTTGGTCCAGATGAACGGGCGTGGGTT
>NZ_JBEPEH010000079.1:0-28581 GCF_040300725.1 Dactylosporangium sp. NPDC000244
CCGGAGGAGAGGTCCATCGGGCTGTTGGAGTCGGAGGACTCCATGAGGCTGGCCTCGCCGCCGTTGAAGGCGACGGAGGGGTTGCCGAAGCCGACCGCGAGGCCGTTCTTGAGTTCGGCGAATTTCTTCTGGTCGACCTGGGAGATCGCGAACAGCACGATGAACAGCACCATGAGCAGGGTCATCATGTCGGCGTAGGACACCAGCCACCGCTCGTGGTTCTCGTGCTCCTCCTCCTCGTGGCCGCCCTTCTTGTGCTTGGCGTGCGCGCCGGCCTTCGCCGCGTGTCCACCACCACTCATCCCGGCGGCCCCCTTCAGGTCGTTGTAACGCCGTCGGGGATTACATCGGGCCGATCGCCCGACACCGGAGTGCCGGGCGGTTGCCGAGTCGGTGTGGGCCGGTTACGCGGCCTTCTCCTTCTCCTTGGAGGCGCCCGGGGGCAGGAGGCTGCGCAGCTTCTGCGCGACCAGACGCGGGTTGGCACCCGCCTGGATGTTGATGATGCCGGCGATGACCAGCTCCATCTGCCCGCACTCGATGTCGGACAGGCGTTTCATCTTGGCGCCCATCGGCAGCCACATGACGTTCGCGGACAGCACGCCCCACAGGGTGGCCACGAACGCGCCCGCGATCAGGTGGCCCAGCTTGTCGGGCTGGCTGAGGTTCTCCAGCACGTGGATGAGGCCGATGACGGTACCGATGATGCCGATCGTCGGCGCGTACCCGCCCATGGCCGTGAAGATCGCCGCGGCCTGCTTGTCGGCCTTCTTCTTCGCTTCGACCTCGGCCTCCAGGATCGCGGCGAGCTCCTCGGAGTCGGTGCCGTCGATCGCGAGCTGCAGGCCCTTCTTCAGGAAGGGGTCCTGCACCTCCTTCATCGCGTCCTCGAGGGCCAGCAGACCCTCCCGCCGCGCCTTCTCGGCCAGCTTGACGATGTCCTCGACGAGGGAGTCGTACACCGCGGACTTGCTCAGCAGCACCCGCTTGAACGAGTCGACGAGGCCGATGGTGTCCTTGAGCATGCCGCCGGCCATGGCCGCGCCGAGGGTGCCGACGAACACCAGCACCAGCGGCGCGACCAGGAAGATCGAGCCGGGACTGCCGCCCTCGAGGATCATCGCGGCGAAGATCGCGATGAAGGCGAGGACGATTCCTGCGAGGGTTGCCGGATCCATGGTGCCTAGCGCTCCCGACGGTGCAGACGGACGACGTTGGTCTCTTTGACCCGCTCGGCGGCGGCCTCGGCGCGCTCGTCCGGCGTCTGCCCGACCAGGTGCTGCGCCTCGACGACGACCGAGGCACGGTACTGCCGCACGAGCGCCACGAGTTCGGGCAGCGACTCGGCGACGAGGTACTTGGTGCCGTCGACGAGCGTGATCACGGTGTCCGGGGTGCAGTCGGCCCGCTCGACCAGGTCGGGGTTGAGCGCGAACACCGGGCCGTTGAGTCGGGTCAGCAGAATCACGGCGCCCTCCTAGGACTTACCGCTTGAGGTTCACCAGCTCCTGGAGCACGTCGTCCGACGTGCTGATGACCTTGGAGTTGGCCTGGAAGCCGCGCTGGGCGACGATCAGGTTGGTGAACTCCTGAGCGAGGTCGACGTTGGACATCTCCACGGCGCCGCTCTGCAGCGTGCCGAGGCCGCTGGTGCCCGGGGCACCGACCTGCGCCAGGCCGGAGTTGACGGTGAAGCGGTACAGCGAGTCACCGGTCTTCTCCAGGCCGGGCGGGTTGTTGAAGTTCGCGAGCGCCAGCTGGGCGATCGTCTGCTTGTTGCCGTTGGAGAACACGCCCACGAGCTGGCCGTCGGGGTTGATGCTGAACGACTGCAGCGTCGCGGCCGGCGCGCCGTTCTGGGAGAGCGGCTGCACCGTGGTGTTGCCGGTGTACTCCGTCAGGCCCGCCAGGTCCACGCCGATGCCCGAGCCCGAGGCCAGCGGGTCGTACATGATGCCGACCTTGGTGGCACCGTTCTTGTCGGTGAACGTGGGGCCGGTGATCTGCCCGTTGGCACCGAAGGTCAACGCGGTCGGGCCGACGCTGTTCGTACCGTCGGACAACGTGACCGACCACGCCCCGCCCGTGAAGTCGAAGGTCTGGGTCAGGTTGACCGTGTTGCCCGTGACGTCGTACGTCTTGATGGACCGGGTGATCGTCGAGGGATCGGGCGCGTTCGCCGGCAGGTTGCCCGCGACGACCACGGTGTCGGTGGCCGTCGGCGCGATGAGCGTGCCCATCGGCAGGCGGATGTCGCCGAGCGGGGCGTTGCTGTTGACCACGCCGTTGACCGCGGGCCAGCCCTGCACCGCGGCGCCGGTCGGGGTGACCAGCTTGCCCTCGGCGTCGAAGTTGAACGCGCCGGCCCGCGTGTACAGCTGCTCGTTCACCGAGTTCACGACGAAGAAGCCGTCACCGGAGATCATCACGTCGGTGGCCCGGCCGGTCGTCTGCGCGGAGCCCTGCACGAACGTGGTGTTGATCGCCGCCAGGCGCACGCCCAGGCCGACCTGGGCCGGGTTCGTGCCGCCGATCTCCGGCTGCGGGGCACCGGCCGAGCGCATCATCTGGCTCAGCGTGTCGGCGAAGACCGTTTGCGCGGACTTGTACCCCACCGTGTTCACGTTGGCGATGTTGTTGCTGGTCACGTCCAGCATCTGCTGGTGCGCGCGCAGGCCGCTGATGCCGGCGAAGAGTGAGCGGAGCATGTGGGGTGGTTTCCTTTCAGGACGCGGGCTGGCCGGGCGCGGGTCGGGCCGGCACTGACGGGTTCGTCCCCGCTGGTTGCTGCTGTTGCTGCTGCGCGCCGGGCTGCGCGGGCTGGCCGGTCTGCACGGGCGTGTTCTGCGCGGCTGGTGGCGTGTTCTGCGCGTTCGGCTGTGCGGGTTGCGCGTTTTGGGTCGCCGGCGGGGTCTGGCCGTCCGACACCTCGGTCACGCTCGCCAGGGCGATGTCCGTGTTGCCCACGCGCAGGGTGGGCGGGCCGCCGGTGAAGAACTTGGCGGACGACACGACGCCGGTGATCGGGTGGCCGTCCTTGTCCGCGTACGTGACCGTCTTGCCGATCAGGTTGCTCGCCCCGAGCTGAAGCTGCGCGTTGAGCATGCTCTGTTCGGCCGTGGCGAGGTCCTCGAGCTTCTCGACCGTCGTGAACTGCGCGGTCTGCGCCAGGAACTCGGAGTTGTCCATCGGCTTGCTCGGGTCCTGATACTTCAGCTGGGCCACGAGCAGCTTCAGGAACGCGTCCTTGCCCAGATCGCCGCCCGGCTTCGCGGGCTTGTCCGGGTCCTGCTTCGTGGTCGTGGCATCGGTCTGCTTGGTCGGTGCGTACGTCTTCGGCACGTAGTCGGCGACGCTGCCACTGACCGGCGTCGGGGCGGTGATGGCGCACTCCCTTGTTCGGTCCGGTGCGCGGCCCGTCCTGCTGGGTCGCGGTGGTGCTGGTGTTGCTCGGCCCGCGGTGCGGCGGGTGCCGCTGGTGCGGTGCGGCCGGTGGTGCTGGTGTTGCTCGCGCCGCGGTGCGGTGGGTGGTGCTGGTGTTGCTCGCGCCGCGGTGCGGTGGGTGGTGCTGGTGTTGCTCGCGCCGCGGTGCGGTGGGTGGTGCTGGGCCGCGATGGTGCTGGTGCGATGCGGCCGGTGGTGGCCGAGCCGCGATGCGGGCGGGTCCGCCTTGCTGCTGACCTGTCGGCCTGTCGGCCTGCCGGCCGGCGTTCGGGCCGGGTCAGAGGCGGACGTCGAGTCCGTCCGTGGGCTCGGCCGGTGTGGGCTCCGCGACCGTTTCGACGCGTTCGGGCGCTCGTTGTTGAGATCGTCCCTCCGGGTGCCGACCTGAGAAATGTTGCGACTCGTTGCCCGCGAAGGAGGATTGCTGGTTCAGTTCGAGTGCGCACTGGGCGAACCCGGCCGAGCTGAGGTCCTGCCGCAGCTGGGGGAGCGCCGCCTGCAGCGCGGCCTGGCCGGTCTCGCGATCGGCGCGCAGGTGCACCGAGATCGACCCGTCGCGCACCTCGGCGACGATGCTCACGGGGCCGAGCTCCTCGGGGTCGAGCCGTACCGTCATCCGGTGCACCCCGTCGGGCCCCTTGCGCAGCGGCGAGAGCACGCTCACGAGCTGCGGCGCGACGCTCGACCACGCGGCCTGGCCCCCGAGCAGCCCACTGCCGTCCACGGCGGTGCCGCCGACGCCCCCGATGACCGCCGCGAACGTGTTGCCGCCCGCCGCGACCCCGGTGACCGCGCGGCCGTTGCCGGCCGTCTGCGAACCGCTCCCGCCGGTGCCGCCGCTCATGCCCTGCCCGACCCCGCCGCCGCCGACGCTGACACCGGCGGGGACGGCCAGGCCGGTCGCGCCGAGGCTGGGTACGAGGCCGGCGGTGCTCGTGTCCGTGGCCGGCGCGCCGTCATCCGGCTTCGCGGGGCTCTCGGTTCTGGGCGCGGCCGCGGTGGCGACGATCCCGTTCACCCAGCTGAAGCCCGGGTCGGGCGCCGCGGCGGCGACGTGGGGCGCCGGCAACGTGGTGTTCGCGGGTGGCGCGGCGCGAATGTCCGGCGTCATGGGGCTGAAGCCGGGGTTCGGATGCTGCGTGGTGCCGGTCGTCGCGATGGGCGCCTCGGTCGGCGCGGGCCGGTTGCCGGTGGGCGCAAAACCGGTGGGCACAAAACCGGCATCGGCGACCGGGGCGGAAGCAGCCGGGGCAGGAGCGGCGGCCGGGGCAGAAGCGGCGGCCGGAGCAGAAGCGGTGGCTGGGGGAGACGCGGCGGTCGGGGCTGCTGCGGTGGTGACCGGGGCGGCCGCGACGGGAATGGGGATGGCCGCGGTGGGTGTGGGTGCCCCCGCGGTGCTGGGGGCCGTGTTCGCAAGCGGGGCGGGGCCGAGTGCGCCGGTTGCCGTGGGGACTCCGGGCCGCGACCGGGTGGCCGGGGCCGCGGTGGCCTGTGCCGTGGTGGCGATGACCTCGGCGGCCACGAGCCCGTTGCCGTCGCGCAGGACGGCCTCGCCCACGACGATGCCCGGCTCGGGGGAGCGGGCCGTGACGACCCAGCTCGCCTTGGCCGGGCTCGAAGCGGCCGAGGTCGGGGTCGAGACGGATGGCGCGGTCGTGATGGGGGCTGAACCAGCGCCCGGACCAGAAGAGGCGGCCGGCGGCGGGGCCGAGGTCGCGGTCGAGGTCTGCAGCGCGGGCGCAGTCAGCGTCGCGGGCGGAGTCGGAGTCGCGGTCGCGGGCGGGGTCGACGTCTGGGTCGCGGCCGGGGTCGCGGTCGAGGTCCGGGTCGCGGGCACCGTCGTGGGCAAAGCGGTCGTGGGCAAAGCGGGCGGAGTCGGAGTCGCGGCCGCAATAGGAGCCGTGGTCGCGGGCAAGGGCGCGGTCGTGGGCAAAGGCGCGGCCGCTGTAGGAGACGCGGGCGGGCGGGACACGGCCGGTTGGGCGGGCAGGGCGACTTCGGACGTGGCCGGGAGCACGACCACCGGCGCGGTGACGATCGTGGTCGGCCGCGTGCCCATGGCCGCCGCCGCCAGCTTGGACTCCAGGTCCGCCGCGAGGGCGGCGCGGACGGCGGCGTCGGCGGCCGGAGCGTTCGGCGCGGTCGTGACGACCGGGACGACGGTCGGCGGCGGAGCCGGGGCCGGAGTCGAGGCCGGGACCGGGACCGCACCGGGAAGGGGCGTGCCGCGGGAGATCTCAGGCTGCGGCTGCCGGGCGACCACCAGGACCCCGGCGATGCGCATTGCCGCGTCCAGGACCGCCGCCTCCTGAGCCGCGGTGATGTCCGGGACCGCAAGGGGCGGCTGGTCCTGGTCCTGGTCGGGCACCGTGCGCGCCATGGCGTTCTGCAGGAGGTTCACCAAGGGGGCGGCCGGGTCCACCGCGGGAGCCACCGCCGAGCGGAGCTGGTCGCGGGTGAACCGTGGGCGCACCACCAGAGCCTCGGCGCTCTTGGCGGCCTCCAGCGCGGCCGCGAAGGTCTCGTCCAGTGTGGACGGTCCACCCAGGAACGACGGCAGCCCCGTGTCCGTGGTCTTCGTCGTGGCCGAAGCGGCGGGAATCATGCTAGGAGACCTCCGTCCGAAGTGGACTCCGCGGACATCAGGGAAGCGAGGGACGGCGACGCGCCGGCGCCCAGCGACAGGGCGGCCAGTGTCGACGGGGTGAGCGTCGTCGACTCCGTCAGGGGGCCGATCGCGCGGGGCGACAGCTGGGCCAGGGCCGCCTTCACCTTCGGGACGTAGGCCTGGGTCTCGGCGAAGGGCGGAATGCCGCCGTACTTGCTCACCGCGCTCCCGCCCGCGTTGTACGCGGCCAGCGCCAGGTCCACGCTGCCGAACTGTTTGAGATGCGACGACAGCAGCCGGGCCGCGCCGTCCACGGCCTGGGCCGGGTCCAGCGCGTTCACGCCCAGGCCGCGCGCGGTGCCGGGCATGATCTGCATCAGGCCCTGCGCGCCCGCTTGGCTCACGGCGTTCGGGTTGTAGCCCGACTCCACCTTCGCGACCGCGGCCAGCAGGGCGGGGGAGACGCCGTAGCGGGCGCCGGAGGACTGGAAGAGGTCGGCGTACGGTACCGACTCCGGCAGCTGCGTCGAAGAGAGGGCCGCCGGGCGGATCGCGGGCGTGGTCGCGCTCGCGGTCGGGATGATGCGCCGGATCGCCGTCGGGGTGCCGGTCACCTTCTCGGTCTGCACGACGGTGCCGGTGTGCGGGGCCACGACCATGGTGCCGTTGCCGGCGTAGATGGCGATGTGGTTCACCGGGCGCCCGAACGCGAGCAGGTCGCCGGGGCGGGCCTGGGCCAGCGAGGACACTGCGGTGCCGAAGCTCGCCTGGTCCTTGGCGGTGCGGGGGAGCTTGATGCCGACGTCGGCGTAGGCGCGCTGGACCAGGCCGGAGCAGTCCAGGCCGCTCTCGGGGGTGTTGCCGCCGAACTTGTACGGCGTCCCGGCATACTTCTGCGCCGCCTCGACGACCTGGTTGCCGGTGATCGCCGTGGTGCGGCCGAGCGCGGGCGCGGCCGTCGACGCGGTGTCCACCTGGGACTGCAGCGCGTCCTTGAACGACGAGCCGGCGTCCAGGGCGGTGGGGCGGTGCAGCCCGAGCATCGAGCGGATCTCGGCGACGCGGGACTGGGCCTCGAGTACGGTCACTGCCGGTCCTCCTTGTAGGAGCTCGACGTCGTGAGGTCGTCGACCGCCTTCTCCTCCGCGGCCGCCTCGGTGCGCTTGCGCGTGAGGTCGTGGCGCTCCTGGAGCTTCTCGATCGTGCGGCGCTGGACGGCGGCGTCGGTGAGCTCGCGCATGCGCTCCTCGACGGTCTCGTCGGCGAGCCGGCTCAGGCCGATCGCGGCGGCCAGCTCGCCGGCGAGGGCCTGGCGGGCGGTCAGTGTCGCCGCGTACGCCGCGGCCGTCGCGGCGTTGGGCACCGCCCGGCCGTCGAGGTCGCGCTCGCGGGAGCGGACGCGCTGGACGGCGTCGGCGGCGTCGGCTCGTGCGCGTACGACCGCCGCTTTTGCCATGTCTTCCTGGGCCTTGCGGGCGCGCAGCACGGCGCCCAGCCGGAATCCGCTCTTGGCCATCAGCCACCTGCCAGGAGTTCGTCGAGCAGCTGCCACGCCCGGGGCGCCGGGGTGGTGTCCTCCATGTCCTGCCGGAGGAAGTCGTTGATGCGGGGCCACAGCTCGCGGGCCCGGTCGGCGTCGGGGTTGGTGCCGGCCTGGTACGCCCCGATCTCCACCAGCTCCCGCACGTCCCGGTGCGCGGCCAGCATCCGGCGCAGCGCGGTCGCCGCGGCCCGCTGCTCGCGGGTCGTCACCGCGTTCGCGACCCGGGAGACGGACTCGAGCACGTCGATGCTGGGGAAGTGCCCGGACGTGGCCAGGCGCCGGTCGAGCGTGATGTGGCCGTCGAGGATCGAGCGCGCCGAGTCCGCGATCGGCTCGTTGTGGTCGTCGCCCTCGACGAGCACGGTGTAGAGGCCGGTGATGCTGCCCACCGGGGCCGGTCCGGCCCGCTCCAGCAGCCGGGGGAGCAGCGCGAAGACGCTCGGCGGATACCCGCGGGTGGCCGGCGGCTCGCCCGCCGACAGCCCGACCTCGCGCTGGGCCATGGCCGTGCGGGTGAGCGAGTCCATGAGCAGCAGCACGTCCTGGCCGCCGTCGCGGAAGTACTCGGCGATGCGCGTGGCCACGAACCCGGCCCGCAGCCGCACCAACGGCGGCTGGTCCGAGGTGGCGATGACCACGACCGAGCGGGCCAGGCCCTCGGGGCCGAGGTCGTTCTCGATGAACTCGCGCACCTCGCGCCCGCGCTCGCCGACCAGCCCGATGACGGAGATTTCGGCGTCGGTACCGCGGGTGATCATCGACATCAGCGAGCTCTTGCCGACGCCGGAGCCCGCGAAGATGCCCATCCGCTGCCCTCGCCCGCACGGCACGAGCGTGTCGAGCGCGCGCACGCCGAGCGAGAGGGGCTCCAGCACGCGCCCGCGCTCGAGCGCGATCGGGGCGTCGTTCTCCACCGAGACGTGCTCGAGGCCGAACAGCGCCGGGCCGTTGTCCATCGGGCGGCCGAGCCCGTCGAGGATGCGCCCGCGCAGCTGGGGGCCGACGGGGATCTGCAGCGGCGCGCCCGTGCTGCTGACCGGGCTCCCGGTGCCGATGCCGGCGAGCGGGCCGAGGGGCAGGCAGGCGAGCCGGTCGCCGTTGAGCGAGACGACCTCGGCCGGCACGACGGCACCGCGCTGCGGGTCGCCGATCTCGACGAGGTCGCCGACGCTGCCCTCGACCCCGGCCACGGTGACCGACAGGCCGACGATCGACACCACCCGCCCGGTGACGCGCGGGTGGGCGGCGTGCGCGGCGGCCAGAAGCCGTTGCTGAAGCCGACTCGTTTGAGTCAGCCCCGCTGGAAGCGCCGATGTCACTGCTGCAGGACCTCCCGGACCCGGTCGAGCGCGGGGCCCAGCCGGGCGTCGACGGTCGTGGCGTCGCACAGCGCGATCGCGTCGCCGGAGCGCAGGCCCGGATCGTCCACGAGCGTCACCGTGCGGCCGTCCATGACCAGTTCCGTCTCGCCAATCGTCATCAAGTCGGCCGGGTTGAGCCGTACGGTCACCGGACTTGCCGAGGGCGCGAGCGCGAGCGCGCGGGCCAGTGCGTCCCGGCCCGGCTCGGTCGCGGTGCGCAGCTCCCGGGTCAGCACCGCCTCGGCGATCGCGAACGCCGTCGCCACGATCTGCTCCTCGATGTCGTGCGCGGCCGGCACCGCCCGCCCCTCCAGGGCCACGGCCGCCTGCCCGAGCCCGAGCAGTGCCCGCTCGATCCGCTGCCGCTGCGCGTCGGCGGTCTGCGCCGCCTGCTGCGCGACGACGGCCGCGGTCCGCGTCGCCTCCTCGCGGGCCTCGCGCAGCCCCTGCGCCCAGCCGGCCGCGTACCCGGTCGCCTCCGCCTCGCCCCGCCACCGCGCGAGCAGCTCCGGCGGGACCGTCTCGCGCTCGCGCAGGTCGACGTCGAAGCGGGCCGAGGGGGCCGAGCCGGCCCGGCCGTCGCGCAGGACATTCTCGCCGAAGCGGACCGTCGGCGGCTCCTCCGGCGGCGGGAACGCCCGCGTCGCCGGGGTCACCGGCGGGGGCGGGGGCGGCGGGAAGGCCGGCCGCGGAGCGCCCGCGGGCTTGCGCTCCGGCGGCGGGAACGCCAGCGGATAGTCGTCCCGGGGCCCGGCCGGCGGGAACTCGGCCGGGGCGAAGTCAGCCGACGAACTCATCGTCATCGCCCCTGCTGATCACGATCTGGCCGGACTCCTCGAGCGTGCGGATGGCCTGGACGATCTTGGCCTGCGACTCCTCGACCTGGCGCAGCCGCACCGGGCCGAGCATCTCGATCTCGTCGGCCAGGTTCTCCGCGGCGCGCTCGGAGAGGTTCTTCATGACCTTCTGGCGCACCTCCTCGCGCACGCCCTTGAGCGCGGTCGCGAGGTCGTTGGTCTCCACCTGCCGCAGCACCAGCTGGATCGAGCGGTCGTCGAGGGACACGATGTCCTCGAACATGAACATCTTCGAGCGGATCTCCTCGGCCAGCTCCGGGTTGCGCCCGGCGAGGCCCTCCAGGATCAGCCGCTCGGTGGCCCGGTCGGTCCGGTTGATGATCTCGACCAGCGGCTCCAGGCCGCCGACGTTCGACAGGTCGTTGGGCTGCAGCACCGAGGACATCTTGCGCTCCAGCGTCGACTCGACCTGGCGGATGATGTCCGGCGAGGTGCGGTCCATGACGGCGATGCGGTGCGCGACGTCGGCCTGCAGCTCCGGCGCCAGGCCCGACAGGATCTGCGAGGCCTGCGTCGCGGTCATGTGCGCGAGGACGAGCGCGATCGTCTGCGGGTGCTCGTCCTGCAGGAACGACAGCAGCTGCCGCGGGTCGGCCTGGCCGAGGAAGCCGAACGGCACGTCCATGAACACGGTGTTGAGCCGGCCCACGATCTCGCCGGCCCGCTCCCGGCCCAGCGAGGCCTCGAGCAGGTCGCGGGCGAAGTCCATGCCGCCCTGGCCCACGTACTTGTGCCCGGTCGCCATGTCGTGGAACTCCTCGAGCACCACGTTGGCGACGTCCGCCTCGACCTGGCCCAGCCGCACGATCTCGGCGGTGAGCTCCTCCACCTCCGCCTCACGGAGGTGCGCCATGATCTTGGCGGCCTCGTCCTTGCCCATCTGCACGAGCAGGATGGCGGCCTTGCGCAGCCCCGTCATCTCACCCGTGACCATTGATCACCCTCAGCATGGTCGTCACCCGCGCCGGTCCGCGAGCCAGCCGCGCAGCAGCTGCGCGACCTCGTCGGGCTGCTTCTCCACCATCGTCGTGAGGTCGCGGAAGCGGCCGTCGCGGTCGAACTCGTCGCCCGGCGCGCCCCCGCCCTCCAGGGCCGCCGCCCCGCCCGGGCCGCCGCCGCCCTCGAGCGCCAGCTTGGCGCGGGCCGCCTCGATCGCGGCCTGCATCTCCTCGAGCGCGGCGCTCTGCTCCTCGGTGAGCTTCTGCTTCTCCGCCTTCCTGCGCTTGCGCTGGGCCAGGGCCGCGATGATGAGCAGGATCAGCAGCGCGAGCACGATCGCGCCCATCTGGATGTACTGCTGCATCACCTGCGCCTGCTGCCCCTTGGCCGCCTCCTTGGCCGCGTTCTGCTCGGCGGTGGCCGCGGAGGTGTCGAACGCCATCGAGGAGACCGCGATCTGGTCGCCGCGGGCCGGGTCCAGCCCCACCGCGGAGGAGACCAGCTGCTGCAGCTGGGCCAGGTCGACCTTCGCCACCGCGCTGTCGACGATCACCGCGATGCCGAGCTTGTCCACCCGCCCGGGCGCGCTCTTCGTCGTCTCGGTGACCATCCCGACCGCGTTGTTGCGGGTCTCGGTGGTCTGCTGGTACTGCCCGTCCCCGCCGGCCCCCGTCCCGTTCGGCACCTGGATGTTGTCCGGCCCCAGCACCCCGCCGACCGGCACCCCGTTGCCGCCCGAGTACTGCTCGGACTTCTTCTGCTCCGACAGCGGCGGCACGGCCGGGTCGGCGACGTACTTCTGCGTCTTGGTCTCGGTGTTGTCGTAGTTCAGCGCGGCGGTGACGTTCACGGCCGAGTGCCCGGGCCCGACGACGGTGTCGAGCATCGTCTGCACGGCCGTGCGCAGCCGCTGCTCGTAGGCCGACGTCGCCGCGCCCCCGCCGTCCCCGCCGGAGCCGCCGCTGGCGTCGGACGTGGACAGCACCTTGCCGCCGGCGCTGACGACCGTCACCGCGCCCGGTTCGAGCCCCTCCACGCTGGAGGACACCAGGTGCACGATCGACGTGACCTGGTCGCCCGTGAGCGACTGGTTGCCCGTGTTCACCAGCACGGAGGCGGTCGGGGCCTGCTGGTCGTCGGTGAACACGTCCTTCTCGGGGATGGCCAGATGCACCGACGCCGAGTTCACGTTCTTGATCGAGCCGATGGTCTTGGCGAGCTCGCCTTCCAGGGCGCGGCGGTACGTCACCTGCTGCATGAACTCGCTGGTCATGATGCCCTGCTTGTCCAGCAGCGCGTACCCGGCGTCGCCCTGGGCGGGCAGCCCGGCCCCGCTCATCTCGATCCGCAGCGCGTACACCTGGTCGGCGGGCACGTTGATGGTGCCGCCGCCGTCGGAGAGGGAGTACGTGACCCCGTCCGCGTTGAGCTTGTCCACGATGGCGCTCGCGTCCGCGGACGCCAGGTTCGAGAACAGCGGGGCCATGGCCGGCTTGCCGGACCAGCTCGCGAAGAAGTAGCCGCCGATCGCGAGCGCCAGAACGGCGAAGATCGTGACGGCCTTCTGCCCGGGGCTGAACGACTTCCAGCCGTCCAGCCCCCGCCGGCCGAGCGCGGTGAGCCGGTCACGCATCAGGCCTGCATCCTCATGATCTCGTTGAAGGCGTCAAGGGCCTTGTTGCGCACCGCGACCGTCAGGCTCGTGGCGAGGCTGGCCTGGGTCGCGGCGATGATGTAGTCGTGCACGTCGGTGAGCCGGCCCGTGGCCGCCTCGACGGCGAGGTTGTCGGCGGTGTTCTGCACGTCCTGCAGCTTCTGCAGGCCCTGCGCGACCATGTTGCCGAACTGCATCCCGGCCGCCGGGTCGGCCGAGGACCCGGACGTGCCGGTGGTGTTCATGACGGAGGAGAGCGGCGAGATGGCGCCGAGCGGCTGGATCGCGTCGATGCTCATGCTCAGCCCTTACCGACCTGGATCGCGGCCTGGTACTGGTCCTTGGCGCGGTCGACGACGGTCAGGTTCGCCTGGTACGCGCGCTGCGCCATGATCAGCTGGGTCATCTGGCTGCCGAGGTCGATGTCGGGGTACTTGACGTAGCCCTCCCGGTCGGCGAGCGGGTTGTCCGGCTCGTACACCAGCCGCCCCTTCGGATCGCCGAGCGCCGTGCCCGCGACCCGGACGCCGCCCTCGCCGTCGCCGTAGTGGACCGCCTGCGCCTGCACGTAACGGGCGCGGAACGCCTGTCCGCTCGTCGGCACGGCGTCGTTGATGTTCGCGATGTTGTCCGACACCGCGTCGAGCCACTTGCGATACACGGTAACGCCCGTGCCGGCGATGCCGATCGCGCCGAAGATGGTCATCGCGATCAGCCCCGGATGGCCGTGCGCAGGAGCCCGAACTTGTCGTCGGTCGCGCGCAGCATGGTCTGGTACCGCAGCCCGGTGTCGATGTTCGACAGGACCTCGTGGTCGAGGTTCACGTTGTTGCCGTCCTCGCGGGTGGGCTCCAGCGACCGCGCCGTCGTGATGCTCGCGTCCGTTGGGCTGCCCGCCTCCACGGCCATGCGCAGGGCGTCCTCGAACTCGACGCGGCCGGCGAGGAAGCCGGGCGTGTTGATGTTGGCGATGTTGTCGGCGATCACCCGCTGGCGCTTGGCGAGCCCCGTCAGGGCGCCGTGCAGGGTGACCTGGGTGGTGTCCTCGAGCACGAAAATCGGACCCCCGTCGGTGTGTCGCCAGTCCATTGGCGTAGGGGTGAGCCATCCTTGCTCACTGGAGGCATCGGCCCGGTCCCGGCCATGTTGAGGCAGAACGGTGCTTTCTTCGGTTGCCGCTCGGTTGCAGACCGGTGGCACCGTGCGGCCCCTGATACTCAGGGGAACCCCCGGTTCGTGGATCCGGGTGCGGGCCGGGTGCAGCCCGGATGTCCGCGGCACGCCCGATCCATAGCGTCATCGGCGTGGAGAAGAGACCAGTAACGGTTCGCATCGCGCGCTGGAGTGCCGAGCACCCGTGGCGCGCCATCGCCCTCTGGGTCGCGTTCGTCGCCGTCTGCTTCGTCGGCGGGAACATGGCCGGCACCGTCGAGGCCACCAACCGCGACCAGGCCATCGGCGAGTCCGGCCGGGCCGGCGTCATCGTCGACGACGGGCACTTCGACAACCCGGCCGCCGAGAGCGTCCTCATCACCGCGCGCACCGGCGCGCTCGACCACGACGCGGCGATGGCCGCGGCCGCCGACGTCAAGACCGCCATGCAGGCGCTGCCGGACGTCGCCGAGGTCGCCGACCCGCTGCCCGCCCGCGACCAGAGCGCCGTGCTCGTCCGGGTGACCCTGAAGGGCGGCCCCGACACCGCTTCGGACCGGCTCGCCCCGCTCACCGCGGCCACCGCCGACGTCCAGCGCCGCCACCCGGACCTGCGGGTCGAGGAGACCGGCGGCCCGTCCATCTCCAAGGCCATGGACGACACGCTCGGGCAGGACTTCAAGCGCGCGGAGTACCTCAGCCTCCCCGTCACCTTCGCGATCCTCATCGTGGCCTTCGGCGCGCTCATCGCGGCCGGCATCCCGGTGCTGCTCGCGCTCTCCTCGGTCGCGGCCGCGCTCGGGCTGTCCACGCTCGCCTCGCATCTCGTCCCCTCGACCGACACCACCTCGAGCGTCATCCTGCTCATCGGCATGGCCGTCGGCGTCGACTACTCGCTGTTCTACCTGCGCCGCGAGCGCGAGGAGCGGGCCAAGGGCCGGGCCCACCTCGACGCCGTCGAGATCGCCGCGGAGACCTCCGGGCACGCCGTCGTCGTCTCCGGCATCGCCGTGACGATCGCCATGGCCGGGCTCTTCCTCGCCGGCGACGTCGTGTTCTCGTCCCTCGCGCTCGGCTCGATCCTCGTCGTGCTCGTCGCCGTGCTCGGCTCGCTCACCGTCCTGCCGGCCCTGCTGGCCAAGCTCGGCCGCTGGATCGACCGGCCCCGCGTCCCGCTCCTGTGGCGGCTCACCAAGCCCCGCACCGACGAGCGCGGATCCCGGGTGTGGTCGGCGATCCTGCGGCCCGCGCTGCGCCGCCCGGCCGCGACCCTCGCGATCTCGGTGCTCGCCCTGCTGGCCCTCGCCGCCCCGGCGCTGAGCATGCGGCTCACCTTCCCCGGCATGGAGGACCTGCCCCGGACCACGCCGGCGATGCAGGCGTACGACCGCCTCGTGAAGGCGTTCCCGAGCAACGGCACGGTGCACGAGGTCGCGGTGCGGGTCCCCGCCGGCCAGCTCGACGCCACCAAATCGGCCCTGACCCAGCTCGCCCAGAAGGCGGCCGCCGACCCGCTGTTCGCGCCCCTGGAGCAGGAGCCGCAGGTCCAGGTGTCCAAGGACGGGCGCGTCGCCGTGCTCGACGTCGCCACCCCGTTCGAGGGCCGCTCCGACCAGGCCAAGGAGTCACTCACCCGGCTGCGCACCCAGCTGGTGCCGCAGACCCTCGGCGCGGTGCCGGGCGCGGAGATCGCCGTCGGCGGGTTCGTCGCGGCCGACGTCGACTACGCCGCGCACATCAAGCACAAGCTGCCGCTCGTCGTCGGCTTCGTGCTCGTCCTGACCTTCATCGTCATGGCGTTCACGTTCCGCTCGGTCGTCGTGGCGCTCACGTCCATCGCGCTGAACCTGCTGTCGGCGGCGGCGTCGTACGGCCTTGTCGTGCTCATCTTCCAGGGCACCTGGGCCGAGGGCATCCTCGGCTTCAAGTCCATGGACGCCGTCGTGTCCTGGCTGCCGCTGTTCCTCTTCGTCGTCCTCTTCGGCCTGTCGATGGACTACCACGTCTTCGTCGTCAGCCGGATCCGCGAGGCGGTCCGCCGGGGCCTGCCCACCCGCGAGGCGGTCGCCCAGGGCATCTCCGGCTCGGCCGGCGTGGTCACCAGCGCCGCCGTGGTGATGGTGGCCGTGTTCGCCATCTTCGCCACCCTGAGCACGATCGACATGAAGCAGCTCGGCGTCGGCCTGGCCGCGGCGATCCTGCTCGACGCGACCATCATCCGCGCGGTCGTCCTGCCCGCGCTGATGACGCTGCTGGGCGACGCGAACTGGTGG
The DNA here is from genome assembly GCF_040300725.1 of Dactylosporangium sp. NPDC000244. Classification (NCBI taxonomy): domain Bacteria; kingdom Bacillati; phylum Actinomycetota; class Actinomycetes; order Micromonosporales; family Micromonosporaceae; genus Dactylosporangium; species Dactylosporangium sp. NPDC000244. Next base: position 15,832 of record NZ_JBEPEH010000079.1, read on the forward strand.
GCGCCGCGGTTCATGCGGCCCCGGACCAAGCCCCAGCACGCCGCCGAGGAGCCGAAGGTTTTCCTAAAGGTGTGAATCGGGTGCCGATGGGGCCGGTGTGCGGAACAACACACGCCGGCCCTGTGCGGCCGTCATCCTTCCCTCGCGCGACTCGATCGCGTATCGGCGCTGCGCCACGCTGGCCCGGCAGGTGGCGGCCCGCGGCTGGGACGTGCTGGCCATCGAGCCGACCCGCGCCCAGGGGACCGCGACCCTCCGGGAGACCGGGCTGGAGCAGGGAGTCAGGCAGTACACCCTGGAAATCCCCGGCCCCGAACCCTTCTTCGGCGACACCCCGTCGGAGCGGCTCCTGGCCGAGCTCCTCGCCGGCCGCGACGTCGACGTGGTGCACGTCCACCTCGCCGGCGACCTCGCCGACGCCGCCCTGCTCGAGCGCTCCTGGCTGCTGGGGCTGCCCCTCGTGGTCAGCGTCCACGCCGGATGGCAGCCGCCGCCGAGCGAGGCCGCCCAGGTCTTCCTCACCGACCAGTTCACCCGCGCCGACCTCGTCTGCGTCGCCGACCACCGCGGCCTGCTCGCCGACTGGCTCGACCCCGGCAGCCCCGTGCTCGACCACTCCAGCCCCGGCGCCGGCAAGGGGTGGGCCGACGTGTACCGCGAGCTCGCCGGCGACCTCGAACCACCCAGGACCGACCTGACCCTCGGCGTCATCGTCACCACCTACCAGCGCCCCGCCGCCCTGCACGACTGCCTCGCCGCCCTGTGCGAGCAGACCCTGCCCCGCGAGCGCTTCCACGTCGTGGTCGTCGACGACGGCTCCGCCGAGTCCGCCGAGCTGGTCGTGCTGCCCTTCCTCGACCGGCTCGACCTGACCTTCATCCGGCTCGACCAGAACACCGGCCCCGGCGAGGCCCGCAACGTCGGCATCGAGGCGAGCCACGCCGACATCCTGTTCTTCCTCGACGACGACGACGAACCCGCGCCCCGGTGCCTCGCCGAACACCTGCGCACGTACGTCGAGCACGGCAACGACGTCGACGCGGTGCTCGGCTGGACGGGCCCCACCGCCGACCGGGCCTGCACCGTCGAGGCCTGGCTCGCCTTCCGGGGCACCGTGTACCGCAGCCACGACGGCCTGCGCCACTACGGCATCGGCGACTGGCACCAGTTCTGGGGCGGCCGCTCCAGCATCCGCCGCTCGGTGCTCGGCGACGCCCGCTTCGAGGTGCCCTTCGCCGAGGACGCCGACCTCGCCTACCGGCTCTCCCGCAAGGCCCGCGGCCTGCGCGTCGTGCACAACCGGCACGCGGTGCAGCGGGTGCGGATCGGCCTCGACCCGGTGTCGCTCATGCGCCGGGCCGGTCGCGTCGGGCAGGCTCGGGCCCACCTCGCCGAGCGGCACCCGGACCTGCGTACGCACCCGGCGTACCGCGGCACCACCTATGAGGCGACCACCCGCAAGGTCGGCCGGCGCACCGACGCCCGCCTGCGCCTCATGACCACCGACCGGCCGTCCACCGTCGAGGAGCTGCGCCGCGCGCACGACCCGCACGGCAAGGGCACCCTGCGCGACCGCATGCACCAGGACCTGGTGACGGTCAGCTCCATCGAGGCGAGCCTCGGCTGGCTGCTCGTCACCCGCCGCACCGCCGCCCGCGAGGAGGGCCGCCCGCTGCGCATCGGCATCAGCGCCCTCTCGCCGCTGCTCGACGAGGTCGCCGCGGAGCTCGCGCGGACGCCGTCCGGCGCGGCGACACTCGTCGTCGGGGTGCCGCCCGGGCTCACCATCACCGCCGCCGACATCGACGTGCCCTGCGACTACGAGATGCTGGCCGGCGACGGCGCCGACGACCTGTGGCGCGCCTGCGACCTCGTCGCCTCGTTCGCCCCCGTCGACGGCCACGACCCGGCCCGCCACGCCCTGCCGCTGCCGCGCGGCGAGCTCGCCGAGACCCTGCGGCGCCTGCTGAACATCCGCGACCTGGTGGGGAGTTTTCGATGACCGCGGTGCTCGAACGACTGCTCGTCCCGCGGGTCTTCCACCGCATCAAGCTCGACGGCCCGCTGACCGAGCGCGAGCGCGCGTTCGGCGAGAGCTGGCTGCGCCACCATCCCGGCTGGGAGCTCAAACTCTGGACCGGCGCCGGCCTGCCGCCGCTGACCAACCAGGCGCTCTTCGACGCGGCGCCGCCCGGGCAGAAGGAGGACATCCTCCGGTACGAGCTGCTGCTCGCCCACGGCGGCGTGTTCCTCGGCACCGACCTGGAGTGCCTGCGCAACATCGAGCCGCTGCTCGGCGGCCTCGACGTGTTCTGCGCGCGCGAGGACGGCTTCCGCCTCGCCGACGGCGTGCTCGGCGCCGCGCCCGGGCACCCGCTCATCGCCGCCGTCGTGGCCGCGCTGCCGAACTCGGTCGCGTGGCGCCCCGGCAGGCCCCGCGACGAGCAGACCGGCGCGGAACTGCTCACCCGGGTCGTGGCCGAGCAGGACGGCCTCGGCCGCGTGACGCCCGCGGTCTTCGGGTCGGAGGTCTTCTACCCGTACCACTGGACCGAACCCCCGCGCGCGGGCGCGACGTTCCCGTCGGCCTACGCCGTGTGCCACTGGCTGTCGGCGTTCCCCGCGGACGCCCCGGCGCTCCCGGCCCCCGTCGCGGAGGCGCCGGCGCCCGCCGCCGCGGCGAAGTCCTCACCGGTCGACCGGATCGTCGTCGACGTCGACCCGGACCTCGTGGAACCGGCCGCCGTCGTGCTGGCCGCCGCGATGGAGCTGGCCATGGCCACGCCCGGCATGGAGCTGGCGCTCGTCGTCAAGGGCGTGCCGCAGGTGACCGAGGCGGTCGGCGACGCGATGGCCGGACTCATGCGGCAGCTGGCCGGGGGCCGCGACGTGCCCGACGTCGTGGTCTACGGCGAGCCCGAGGGCGAGGGCCTGGCCGCCCGCGCCCGGCTCGCGATGAGCGACAACCCGGCCCGCAACGCGCGTACGCTGCTGTCGCTGCAGACGCCTTCTTCTGGGATGCGCGGCACCTACATCGGCAACGGCCGGATGCTGGTCGAAGCGGCGTACGGCGCGACGCTCCTGGTCCCCTCCGACGACTACGGCCTCATGCCGCCGCTGGTGACCCGGGGCGCGATCGAGCCGGCGCTGACCGGCTTCCTCGCCTCGGAGCTCAAGCCCGGCCAGACCTTCGTCGACGTGGGCGCCGGCATCGGGTACTTCACCGTCCTGGCCGCCCAGCGCGTCGGCGCCGCCGGCAAGGTCATCGCGTTCGAGGCCGACCCGGCCACGGCCGCCGTCCTGCGCGACAACCTCGCCGCCAACCGGCTCACCGAGCACGACGTGGAGGTGCGCGCCGAGGCCGAAGGGCTGGACGACGCGCTGCGGATCGACATCATGAAGATCGACATCGGCGCGTTCGACGCGTTCACGGGCCTGATGGAGCTGATCCGCCGGCGTCAGATCCGCCGGATCGTGTTCACGCCCGGAGAAGACCGCGAGCGCCTCGGCGGCCTGCTGGCGACGATCCGCGACGAGTGCGGGGGCCGCCTCTCGACCCTCGACGCCGCGGGCCGCCCGTTCGCCGTCATCGACCTGTAGCCATGGGACTCCGGCTCAAGCACACGGACCCGTCCCTCACCGGCGGCCTGCGCCCCGACCTGCCGGCGGCGGTGACGGCGGCCCGGGGCCGGGAGTTCGCGGCTCGTCGCTCGATGCCGTCCGCGGTCGCCGCCTCCCCGGCCGTGGTGCCCTTCTCGTCGCCGGGCCCGCTGCGGCTGTGCTACCTGGCCCCGCGTACCGACGTCGGGGGCGGCGCTCGCGTGCTGTTCGAGCACGCGAACCGCCTGTCGGCCCGGGGCCACGAGGTCACCGTCCTGAGCCACTTCCCGCGGCCGGACTGGTTCGACCTGCGGGCCGCGTTCACGCAGGTGCCGTTCGGGGTGGAGTTGACCGCCGCGGTGCCCGCCTGCGATGTGATCGTGTGCGGGTACTGGGACCAGGTCCTGGCCGCGCGGTCGCTCGGCTCGGCCCCGGTGGTCCACTTCGAGCAGGGCGACTTCCACCTGTTCGAGGACATCGACCCGGCGACGCATCAGGTCGCGCTGCGCAACCTGGCGTCCGCCGACGCGACGATCACGGTGAGCGGGACGGTGGCCTCGGTGCTGCGGTCGCGGTACGGCGTCGAGGCCGGGGTGGTGCACAACGCGGTGGATCGCGCGGTGTTCACGCCGTCGGGCCCGCCTGCGACCGCGGACCGCCCGTACCTGCTCTTCGTGGGCTGGGACGGCAACGCGTTCAAGGGCATGGACGAGATGCGCCGCGTGTTTCGGGCCCTCTCTTCCTCGGTCGACCTGGTGTGGGTCTCGCCGCGGCCGCCGCTGGAGGCGCTGGGGCGTGTCGTGGTCTCCCCGTCGCAGGATGTCCTGGGCGCCCTGTTCCGCGGCGCGGCGGCGTACGTGTGCTGCTCGCGCTACGAGTCGTTCTCGCTGCCCTGCCTGGAGGCGATGGCGTCGGGCACTCCCGTGGTGGCGACTCGGAACACGGGGGTGCTGGAGTACGCGCGCGACGGGGTGAACGCCCTGCTGGCCGACGTGGGCGACGTGCCGGCCCTGACCGCCCAGATCCGCCGCGTGCTGGACGAGCCCGGGCTGTCGGCGCGCCTGCGCTCGGGCGGCCTGACGACGGCGGCCGGCTACTCGTGGGACGTGATCACGGAGCGCCTGGAGGACGCGTACCGCACCGCGGCGGCCTCGTGGTCGCCCCCGATCGCGCGGGGCGACTGGGTTTTCGACCTGGCGGGGTTGCGGTTCGCGGCCGCGGACGCGGAGGCTCGGCTGCGCGCGCACGCGGCGGCGACGACGGCGGGCACGCTGGCGGTTCCGGTGTCGTTTCCCGCGTTCGAGGGCCATCGAGCGGTCCGCTGGCGCGTGGTCGCCCGCCGCCTCGCGAATTCACCCAGTTTGTCCGAACCGGCCTCGGACGCTACTTCCGGCCCAGCCTCGGCCGCGGCGGTCTCGGGGGCATTTCCGGGCCCAGCCTCGGGCGCGGCGGTCTCGGACGCTACTTCCGGCCCAGCCTCGGCCGCGGCGGTCTCGGGCGCTTTTTCGGGCCCAGCCTCGGGCGCGGCGGTCTCGGGTGCTTTTTCGGGCCCAGCCTCGGGCGCGGCGGTCTCGGGTGCTTTTCCGGGCCCAGCTTCGGGCGCGGCGGTCTCGGGCGCGGCGGCGAGCGGCGGCGTTGACGGTGGCGGCTTGGGTGTGTCCAGCGCCCACCGCAGCGGCGGCTCGAGCGCGCCGGGCAGCGGCGGCGCTGACGCTGGCGGTGACGGCCTGGGCGTGTCCAGCACCCACCACAGCGGCGGCCCGGGCGCGTCGGCGCCCAACCCAGGCGCCGCCCGGGGCGAATCCCGCAGCGGCCGCGGCCCCGGCGCTGGCCCCGACTCTGGCCCCGGCGCTGGCATCGACAACGGCTCTGGCCCCGGCAGTAGCAACGGCGCTGGGGCTGGCAACAGCACCGGCGGCACCGGCACTGGCATCGGCACCGGCTTGAGTGTGCCTGGCGCCGGCTCCGGTGTGGTGCGCGCCTACCTCCCCGCGGAGGCCGACGCCCCGCCGCCCGACCTCCCGTACGCCCGCGCCCTCCAGGACTTCGCCGCCGGCCGCATCGAGGCCGCGCTCGACGGCTTCCTCGCCGTCTTCCAGCGCCCCGACACCCGGGCCGCCGCCGGCCGCTGGGTCGTCCTGTCGCTGCTCGAACTCGGGCGCGACGTCGAGGCGGCCGAGCTCGTCTCCGGCGCGGTGCGTGAGTTCGCCGACCACAGCGACTACCACTACCTGCAGGCGATGGTCGGGCGGCTGACGGGGCGGCGGGTGGATCGGGACGCGTACGTGACGGCGATCGCGATGCTCGGGCCGGCCACGCACCACGACGAGTGGTTCGAGGACCCGGCCGCGCTCATCCGGCGAAGCCTCGGAGCGGGGTAGGAGAGCGGAGCGGGTAGGAGAGCGGGGTAGGAGTAGGAGTCGAAACAGGGCAGACGCGGTGTCGGTTGCGCGTCCTCTTTCAAAACCTATTTTACCCGACGCCGCAAAATTGACCTTGCGGCCAACTCCGCTGCGTCGAACCCGCCGTCACCCTAAGCGTCCGCCAGCTCGATGCTCGCCGAGACGCGCGGGGCCAGGATTCGGATCTCCTCCAGCACGCCGGCCGAAAGCTCGTCCGGCACCGACGTCAAGGCCTCGTTCAGCAAAGGTAGCGCGGCCTCGTCGTGGAACATCTCCAAGGCGATCGCGGCGGCCAGCGTGCGCTCGCGCGGGGTCCGGCGCTCGTCCGCCGACAGGGCCAGCAGCGTGCACTGGTCCGGGAAGCCGTGCTGGCGCAGCCGCGCCGACCACTCCATCGCGCGGATCAGCGGCACCCGCCGTCCCACGCGCGCGGCCAGGGTGAGTAGCGTCGGCTCGCCGGGGTAGCGGCGCCACAACGCCTCCAGCAGCTCGTCGGCCGCCTCCGGGGGAGCCTCGGCGATCGTGAACAGCAGGCCGCGCCGGTTCTCGTTCGGGACCAGCTCCGCCACCTCGGCCAGGCTGCCGTCCGCGGCGCCCAGGACCTGCGCCATCCGGGCCACCGGGATCGGGACGTGGCCCTCCTTGAGGGCCTGGCGCAGGTGGTACGCGGCCTCTTGGTGGCGGTCCAGCCGGCTCAGCGCGTCGATGTGCAGGCCGGCGAAGCGGCCGCGGCCGACGCCGTAGAGCAGGTCGTTGGCGCCGGACTCGGGCAGCTCGGCGATGATCTCCAGGGTGCGCTCGTAGTCGCCCTCGGCGAAGCGGAGCTTGACCTCGTGCTCGTCGACCGTGAACGCGGTGTTCGCGATCTTGCGCAGCTCGTCGATCGTCTCGTTCGCCTCGGCCAGGCGGCCCACCCTGATGTACGCGTCGGCCAGGATCTTCAGGAACAGCACCTTGTGCGTGTGCTCCAGGGCCTCCTCCAGGCCGCGACGGGCCGTGGCGATGCACTCCTCGAGGTGGCCCGAGCCGAGCTGGGAGCGGGCCAGGTTGCCGACCGCGGTCAGGCCGCTCACGTCCTCGGCGGCCAGCGTGGCCAGGCGCAGGTTGCGCTCCGCCTTGTTCTTGAGCGTGCCGCGCAGCCGCGTGTACCCCGAGTGGTCCAGCACCAGGTCCGGCAGCAGCGAGCCCTGCAGCGAGCGGCCGGTGATGCGGTCCATGACCTGCTCGTGCAGGCGGCCGTAGATGCGGCCGCGGGCCCGGCGGAACATGCGCGGGAAGTAGATGGTGCTCGAGCCGGAGCCGCCCTCGTGGCCCTCATGGTTCTCGATGGTCGCGAAAAAGGCGCCGTTTTCGCTGTACCGCAACGAGTCCCGCACGATCCGCGCGTTGCCCGTGAACGTCTCGTCGGCGTCGACCCACAGCACCCAGCGGCCCGAGCAGTGCGTGAGGCAGCGGCTGCGGGCGTCGCCGAAGTGGTCGTTCCAGAAGCCCTCGACGACCTTCGCGCCGTACTCCCGCGCGATCTCCATGCTCCGGTCCGTCGACCCGGTGTCGTAGACGACGATCTCGTCGGCGAGCTCGCGCAGCGCGGCGAGGCAGCGCGCCAGCACGTCCTCCTCGTCCTTGACGATCAGGCTCGCGGTGAGCAGCGGGGCGTCGTCGGCCGGGTCGGGCTGGCGCAGGCCGCAGGAGGACGAGCCGACGTGGGCCACGAGCGCGGCGTGCGCGACCACGATGCGGCCCTGGGCGCTCAGCTCGTCGAAGGGCAGGTCGATGCTCGGCCCCCCGGCGATCATGAGCGCGTCGCGGCGGATCGCCACACACACCGGGCCGAGGCGGTCGACGTCCATGAACTCGTCGCGGTGCTGCTGGCGCCACTCGCGCGCGTACGCCTTGAAGGCCGCGGCGCTGGCCATCGCCGTCTCCGGCGGGTCGGCCTGCTGCGGGCCGTAGCTGTGCTGCACGCGCGGGCCGGCCGCGACCACGGACGGATCGCCGAAGGCGTCCAGCACCGGGTCCAGCCAGTGTGCGGAGAGCACGACGTCGCCGTCGAGGAAGACCACGATCGGGTGCCGGGTGGCCTCGAGCCCGTCGCTCCAGGGCAGCGCGCCGGTCGAGTCCACGACCCGCAGCCACGTCTGACCGCGCAGCTCGGCGCGCAGTTCCGGGCGGTCGGCGGGCATCACGCACACGACCTCGTCGCGCATGCCGAGGGTGGGGCGCAGCGACTCGAGGCAGGCGTGGAAGTCGTCGGGGCTGCCGCCGGCGGCGATGATGACGGACACCGGGATGTGACTCATGCTGCCCGTATCGGCGTCTTCGGGCGCTTTCCAAGAGTTTTCGGGTTGCAACGCATCCCGAAGACTCAGGTGCGGTTGTCCAGGTACACCGGGGGAGGCGCGCCCATGCCGCCCTCGCGCTGCATCCGGTTCACCAGCCGCGACTGCTGCCGGTTGCCGGCGATCGCGATGGACAGCTCCCGGGACAGGTCGAGCTGCCGCTGCACGAGCAGGCGGGCCCGGTCGGTCAGCTCCAGCGGCAGCGGCCCGATCCCCTCGGGCGGGGTGAACACCATCTGGGGCGGCAGCTCGCGATGGCGCAGGAGCTGCTCGACGGCGTCCGCCTCCAGCTCCATCGCGTCCAGGGCGGCGGCCCACGCCGCCGCCCAGCCGTCCGGCCCCGCGCCCGATCCCGTCGCGGCGGTCATTGCCCGGCGGCGGCCACCTGCGCGGCCGCCTCCCGCCACGCGTCGCGCAGCTGCTCGGCGAAGCCCTGCACGGTCTCGATCCGCGCCGGGTCATTGGCGACGTTGGCCTGCACGAGCTCGTTGATCATGTAGCTGTAGAGCGAGGCGAGGCCGGGGCCGCCGCTCCACACCGAGGTGTCGAGCGTCGCCCGCAGCTCCATGAGGATCTCCTGGGCGTGGTACACCCGGCTCGAGCCCGTCGCCGTGTCGCCGGCGCCGAGAGCCTGACCGGCGATCATCAGGTCGAGCACGAGCCGGTCGTACAGCATCACCAGCAGCTGCGCCGGGGGAGCGGTGGCCACGCTGTCGGCCACGTACCGGTTGCGCAGGGCTTGTGTCGTCATTCAGTCTCCCGGGGACCTTCGGTGATCAGCCCAGCGAGGACAGCTGGCCGGCCAGCCAGCTCGACTGGTTCTTGAGCGAGCCCAGTGCGGTCTCCATCGCGGTGAACTGCTTCTGCAGCGTCTCCTGCCGCGCCTGCAGCCGGACGTCCCAGTCGCTGATGCGGTCGTTGAGGTCGGTGATGGCGCTGTTGCCGCTGGTGATCAACTGCGAGAGCGTGCCGGTGTTGACCTGGGTGGCCTTGTCGGCCATCGCGGCCATCTTGTCGACGAGGCCGTCCTTGCCACCGGCGGCGTTGGTGGTGGTGGCGTTGAAGTACGACTGCGTCTTGGCCGGGTCGGCGTTGATCGCCGAGGTGAACTTGGTCTTGTCGAACGTCAGCGTGCCGTCACGGGTCAGCTCGATGCCGACGTCCTTGAGGCTGCCCAGCGAGCCGGCGCCGCCGGAGACGGTCTGCAGGATCGAGCTCGCGAGCTGCTGCATCGAGGAGTTGCCGGCCAGGGGCCCGCCGGGCACGCTGCCGCTCTGGTTCCTGGTCTGGGTCTTGATCTCGCTCAGCGCCGAGTTGGCCGCGTCGATCATCGCCTGGACCTTGGTGGCGATGCCGTCGGTGTCGCTGGAGACGTTGACCGTGACCGGGGGTTCGGTGTCGGCCGTCTTGGCCTTGGCGGTGATCGTGAGGCCGTCCATGACGCCGCTGAACGTGTTCGAGGAGGAGGAGATGTCGAACGCGTTCGTGGTGCCGACGGTGAGGATCGCGTCGGAGCCCTCGGTCGCGGCCACGTCGGCGCCCAGGCCGTCGATGCCGTCGATGGTGAACGCGGACGCGGCGCCGGTCTGGGCCGAGGTGACCTGGAGGGTGTACTTCCCGGGGGCGGTCTGAATCGCGGTGGCCTTGACGCCGAGGTCGCTGGAGCCGTTGATCGCGTCGACCACGCCCTTGAGCGACGTGTCGGTGATCGGCAGGTTCTTGACCTCGCCGGTGGCCGTGTTCGTGATGTTGATGCTCGACGCGCTGGTGATGCTGTCGCTGGTCTGGGCCACCGAGCCGGAGCTGAAGATCCGTGACTCGGACGCGGCGAGCTGCTTGACCCGGAACGTCACCGAGCCGCTCTGGTTGCCGCCCGTGGCGCTCGTCGTCGCCAGCACGGAGGAGGAGCTGGAGGTGGCCGTCGCGGCCTTCCACGCGGTCGGGTCGGCGAGCCCCTTCGCGGCGGTCAGGAGCGAGCTCATCTTCGTGTTGATCGACTGGTACGAGCTCACGACCTGCTGCTGGACGGAGACCTTCTTCTTCAGCGCGGTCTGGGGCGCGGCCTCGACCTGCATCAGTGACGCGATGACGGACGAGGTCTGCATGCCCGAGACCAGGCCGTCGACGCTTCCGCCGGTGACCATGCGGTACCTCCTCGAGGAAGGCGAGCGGGGAGGAGAACGAGTCCCCTCCCCGGACGGTTTGGTGGATTACCGCAGCAGCGACAGCACGTTCTGAGGTGCCTGGTTGGCCTGGGCCAGCATGCTGGTGCCGGCCTGGGTCAGGATCTGCGAGCGGGTGAACGACACCATCTCCTGGGCCATGTCCGTGTCTCTGATGCGGGACTCGGACGCGGACAGGTTCTCGACGGCGACGTTGAGGTTGTTGATGGTGTGCTCGAAGCGGTTCTGGTACGCACCGAGCGTGGCGCGCGCCGTGGAGACGCCCTTGATCGCGGTGTCGATGGCGTCGATCGCGGCGGTGCCGGACGTGGTGAGGTCCAGCGACCCCACGCCGAGGCCGGCCGAGTCGAACCCGGTCACGCCGGTGACGCTGCCGAACGCGGCGGTGCCGAGGTCGACGGCGATCTGGTCGGACGACGAGCCATTCGCGCCGACCTGGAACGTCCCGGTGAACGGGGCGGCCGCGTCGAGCAGCTTCTGCCCGCCGAACGCCGTGGTGTTGGCGATGCGGTCCAGCTCCTGGTTCAGCTGCGAGAACTCGGTCTGCGCGGCGGCCCGCGCGTCGGAGTCCTGCGAGCCGGTGGAGGCGGCCTGCACCGACAGGTCACGCATGCGCTGCAGGATCGAGTGCGTCTCGGTGAGCGCACCCTCAGCGGTCTGTACGACGGAGATGCCGTCCTGAGCGTTGCGAACGGCGACCTTGAGGCCGCCGATCTGCGAGCGCAGGCCCTCCGAGATCGACAGGCCGGCCGCGTCGTCGGCGGCCCGGTTGATCCGGTAGCCCGACGACAGCTTCTCCAGCGACTTGCTCATCTGGCTGTCGGTGACCGACAGGTTCCGGTATGCGTTCTGAGCGGCGATGTTGTTGTTGATCCGTAGACCCATGGCACTCCTCCCTGAGTCCTCAAACCGGCCTTCCGCGGCCTTGGTCGCGTCTTCTGACGGTCCCATCGGACTGCGCGGGCACCGGTTGAGAGGAAAGTTGCGGCCGGGTTGTCCTTACGGAGCAACGGTCGCTGCTGATGCGACAGAAATGATGTGGCAGGGCACGGCGCCCTGGCTGGATGCCGTGCCCTGTCGGTGTCCTCGATCAGGTCAAGCCCTCAGGTCCTAGCGCAGCAGCGAGAGGACGTTCTGCGGCGCCTGGTTGGCCTGGGCCAGCATGCTGGTGCCGGCCTGGGTCAGGATCTGCGAGCGGGTGAACGACACCATCTCCTGAGCCATGTCGGTGTCACGGATCCGCGACTCCGACGACGAAAGGTTCTCGACCGCGACGTTCAGGTTGTTGATGGTGTGCTCGAACCGGTTCTGGTACGCACCCAGGGTGGCCCGAGCGGTCGAAACACCCTTGATAGCGGTGTCGATCGCGTCGATCGCCGCGGTTCCGGCGGTCGTCAGGTCCAACGAGCCGACGCCGAGGCCGGCCGAGTCGAACCCGGTCAGCGAAGAGCTACTGCCGAAGGCGGCGGTGCTCAGGTCGACCGCGATCTGGTCGGACGACGAACCGTTCGCACCGACCTGGAACGTGCCCGTGTAGGCACTACCACTGACGTCGAGCAGCTTCTGGCCGCCGAACGCGGTGGTGTTGGCGATGCGATCGAGTTCCTGACCCAGCTGGGAGAACTCGGTCTGCGCCGCCGAGCGCGCATCGGAGTCCTGGGAACCAGTGCTGGAAGCCTGAACGGACAGGTCACGCATGCGCTGCAGGATCGAGTGCGTCTCGGTGAGCGCACCTTCAGCGGTCTGCACGACCGAGATGCCGTCCTGAGCGTTGCGAACCGCGACCTTCAGACCACCGATCTGGGACCGGAGACCCTCGCTGATGGAGAGGCCCGCGGCGTCGTCGGCGGCCCGGTTGATCCGGTAACCCGACGACAGCTTCTCCAGCGACTTGCTCATCTGGCTGTCCGTCACCGACAGGTTCCGGTAAGCGTTCTGAGCAGCGATGTTGTTGTTAATGCGAAGACCCACGATCTTCCTCCTTGAGTCGGGTCAGGCCGGTCCATCCGTGGTCCGGTCGTTCATCACATCGGCTCGAACCCTTGCCACTGAAGGGTTTTGAGCAGCAGTTTTCTCGGAAAAAGCGCCGAGCCCGGCCCCTCGCGGGACCGGGCTCGGACGGTTGGCGACTAGCGCAGCAGGGACAGCACGTTCTGGGGTGCCTGGTTGGCCTGGGCCAGCATGCTGGTGCCGGCCTGGGTCAGGATCTGCGAGCGGGTGTAGGAC
>NZ_JBEPEH010000080.1:0-28448 GCF_040300725.1 Dactylosporangium sp. NPDC000244
CAGCTCTGGAACGGCACGCTCACCACCAGCAGCTCGAACGTCACAGTACGCAACCTGACGTACAACGGCTCGCTCAGCGCTGGCAGCTCGACACAGTTCGGCTTCACCGCAACCGGCAACACCTCGACGCCGACACTGACCTGCACCGCCGCCTGAGCTGATGCTCCGGGGCGCAGACCCTCTGCGGTCCGCGCCCCGGACAGTGTTCGTCGAGGCCGAGGCGATCGCTCGTCGGATCTGGTAGAAGGAACGGGTGGTGATCGAGCCGGCCATGCCCGAGGACGTGGCGTCCATTGCCCGGATCAGCCGGGCGGTCGGCCAGCCGGAGGCCGGTTCGGGCGCCGATCCGGCGTACGTGTCGCATCTGCTGCGCAACGGTACCGTCCGGGTGGCCCGCGACGGAGGCGGCAACGTCCTCGGCTGGGGCGCCACCGCGACTGGTCCGCTGGGCTGGATGCTCACCGATCTGTTCGTCGACCCGCAGCATCACGGCCGCGGCTTCGGTGGGGCGCTGCTGCGCGAACTGTGGCCGGACCAGCGGGCCGGCGGGCGTTTCACGTTCAGCTCCCGGCATCCGTATGCATTGCCGCTCTACGTGCGTGCCGGGCTGCGGCCGGTGTGGCCGTTGCTGTACCTCACCGGGCCCGCGCCCGCCGGCGGCGACGGGCCATGTGTCGCGACGGCCGTCGAGGCCGGGGCCGCGGCCGCCGCGGACCGGGAGCTGACCGGCGGCGTCCGTGCCGCCGCTTACGACTACTGGTCCGGCGCCGGCGTGCTCGTGCACCGGGCGTCGCAGCTGGTGGCCGCGGGCGTCGCGGACGGCGGTACGCTCACCCACCTGACCTGCCCGGGCGAGCCGGACGCGACAGAGGCCCTCACCGCCGCGTTGCGATGCCTCGGCGCCGCCGAGGTTTCCCTCTGCCTGCCCGGCCCCCATCCCGCCGTGAACGCGCTGCTCCGTGCCGGGTTCCGGATCAAGGACCACGACCTGGCGATGCATACTCCCGACGTACAGCTGCCGGTTACCTGGGTCTACTCACCCGGCCTCGGCTGAGTCGCCGGGCGCGTCGGCATCGTGCCGGTCGCGCCCTGCGGGCCGAGATGACCCGGCTCATCCTCGGCGCCGAGGACGTGCGCGCTGTACTTCCGGAAGCCTCCGACCGGATCGCGTACGCCATGAAGCTCCGTATGCGGCGACCGAGCCTGACCCGGTACCGCGGCGCGAGGCCAGATCCAGCTGCCATTGGACCCGGGCGCGCCCGTCGTCCCCGCACGGTCCGCCGGCCAGCTCGGCGAGCTCACTACTGAGCGCAGGACGCCTCTTTCAGCTTGCGTTCGCGGCCGGGTGCGGTGGCTGTCGTGCCTGGTTCCGGAACTGTGCGGGCGATGAGCCGACCACGCGGCGGAACGCGGTGCTGAACGCGCTCTCGGACAGGTAGCCCGTGGCCCGTGCCAGCTCGGAGATCGACAGCGTGTCGCGGGCGAGGGCGTCGCGCGCGAGGCTCATGCGCCATTGGATCAGGTACTCCAGCGGCGGGACCCCGATGTGGCTCTTGAAGGCCTGGGCGAACGCGGAACGCGACATGTGGCTGATCTCGGCGAGTTCCTTGAGGCTCCAGGAGTGGGCCAGGTCCGCGTGCACGGCGCGCAGGGCGGCACCGATGCCGTCCTCGTTCAGGGCGCCCAGCCAGCCTGTGGGCCGGTCTGTCTGACCGGCGTGTGCACGCAGCATGTGCACGAGCAGGATCTGTGCGAGGTGGTTCTGCACCAGTGGGCCGCCGGCGGCGGCGACCCCGACCTCGGTGGCCAGGAGATCGATCAGCTGCGCGAGCCGCCTGCCATGAGGATCGGCCACGTGGACGATCACGAGCGGCGGCAGAAGATCGGTCAGGAGGGCCGCGTTGGTGTCGTCGAACGCGATGTGCCCGACGCAGAGGTAGAGGTCCTCCTCGGACTCCGGGCCGATCCGCACGAACCCGTCTTCGGTACCCGCCCACACCGGCTCCGCCGGGCGCGGGCTGGCGTCGAGCGTGCTGGCCAGCACGTAAGGCGGCGGGTTGCCCAGCATGAAGGTGTCACCCTCCTGCAGGAGCACCGGCTCGTGCCCTTCGAGGATCAACCAGCACGTGCCGCGCACGAGGCCGCCGATCCGCACGTGCAGGAACGGGTCGAAGCGCAAAGCCCACTGTCCCGCGGCCCGGAGACTGGGCCCGATCACCGTGCGTGGCCGGAGCAGACCGATCGCGTCAGCCACTGGATCCCGAAATCCGAGCACCGACGACACCTCCTGGACGATACGTAAAGAACGCCGGACTCTGCATTATGTATGGTATCCCCGGTCTCCCGCAGTATCGATGTCGAACGGATCGGCATCGAGAGAGTGATGGAGACACCACATGGGACAGCTGGAGGGCAAGACGTCGGTGGTCACCGGGGGCAGCACCGGTATCGGTCTGGCTACCGCCGTACGGCTGGCGGACGAGGGCGCGTACGTGTTCATCACCGGCCGACGCGAGTCCGAACTGGAGGCCGCCGTCAAGACCATCGGAGCAGACCGGGTCACCGCGGTCGCCGGCGACATCTCGAAGCTGGAGGACCTGGACCGGCTCTACGAGGCGGTCCGGGCGCGAGGCAAGGGTTTGGACGTGCTCGTGGCGAACGCGGGGGTCGGTGCGTTCGTGACGCTGGAACAGACCACCGAGGAGCACTTCGACCAGACCTTCGGGGTCAACGTCCGAGGCACGCTGTTCACCGTGCAGAAGGCGTTGCCGCTGCTCAACGACGGAGCCTCGGTCGTCCTGGTCGGTTCGACGGCCGGCGATCGTGGAGTAGAGGCGTTCGGCGCGTACGCGGCGTCGAAGGCGGCCGTGCGGTCCTTCGCGCGGACGTGGTCCAACGAGCTCAAGGGCCGTGGTATCCGGGTCAACGCGGTCTCGCCGGCATGGATCGAGACTCCGGGGGGCACCGCCGCTTTCGGCGATGAGGAGACCGCACGGGCCGTCAAGGAGAATGTCGCCGCGACCGTGGCCAAGGGCCGCATGGGTCAGCCGGAGGAGGCCGCCGCAGTCGTGGCCTTCCTGGCCTCGGAACAGAGCAGCTACGTGGTCGGCGCGAACATCTACGTCGACGGCGGAACGAACCAGATCTGAGCAGGCACCACACGGTGGCGTAGCAGCTGAAGGGTCAGCCTGCAGGACGACCTCTACCGACTGTTGGGCTATGCCGCAATTCCCGCCGAGGCGTCCGCCTTGACAACTTGACCATGCCCCGACGGCACGGTTTGCACTCGTGAACGCATCTGCCGATGCGAACTCGAGAGGAGCGCTCCCGATGGACGCTTTGCATTCCGATTCACGGCCGGTCGTCGATGATGCTCGGCCGTTCGGCGCACACCTGCGCATGAGTTGGTGGAAGCCGCTTGTGGTCATCGTCGTACCACCGGTGGTACTGCTGGCCTTGCAGGTTCTGGGCTACCAGCTCGTCGGCGTCATCGAGGGCAGCGACGACCCGATGGCGCCGACCATGACCCCGTTGAAGTTCCTGGCCGTGAACCTCGCCACCATCGCGACCGGCGTGCTGGCGCGCCGCTGACCGCGGCGGTCACCGGCTCAGCCGGCGACGGTCTACGAGTCCCACGCTCCAGCCCTAGGTGATCGGTGTAAACGAAGGAGCCGTTCCTGAGCCAGTTGCGCGGTGCGCAGCCGACGCCGCTGGGCATCGTCTCTCCACGAGTGTCCGGGACAGCTCGACGGCGGAGGACGGAGCTAGACGTTGCTGTTCGTGGCGGTGAGCGGGAGTTCTATGCGCAGGCTGGTTCCCGCCCCGCGGGGGCTGTGGAGCGAGATTCGGCCGCCGAGTGCCTCTACTCGGTCTTTGAGGCCGAGCAGGCCCGTGCCGCGGGTGAAGTCGGCGCCGCCGACGCCGTCGTCGCGGACCGCGACGTGCAGGACGGCGTCGGCGGGGTCCGTTTCGACGGTGACCGTGACGGTCGAGGCGCGCGCGTGTTTGGCCGCGTTGGTGAGTGCCTCGGCGACGACGTAGTAGGCGCTGACCTCGACATGCTCGGACACCCGCCCTTCGGCGCGCAGGTCGAGATGGACCGGGATCGGGGAACGGCGGGCGAGCGCACGCAGCGCAGGGCGGAGGCCGCCATGGGTGAGGATCGCTGGATGGATGCCGCGGGCGATCTCGCGTAGCTCGTTCAGCGCGTCGGTTGCGGTGGCGACGGCGTGGTTGAGCTGTGCGTCGAGCTCGTCGAGTTCGGGTGGCAGCGCCGCTTGCGCCGCGCGGAGCTGCAGCGCCAGGGAGACCAGTCGCTGCTGGGCGCCGTCGTGCAGGTCGCGCTCGATGCGTCGGCGGGTTTGGTCGGCGGTGGCGACGATCCGCGCGCGGGAGGTGGTGAGTTCGGTGTACAGCCGGGTGTTGTCGAGGGAGACGGCGAGTTGGCCGGCGATGAGTTTGACCGCGTCGAGTCGTTCGGTGGTGAAGGCGCCTCGGATGAGCCGGTTTTCCAGCAGCAGTACCGCCCGTAGCCTCCCGCGGCTGAGGACGGGCACGGCCAGGAGTGAGCAGCAGGTGAGGTCGGTGAAGTAGGGGTCGCGGGCGAAACGGTCGTCGCGGTTGGCGTCGGCCACGACCAGTGGCTCACCGATGCGCTGGACGTATCGCAGCACCGACATCGGCACCGCGTGTCCCGTGCCGCCGTCTGGAGTGGGCAGCAGCCAGTCGTGCCGCTCGTCGCTCCACAGCGGCAGGTGCACGTCGGTGGCGCCGGTCATGGCGCTGAGCACCTGAACCACGCGGGCGTGCAGCCGTTCGATGCTGGTCTCGGAACTCAGGGCCTGCGAGGCGGACAAGATGCCGAGCAGGTCGAGCGCTCCGGTGGTGACGGCGGCCCGTTGGTGCGGGACATCCCCGGCCCGGTTACCGCTCTGGTCAGCGCGCTGCGGGACGGTGGTGCCGGGTTGTGGACGCAGGGTCGGGTAGGCCCAGTCGAGTTGGTCGACTTTCGCGGTGGCGCCCCATGCGAGGTACTCCTGGCGCGCTTCGATGAGCAGGTCGTAGCCGGCGTGTTCGAGGCCGTGGGCGAGGTGGAACCGGGCCGCGCGTTCGGTGATCAGGGCCCGGCTCCATGGCCGCTGACGTTGGGCGGCCTCGCGCAGGGCGGCGTCGAAGGCGAGGACGGCGGCGCGGAAGTCGCCGACGGCCCAGGCCCGTTCGGCCTCCAGCAGCCGCAGCAAATGCTGGAAGTTCTCCGGTGCGTCCGCGGCGCGGGCGGCCAGCCAGCGTGTCACCTCGTCCAGTTCGCACAGCGCAGCGCCGCGCTCGTCAGCGTGGCTGTCCCGGGCCTGCCCGGCAAGGGCCAGCCCGCGCAGCAGGTGGGCCAGGGCGGTCGGGTAGAGGCCCGGGGCGGTCGGCAGCAGCGGCATCGCCGCCGCGGTGTGCCGCGCCAGGGCGACCGGATCGTCGAAGATGGCGGCGGCGACCGCATGGTTGACATGCGCGTGGAACAGCGCGAACGCATCGTCGACGTGCCTGTCGGGCGCCGCCTCACCGGCTGCGGCTGCGGTTTCGCCGCGCAGCACATCGGCCAGCCACCGGTAGCTGTCGAGCCACTGGGCGGTTTGCTCGTCGCCGGTACGCCGCACGAAGGCCAGCCCCGCCTTCACCTCGGCGACGCAGACTTCCAGCGATGGCGCGCCGTCCAGCAGACCCATCACGGTCGGATAATAGGTGTAGCCGGCGCGGGTCAACTCGCCCGCCGCGATCAGCCCCTCCCGGGCCTGCCGAGCTGCTTGGACACTGTTTTCGATCGGCTCGAACCAGCAGCAGACAAGAGCGAACAGGAAGCGCGCCTGGGAGGTGTCGGGCTCGCAGCCGCGCGCCTCGCCCAGCGCCATGATCCGGCGCAGCGCCCGGTGCCCGGCAGCAGCGTAGCCACCGCGCAGCACCACAATGTAGAAGGCGGCATGGCTGGCGGGGCCGACCAGGGTAGGACCCAGCCCGTGCTCGAGCCAGATCCGCAGCGCTTCCAAGCTCAGCCAGCTGAACGTGGCATAGTCAGCGGCGAAGTAGGCCGCCGGCAGGATCGCAGTGATCTGACGGGCCGTGGCGAGCAGCGTCGGGTCGGTGATCTCCGGGTGTGCCAGATCATCCGCGGCCTCGGTGTGGTCCAGCCACCCGGTCAGAAGCCGGTACAGAAGATCGAACTGATGGTCGACTTCGGCGGGGAGCCGGTCCGCCGCCGGTACGGTGATGCCAAGCCCACGCAGCGACTCGACACCCAACCCGATCGCCTCCGCAAGACGATTCCGGTGGGCCAGGCTGAACACCTGCACGCACGTCGCGGCCGCCCGGTCCACGGCATTGGTACACAGCCCCTCGATCGTGTGGTACTCCTCGTCCGCCTCGTCCAGGCGCCCAAGGCCGTACAACGCGGCGTGGCGGCCGACGTGCACCTCGACAAGTGTGGCGGTCTCACCCGGGTCGATCAGCCGCAGCGCGGCCGCCAGCAGCGCGTCAACCAGCGCGTAGTCCCCGATCAACGCCGCCTGGCCGACGGCGCGCCGCAACAGCCCCACCACCCGACGCCGCTCCGCGGGTTCGTCGACCGCGTCGACCACCGCCAGGTACTGCTCCGCCGCGGCCGCGAACAACTCCGGCACCCCGGCCAGCCGCCGCGCCATCGCCAGCTGCAGGGTGCACCGCCGCTGGGGACCCACACCACGCAGAATCACCTCGCGGATCCGATCGTGGCGAAACCGTACCGCCTGGTGTATCCCGGACTCTGCCACCAGCAGGCCCTCGTCCAGGGCAGGCGCCAGCCGCCGTTCCACCACGCCCGCCCGCGCGCCGATGGCGGTCTGCAGCACGCTCAACTCGGCTTGCCCGCCAAGACACGCCATCGCCTCCACCACCCGCCGCGACGGCGTCGGCAAGGCATCGACCCGCGCCCCAAGCAACCCGGCCACGTCGGACCGGCCAAGGTGAGCACGCACCTCCGCCGCGTCCCACTGCCACCCGGCCGCCGCCGTCAACACACCGTCGCGGCGCAGCGCGTTGAGCAGCTCCACCGTCTCGTACGGGTTGCCGGACGTGTGCGGGTTGATCACCTCGCCCAGGCTTGCCGCCTCGGCCTCGTCCACGTGCAGCATCTCCGCAACCATGGTGACGAGACCCGGGACGGGCAGGTTGGCCAGCCGCACGTGTCGCACGGGCTGGTCGCGCCACCGGGACAGCGGCGCCGCCAACGGATGCGCCGCGCTCACGTCCTCCTCGCGGTACGCACCCACCAGCAACAGGCCGCGAATTGGCTCCTTGCTCAGCACCAAGTCGACGAAACCCAGCGGCGTCCGGCCCGCCCACTGCAGGTCATCGACGAACACCACCAGAGGCCGCTCCGGCGAAGCGACCGCCCGTAGCACCTCCACCGGCACGCGTTGCGCCCGCGCCTGCGCGGTCAACGGATCCCCGGGATCGGGCGGCACCCCCAGCAACGCCGCGAACTCCGGCACCACCGCCGTCAGCAGACCCGCGTTCGGCCCAACCCCCTCCAAGATCCGCCCACGGACCTGGGCCAGCTCATCCTCCGGCTCGGCCAGCAACAACCGCCCCAACCCGCGAAACGCCAGATACACCGCGTTGAACTCCAGATCCCGCCGGTACTGGTCGAACTTGCCGGCGACGAACCAGCCATCCCTGCCCGTCACCACCGGCCGCAGCTCATCCACCAACGCCGTCTTCCCGACCCCCGGCGCCCCGCTGACCAGCACCCCACGGCACCGGCCCGCCAGCGCATCTGCAAACGCCGCCTCCAGCGCCGCCACTTCCGCATCGCGTCCCACCAGCCGCGACGGCGGCAGCAGCCGCAGCGGCACATCGCGCTCGCCGACCCGCAGCCCAACCGCCGCACGTGTTTGCGGGTCCCGCAACCGCTCCAGGTCGTAGACCACGCCTTCGGCCGTCTGATACCGGTTGTCCGGTTCCTTCTCCAGCAGATGCATGATGATCTCGGACAGCGGCGCGGGCACGGCCGGGTTCACCTGCGCCGGCGGCACCGGCACCCGGGCCAAATGGTCATGCGTGAGCCGCAACGGATCGCCGGAGCCGAACGGCGGCGCACCCGTGGCCAGCTCGTACAGCGTCGCACCCAATGCGTACAGGTCGGCCCGCTGATCCACCGACCGGCCGGTCCGTCCGGTCTGCTCCGGCGCCAAATACGCCAACGTCCCCACGATTTTGGTGTGATGCGCGAACTCGGGACGAAGCTCGGCCAGCGGCGTCGCCAACGCGAAATCCACCAGACACGGCGCGCCGTCACGGGAGATCACCACGTTCGCCGGCGTGATGTCCCGGTGCAGCACACCCCGCCGGTGCATCCCCGCCACCGCCCGGGCCAGCCCCACCGCCAGCCCGACCAGGTCGCCGACGGCCAGCGGCTTCGGCAACCCGGCCAGGCTCGCCTCACCGGCGTCCGCCAGCACAATCGACCCCGGGCGCCGCGGCGCCTCCACCAACTGCGCGACCCCTTCGACGCCGCGCAGCCGCTCGAGCATCGCCAACTCGTGTCGCACCCGCCGCTGGGCATCCGGTCCCATCGGCTCCTTGCGGACGGCCGTGTGCCCATCGACACACAGCCGAGTGACGCGTGTGTGTTCACTCTCGCGCACCACGTCGCCCCGAACGAGCGAATCTCGCCGAGCCATTGTCCCAGCCGCCCCATTCGACAGCCCCGCACACCTGGTCGGAACCACCTTATGCCCTAGCTTTACCCCTATTTGAGGGTAACGGCGAGGGGTGCGCCGCTGACCGCGGCCGTCACCGGCTCAGGCCGGTTGGCCGAACCAGGTGCCCAGCGCACGCACCAACGTGGTGGCGTCGAGGTCCCGTCCGGTAGGCAAGGCCCAGGCCACACAGCCGTCGGGCCGGATTAGCAACGCATCGACGTCCACCCGGTCCGTGCGGGCGGTGACGGTGTTGACCCGTCCGGTCCACGCGGCCGCGGCGTTGCGGACCTCCGCGGTCGACGAGGTCGAGCAGGAGCCCACGGCCCTCACGCAGCAGCGGCATCAGGAGGGCGACGGGGATACCGAAGAGCGGTGGGGGCGTCGGCTGAACACGCGCACCGTTTCCACCCTCGGCCTGACCGAGTTCTTGCAATCGCCGACCGGCGTCCCGGATCGGTTGGCTGCCGACTTGGCCGGCTACCTCGCCGGCCCGGCCGTTCCCATCACGGAGTTCGCGGTCATTGATGCGGACCTTCGGTTCCGCGGCGAGCACGGGATTGCCGGCTGGACTCTGGCCCGGCTACCGGCTGCTGACCTCGACGCGATCACCCCGCTGCCGTCTATCCGGCCGTTCGGCTCCGACCCTTGGGACGAGGCGCTGCGGGTTGGGGATTGTTGCGTCCTGCGTCGCATCGCCGATCACTTGACGGCCCAGACCGCGTCATTCTTTCCGCGGGAGGTGATGACGAGTCTGTTCGAGCCCGAGCTTGTGATCTCGGCCTGGGAGCCGATGCTGCTGCTCAACCTGGCGCAGCCTGAACGCGCTCCTGTTCGACGGTGCCCTGGCCACCGCCGAACCCAAGAAGCTGCGCTACCGGCTGCTGCACGTCGCCGCCAGCCGGGTGGGATGAGCGCCAGGATGTCGATGTCACCGGGAGCGGCGACGGCGTCGACGAGGGCGTCGAGCATTCCGAGGCTGAGCAGGACCGTGCCCGGGGTCACCAGTACCCGTGGCCGCCCAGCCATGTGCGGCGGTAGGTCGGGCCGGTGGTCCTTGGCTGATCCGGTGTGGGCGAGAGCCCCGATGGCGAGCCGGTCAACCGGCGGTGACCGTGTGGAGCCGTGCAGGGCGGCCGACCGCAGATCCACGAGCGCCGCCCGCGCGTGCTAGGCCAGGGACAGTCCCAGCGCGGCGGCCACCATCGGCCCGGCCGCGTCGTACTCGTCCGCGACCACCACGTCGGCGCTGAACGCCCGCGCCGTGTCCAGGATCGCGTCGAAAGACAGATCCACTCGAGTACCGGGCGAAGAACGACGCGACGGGGAAGATGTTGCGCAGGTCGGCGCCGCCGGTCGTTCTCGGCCAGCAGTTCGGCCGGCTCCGGGCCGCCCGGCCGCACCGGCAGCTCGCCGACCAGATGCGCCATCGACGGCGGGACGGCGACGGCGGCCTCGTCACCCGCCGCGGCTACGGCCTCGGCGAGGGGCAGCAGCGGCAGCAGATGGCCGTAGATCGGGACTATGGTGAACAGCACGCGCACGCCGCTCATTTGCTGGCGCGCCCTGGGGTGCGCGTCGGCGTTTCGTGTGAGGCATTCCGGCGCGACCTTGCTCGTACGGGCGAAGACGGATGCGCGCCTGGCCTTTACCCGACCCGACGTACCCGCGGTGCTTCTTGACACGTTGCCTTAAGAGGTCCTAACAAAGCCGTACGGCGTGCCGGTCGGTGATGACACCCCCAGGTTCGTCCGGGGATGCCGGTCCCCTGCGGATGTTCGTCGTTGCGAACACTTTCCCCCCGTACAGGTGTTGGAGCGGCATCTGGTGTCGCTCGTTCTCCCTGAACGTAGATCAAACGTGAATATCTTTTGTGATCCTCCGCCGGATTCGCACCCGAAACGCCTGCCCCGACGCCCGGCCGGATCCCGGCGGGAGTAGCGCGGGCCGGCTGTGGTGAGCCGCGCGTCGGCGACAAGCAAGAGTTCTCGTCACGGTTCGGTTTGGGCGTTGAACCCGACGGCCGGCTGAACATCGAGCAGTGAGCCGTTCACGCGTGGAGCGGGCGTTCACCGGCCCTGGGAGGCCCACGTCACCAAGTCAGACATCGCTGGATGCGGTGGCGGATGCGTCGACAACCTCGCTCGTGTCGGGCGTCTTCGCCATCCGCATACGCAGGGCGAGGATGGAGAGTGCCAGAGCAATCACGAGGCAGATCGCCCAGACGGCGAAGAACGACGTCGGCGTCGACTGGGTGGTGACGACCCCCTCGACAGTCCGGGCTGTGACGAACAGGGACATCACCAATGCGAACATGGCGCCTGCCGCCGCTCCCGCGGCGGTGCGGGCGGTGTTGAACAGCGCGGAGGCGATGCCGACGGAATCGGCGGGCGCGTTGCGCACGACGATCGCGGGAAGGACGGCGAGGAGCACGCCAGCGGATAGACCACCCACGGCCATCCAGGAGATGAAGAGGACCGTCGAGCCGGCGAACACGATCATCAGCGCGAAGCTCGCCGCCGCGAAGACACCGGCCAATGCCACAGCTCGCTGCGGGGTGATCCAACGGGACAGGCGATCGCCGAGCAGCGTCCCGGCGAACGCGGCGACAGCGTAGAGGACGATGGTGGCGCCGGCTGCAGCGGTGGGCATTCCGAGTCCGTAACCCACGCGGTCGGGCTCGCTGAGAAGCCAGAGGAAGCTCGCGGTCTGCCCCCCGTAGGTCTGCGCGCCGAACAGGATGGAGACGACGATCGGCAGGCCGATGCCGCTCTTCGTCAGCATGCTCAGGTCGACCAGAGGATCCTTCATCCGCCGTCCGAGAAACGCCCAGAGGACGAGGACGGCGATGCCACTGAGGATCAGCAAGAGGGTTTTTGGGTTGTGCCACCCCCACGCGCCGCTGTTCGAGATCCCCGTGAGGGTGGACAGCAGACCGGCGGTGAGGAGGATCGCGCCCGCCCAGTCGATGCGACCGCCCTTGCGTACCGTCGTTTCGGGGACGAGGAAGACGACGACCGGCAAGCACAGGGCAATCAAGATCGCGGGAAACACGAGGACGGCGGTCAGATCCTGCATCGCGGCGTACAGCACGCCCGAGGCGAGCGAACCGACGGCCCCGCCGAGTGTGAGCGCTCCGACCAGGACGCCGATGTTCCTACTCGCAGACTTCTCGTCGCGCGCACGGACGATCGCGAACTCGAGCGGCAGGAATGCCGCGAGGGGCGCCTGAAGTGCGCGACCGACGAGGAAGAGCTCGAAGGTCGGTGCGAACGCGACGACGACGGAGCCGATGACGACGAATGTAGCGGCAACCGTGAGGAGTCTCTTGTGGCCGAACATGTCGCCGAGCTTCGCCAGGATCGGCACGCATGCCACCGTGACCAGCATGTACATCGCGTTGACCCAGTTGAGCGCCCCCGCATCGACGGCGAACTGCTGGCCGATCGCCGCGAGCAACGGCGAGAACCACCCCTGCAGCATGCCGCTTCCCAGCTCCATGAACACCAGGAATCCCACGACGCCGAACGGCGACCAGGAGCGCGATGCGAGTCGAATCATGGATGCCTCTTTTGCCGATGTGGACGGGATGCCTCATCATGCTGTGCCCGGCACGCTCGCGACGTTCTGTTGAAGATTTACGGACTTTCTGGCAGCCAACCTGCAGATTCGTGTCCTGATGAGGGGTACAGGCGACTGATACACGCCCTGCAGATTCGCTCACTGGTGAGGTCAGC
Organism: Dactylosporangium sp. NPDC000244; assembly: GCF_040300725.1. Taxonomy (NCBI): domain Bacteria; kingdom Bacillati; phylum Actinomycetota; class Actinomycetes; order Micromonosporales; family Micromonosporaceae; genus Dactylosporangium; species Dactylosporangium sp. NPDC000244. The sequence goes on from NZ_JBEPEH010000080.1 coordinate 12,461, forward strand.
GCGATCAAGGCTTGCTCTGGCTCGCGCGGGCGTCTCAGAGAGCCAGCCAAACGCCTGCTCGGATAGTGCCGAGGACGTGCAGGACATCTGTGGCCGACCGGTTCCTCCACAAGCGCCCACCGAGCGGCGTCACGGTATGAGTGAGGGCAGTTTCCCCGCCGACACGTGGTTCGTCAAAATGATGATCACCGGCCCCGGCAATCATCATTCGCATGTCTCGACCCCTCGCTCACCCATGATGCAAGAAGGATCGCGAATCTCGTCATCAGCGGTTTGCGTCACGAAGACGCCAACGACTGGACCGAACCTTCACCATCAGCACTCTCTCAGGAATTTTCCTGCGTCTTGGCCCGAGTTTCACGCTGTCCGCGGCCAAAGAGATACGTTGTCTCACTAGTGCATGAAATGCGCTAAAACCGAGGAAGGGAACACCCATAGTGAACGCGTCAGATCACGGATGGGCCGGCTACGTGCCGCCCCCGACGCTTGAGGAATACTCCGAGAAGTATGCGGCGTTCTTCAAGATGCGCCGGGAGAACGGCATCATCGAGCTTCGGCTCCACACGGACGACGGGCCGTATGTACACAACTGGGCGGCGCACAACGCGTGGAACAGGGTATGGCAGGACGTGGGCAACGACCCGGAGAACCACGTTCTCATCCTCACCGGCACGGGCGAGACCTGGTTTCAGGGCGACCCGAAGCAGACTTGGCCGAGGGCGCTGGTCGAGGAGGATCCGGATTACATCTTTCAGCAGACGATCGATGCGTGGAAGCTGATTGAGAATTTCGTCAACAACCTCGACATTCCCACGATTGCCGCAGTCAATGGTCCCGGTATCCACACGGAGTTCGCGCTCCTGTGCGACATCACCCTGGCCGCCGAGGACGCGGACTTCATGGATCCCCATTTCATGGCCGGCACGGCACCCGGCGATGGTCTGTCGCTGGCCCTGCAACACCTGATGGGAACGAAGAGGGCGGCCTACTACATCTACGCGGGTCGCTCGATCCCGGCGCCGAAGGCGCTCGAATACGGTCTCATCAGTGATGTCGTGCCGCGGGAAGATCTGCTGGCGAAGGCATGGGAGATCGCCAAGGACATCATGAAGCGTCCGCGGTTCGCGCGGTGGGCGACGCACAACATTCTCTCCCGCCCCTGGCGCAAGCTGGTCGCCGAGGACTTCGGGTTCCACTTCTCCCAGCAGTCGCTCGCGACGGTTGGCGCGAAGCGGCTCGTCCCCGACCCCGAGCTGGTTGCGGACGCTCGGGCACGCAAGGTCTGGTGACGTGTTGACCGAGGGGCCGGCGTCGGTCGTCGCGACGAACGGCGGGCACACCTCCTACCAGTTGGACGGCGCCGGCCCTCCGGTCGTGCTCGTCCACGGGCTGCAAGTCGGCCAGGAGCTGTTCGACAGGCTCCGCCGACACCTCCTCAGCTCGTTCACTGTGATCACGTATGACCAGCGGGACAGAGGCAAGAGCGCGTTCGCCGGCGATCCGTACACGATCGACGACCTCGCCGATGACCTCGCCGAACTCATCACCGCGCTCGGCTACCAGCGCGCGCACGTGTTGGGAACCTCCTACGGAGGAATGGTGGCGCAGGTCTTTGCGCTGCGTCACCCGGATCGTCTGGACCGCCTCGTTCTCGGCGCTACGGGACAATCCCCTCCTGACCCGGATCGCCTTCCGGAGAACGCACGGGCGCTCCTCGTTGCCTTGGAGACCGGCGATACGACCCGGGCAGAGACGCTTCTCCGGCAGATGGCACCCGCCGTTGGTCGTCACGACAGGCGCCTTGATGTCGTGGAGGCTGGGGCCGCTCAGGGCCGCGCGCTCAGCCGGCGTTTCGCTGCCACCCAGGGTTTCGACACGCGTGGGCGCCTCGGGTCGGTCACCGCTCGCACACTGGTCGTGCATGGTCGCGAGGATCCTGCGGTCCGTTGGGAGGACGTCCTGGCGATGACTGCGGAGATCCCGCGCGCCAGCATGCTTCTGATTGAGGGCGCTGGCCATGCCTGGGAGAACGAACGCGCGGAGTTCGCGGCCGCTATGTTGGCGGGCTTCCTGGCGGATCCCTAGTGAAACGATGCTGCCTGCCCGGGGCGTTCAGCCGTCCCGGGCAGGCAGCATCACCGGTTGTGCAGTCAGCGAACCCGATCGCCGTTGAGCCACACCTGGCGTATGCGTCCGCGCAGATCGTGGAGATCCGTCAGATCGCCGTCGACGACGACGAGGTCTGCCAGCTTGCCCGGCTGGAGTACGCCGAGTTTGTCGTATCCGAGCAGCTGCGCTGCGCTGGAGGTGCTCGCGCGCCACGCGTCGAGCGCGGACATCGAGGACAGGTCGGTCATCAGCGCCAACTCGTTGAGATTGCTGGCGGCGGGGCTCCAGTAGGGCGGGGTGTCGGTTCCCATCGCGATCTTCACCCCTGCGTCGACGGCGAGTGCGAAGCTCGCCTTGTGCGCTTCAAAGGCCTCGCGAGCGAGAGCGGCGTTCTCTGCGGGGATCGGCACGCCGCTGTCGGCTGCATCGATGATGGCACGTGTCGCGGAGAGCGTCGGAACCAGCCAGGCATCCTTCTGGAGCATGAGGTCCACCGCTTCGTCGTCGAGATAGTAGCCGTGCTCGATGGAGCGGACACCATTGCGCAAGGCGGCCTTGATTCCTTCCGTTCCTTGCGCGTGAGCGAATACGTACGTTCCCGCTGCGGCGGCCTCTGCGATGATCGCTGCGATCTCGTCCTCTCGGAAGTGCGCGTGCCGCGGATTGTCTCCGGGCGACATGACTCCGCCGGTGGTGGCGATCTTGATCACGTCGGCGCCGGCGCGCAGGACCTCGCGCACGCCGCGTCGGACTCCATCGGCGCCGTCGACGATCGAGGCCGGACGTCCCGGATGTTCCATCATCATCGGCACGGAACGTCGGCCGCCGGAGGGGAGATGGAGGTCGCTGTGTCCTCCTGTCTGCGTCAGCATCACGATCGCAAGCTGCAGCCGGGGCCCTTCGATGAGTTTCTGCTCGATCGCCTGCTTGACGCCGAGGTCTGCTCCCGCAGCGTCCCGGGCGGAGGTGATGCCCTGATCCAGCAAGAGTGAAAGGTTCCGCTGGGCTTCGAAGTACTGCAGGGAGAATGCCTGCTGCTCGGTGCGAGCGATGTTCAGATCGCGAACCGTCACATGCACATGGCAGTCGAACAGGCCCGGGACCACAGACATCCCGGCGCAGTCCACGATCTCGTCGCCGTCCAGGTCCGAGCCGATGTCCACGACATGCCCGTCGTGGATGACGAGGTCGGCAGCACCGATGCTGGCGCCGTCGAATACCGTTGCGTTCTTGAATACGGTGCGAACTGGCATGGGCAGTCTCCTTCCTCGGGCGACCCCGCTGGGTCGCTGGTCACTGCGTGACGTGATTGATGTCGAAGTTCGACGGGCGCCGCTCAGCACTCGACGACATTGACGGCGAGACCGCCAAGCGCCGTCTCCTTGTACTTGTCGCTCATGTCCGCGCCGGTCTCTCGCATGGTCGCGATGACCTGATCCAGGGAAACATGGTGGCCGCCGTCACCCCACAACGCCATCTTCGCCGCATTGATCGCCTTCGCCGCAGCGATCGCATTTCGTTCGATGCACGGCACTTGGACGAGTCCGCCGATCGGGTCACAGGTGAGGCCGAGATTGTGCTCCATCGCGATCTCGGCGGCGTTCTCGACCTGACGGGGCGTGCCGCCGAGGATCTCAGCGAGACCTGCCGCGGCCATCGACGACGCCGATCCCACCTCGCCCTGGCAGCCCACCTCGGCGCCGGAGATCGATGCGTTCGCCTTGTAGAGGCTGCCGATCGCCGCCGCGGTGAGCAGGAACCGCTCGATGATGTCGTCTTCGGCGCCGACCTCGACCGAACGGCTCGCCGGTGTGTAGTGCAGCGCGTAATACAGCACTGCGGGGATGATGCCTGCGGCACCGTTGGTCGGCGCCGTGACGATTCGTCCCCCGCTCGCGTTCTCCTCGTTCACGGCGAGCGCGACGAGGTTCACGCGCTCCTGCCAGTACTCGTCTCGATGGTCGGGGTCTTCAACAGCGAGTCGGGCAGCCCAATCACCCGCGCGCCGGCGCACGCCCAGTCCTCCCGGGAGCACGCCGACGCGTGCGATCGCCGAATGGACGCATGCCTCCATGACCTGCCACAGCTTGCGCAACCCCTGGCGGATATCCGCATGTGATCGCAACGTCCGCTCGTTGGCGAGCATCACCTGGCTGATGGTCAGTCCGCTGTCGTCGCAGATCGCGAGCAGGTCGGCTGCGGTTCGGAATGGCAGCGGCGCGGGCGGTGACGTGGCACCGACGGGTGGGGCGTCGTCACCGTCCCGCACGATGAAGCCGCCGCCGATGGAGTAGTACGTCTCTGCGGCGAGGACCGTCTCGGCGGGACCGAGTGCCGTGAAGGAGATCGCGTTGGTGTGTCGTTGGCGCACGGTCAGCGGCCGAAGCACGAAGTCCTCGATGCGGCAGGGGATTCGATGTGAGCCTGCGAGGAGGGCCCTGCCGGTCGAGGTGATCGCGGCCAGTCGTTCGTCGGCTTCGGCGGGGGTCACCGCGTCCGGGCGGACTCCCTCGAGACCGAGAAGGACGGCGGTGAAGGTGCCGTGCCCGCGACCCGTCGCGGCGAGGGACCCGAAGATTTCCACCCGGACGCTCTCCACCCGGTCGATGACCTGCAGATCGGTGAGGTGAGCGGCGAAGGTCGCGGCAGCTTTCATCGGTCCCACGGTGTGCGAGCTCGAAGGGCCGATCCCGACAGTGAAGAGGTCGAACACGCCGACTGTCGCCTCCGAAGTGGTCATGGCGGATCACCGTAGCCGCTGTGCGGCCGGAGGGCGGTCGGCTGCAGATTTTTACTCGTTCTGAGGGTCCACGTGTGGGAAAAGCGTCGGAAGGTGGGAGAAGACGCCGGTTGCGTTGCCCTGGGCATCCAGGTGCCGGCCTTCCTTCTTGAGCGTTCGCAGCACCACCGACCGGTCTGCGATCGTCACACCAGGCAGCCGCTCCTCGATGGCCACCTCGAGTCGCTGCACGTCGGCCAGCGTCTTCATCCAGACCGAGAGGACGAGGTTGTAGGGCCCGACGGTGGAGACGCCAAGCCGGATCTCTTTGAGACGCGCGAGCGCGGATCCGACCCGCTCCACGATCGTGGCGGGGACACGCAGGAAGTACCAGGCGTGCACCGGCCATCCGGAGTGCGCCTTGGCCATGTCGAGTCGGGTGACGAGTCGGCCTCGGCTGGTGAGCGCGGCCATGGTCTCGCGCACCCGACGTTGGCTCACCTCGAGGGTTCTCGACATCGCAGCAACGGTCGCCCGCCCGTCCTGCCCCAGTATCTTCAGGAGCTCGTGCTCCAACTGCGGGTCGATGCGCAGCCGCTCGCGCCTGTCGTCCGCCACGGCGCGTTCTATCGATGCCACTTCATCGGCCGAGAGGGAACGAAGTCGCCACTGACCGGCGTCCGTGAAGGGCGCCGACAGCAGATGCGTCTTCGTCGATCGCACGCCCTCGAGTCCGCGCATTCGATTCATGATGTACGAGGTGAGGGCATTCAGACTCTCCGCGGTGACCAGCACCAGCATCTCACGGCCCCCCGCGGTCAGATCGACGGTGAACGCCTCCCGGTCGGCCGCCAGCGCCTGGCCGATTTCGAGCGTCGCACCCGGGTGCGTCTGCACTTCGAGGATGGCCGACGGTCCCCTCAGCTCCGGGCCGGGATGTCCCGAGACCCAGGCGAGACCATCTCGTGAGAGGCGTTCCCAGCGGCGTGCGGCTGTCACCGAATCCACCCCGACGACCGGTGCGATCGCCGCCCATCTCGCGCGTGGGTTGATCTGGAGCGCATGAATCAGTCGTCGGTCCACCTCATCAAGTCCGTGAACCTTCGAATTTGTCTCGCCAGTGCTCATGATTCTTCAGGATAGCCTGTTCTTCTGGCCTGTCACAGGATGCGTCCTCGAACCCCGGACGGGATGGGAGGGCGCTGTGCTCGTGCTCCGCCGAGGCATCCGTCGCGCGCGCAGCGACACGCGCAGGCACCATCGACGGGTCACGTCCACGGGAGTGGTGTACGAATCGCCCACTTTTGTGGTGGTTGAGGATGTGGAGACGGTCATCGCTTGATCCTTCGAGCTGCGAAGCATGAAGGAGAGATCAAGCGATGACCGTACCCAAGAGTGTGGACGTCGGCCGGTTTCTGCGTGAGGAACTCGGCTCGGCGTCACCCGATCTGCTGCGTTCGATGGTGAAGACGTTCGCCGAAGCACTCATGTCCGCTGAGGCCGACGCCGTGTGCGGCGCGCCGTATGGCGAGCGCAGCGACGAGCGGACGAACCAGCGCAACGGCTACCGGGACTGGGACACCCGCGCAGGCAGTGTGGAATTGGCGATCCCGAACCTGCGGCAAGGCTCCTACTTCCCGGACTGGCTGCTGCAGCACCGCCGCCGGGCCGAACAGGCCCTCGTCAGTGTCGTGGCCACGGCCTATCTGCTGGGAGTCTCGACGAGGCGAGTGGAGAAACTCGTCGAGCAGCTCGGCATCACCGGCCTGTCGAAGTCTCAGGTCAGTGAGATGGCGGTGCATCTGGACGCGCAAGTCGAGGCGTTCCGCAACCGGCCTCTGGACGCCGGCCCCTGCACATTCCTGGCCCGCGACGCCCTCGTCGTCAAAGTCCGGGCTGGGTCAGGCCGCCGCTCCGGTGCCCGGCCAGGTGAGCGCGATCGTGGTGTGCCGGCGTGGTACGACGAACTGGCCGGGCGCGGTCGCAGGTCGGGTGGTGCCGGCCGGGTGCACGGTGATCTGCGGGTCGGGACCGTGCCGGTGGTCGCGGTTCCATACCGCGATGGCGTCGAGCAGTTGCTCGGTGACGCGGTCGGCGTCGGGTCCGAAGCCGTGCCCGCCGAACTGCCAGGTGTGCTCGTCAAGCCGGCGCAGGGCCAGGTAGGCCAGGCTGTCCGCGGTGAGGAACGCGGGGATGATGGCGGCGAACGCGTCGATCCGGTCTGCGGTGCGGTCGCGGTCGAGGATCAGGCGGCCGTAGGGGACTGGTTGGCTGGCCAGCCACAGCAGCAGCGTCTCGAACGACGTGCGTGGGGGCATGGTGACCGGCGCCCATGCCTCGAGCCGGGGGCCGGTCAGGGCGGCGGTGAGCGCGGCGGGGTCGACCCGGGTGGTGGGGTCGTCGAGGCGGAGCACGATCGTGTCGTCGCCGAGTGGGAGGTGCTGTTCGGGCTGAGCGTCGTCGCCCTGCATCGGGACGAACCCGCACAGGATCATGGACGTGGCGGCGAGGTGGTCACCGCGGCGGGTGAAGGCGATGCTGCGGGTGTTGCCCCGCATCCGCAGCGGCACGACCACTACGCCGCCTGGCGCGAGCTGGTCGATCCACGCCGGTGGGATGTCCGCGGCCTCGACCGTGACGATGATCGCGTCGTACGCCGCGTGCGTCGGGTAGCCGTTCGTGCCGTCGGTGACGGCGACGGTAACTGGGTGGCCGGTGGCGGCCAGGCTGGCGCGGGCTCGGTCGATGACGTCGGCGTCGATGTCGATCGAGGTGACGCAGCCGCCGGGGCCGACGATCTCGGCGATGAGCGCGGCGTTGTAGCCGCCGGAGCCGATCTCCAGGACTCGGCTGCCGGGGCCGATGCGGGCCTGCTCGATCATTCGGGTCTGCAGCCAGGGCGCGGACACCGAGCTCATCGCCTGGCCGTTGGCTCCACGCTTCGTGACGAGCACGCCGTGCGCTGCGTACACCGCGGCAGGGTCCGTCCCGGGTGGTGCGAACAGCTCCCGCGGCACCGACAGCACCGCGCGGGTGACCGCCTCCGTGGTGATCGCGCCTTCCGCCGTCAGCTCGTCGGCGAGGCGGCGGCGCAGGTCGGCGGCAGGTTGAGCGGTTGGGGCGACGTCGGCTACCAGCGGGCTTTCCCTTCCAATCGTGGGCACCGGCTCCGTCTGGCTGGGCCTATGGCTGAGCGTTTGCGGTGGTGCCGACGGCCGCACCAGGTACAGGGGCCTGGTTGGGTTTGCGACCGCGACCGACCAGCTGCTGGGAGGATGATCGCCGCCGCTTGCCGTGACACGATGCCACAACGGGATCGATGGGGGGAGCGGCGAAATGGTGCTGTCGCGGCGGCAGATACTGGCCGGAACCGGGCTCGCGGTGGCCGGAATGGCCGTCGGGGCGGGCGGCCAGCCCCTCGCCCGGTATGTCTTTGGCCTGAACCAGCCGCCGCTGGCCGGGGGCTACGCCTCGGCCGCCGACGTGCTGACCGACGCGGAGTCGCCGAGCACGACCATCACCTACCACGTGCGCACTGACGAGCCGGTCGTCGCGTTCACCTTCGACGATGGGCCCGCGCCGGACTGGACGCCGATGGTGCTCGACGCCCTCGATGCGTGGCAGGTGCCGGCGACGTTCTTCATGGTCGGGCGCAACCTCAGCCAGCACGCCGCGGTCGTGCGCGGCCGGCTCGACCGGCACGAGGTCGGCAACCACACCTGGTCGCACGCCGACCTCGCCACCCTCGACCTCAATCAGGCCACCGCGCAGATCGACCGCGGCGCGGCGGCGATTCGCACGGCCACCGGCCGCAACCCGACCCTGCTGCGGCCCCCGTACGGCCACCTCGGCGGCTCCACCATCCTCGCCGCCGACAAGCTCGGCTACCGGCTCGTGCTGTGGTCGCAGCAGATGCGCGAGGCGCAGTACGAGAAGAACCCCCAGGGCCAGGTCCGCGACATCGTCGACACCGTCCGGCCCGGCTCGATCGTGCTGGCCCACGATGTCGGCGATCAGCGCCGGCTGGTGGCGCTGCGCCACCTTGGCGAGATGTTCGCCGGGCTGCGCGCCCGCGGCTTCCGGTTCGTGACCGTGTCCGAGCTGCTGGCCCTCGGCGCGGACGGCTCGACCGTGCGGCCCTGACGTCAGGAGCAGCGGCCGGCTCGGCTTGGGACTGGCGGACGAATGCGGCTGGCCCGGGCCGGCCGGTGCCCCCGTTGTGGCGCACCGGCCGGCCGGGACCGACGGTCAGGGGCTGGTGCAGGTGATGCCGCTGGGCGTCGGCGTGCTGGGGCCGGTTGCGGTGAAGCCGGACGTCGTCGTCGCGCCGGCCCCGAGGGGTGCCGTTGGAGGCGGTGTTGCGGACAGTGACGTTGCCGGTGGTCCCGGTGTTGGTGCCGTTTCAGAGGCTGCTGATCGCCTGCCCGCTGGTCAGGGTGAGCCGGGTGGTCCAGCCGCTCAGGGGGCGCCGAGCCGCCGTTGGTGACCGTGACCTCGCCCTGGAAGCCGCCGGGCCAGCTGTTCACGGCCCGGTAGGTCGGGGTGCAGGCACCGGGCTGGCCACTGGGCGGCGGGCTGCTGCTCGGCGGGGTGCTGGTCGGCGGCGGCGACGACACGGGCGGGCTGCTCGGCGGCGTCGTGTTCTGGAACTGCGAGAAGAACTTCCAGATGTCGCCCGAGGTCCACGTCCGGGCGTCGTTCGGCGAGCCCGACCCGTCCACGGGGCTCGGGGTGTGGTTACCGTGAACGCGGCCCACTGCACCGGGTAGCCGGCCCGGCAGCCGGAGTACGCCGTGGTGATGTGGGCCAGGCTGCCCTGCGCCGGCTCCCGCGGGCTCTGCGCGCGCAGGCGTTGTTGCGCACGAATGTGTCCCGCAGCGAGCGGCCGTTGCTGATGTTCAGCATGCTGTCGTGGGTACCGTGAATGCCGAAGTACGCCACCGGCTGGGTGCCGCCGTTGCAGCTTTGAGGTTCGCCCCCGACAGCACCGTGACCGCCCGGAACACCGTCGGCAGGGCACACGCGATCGCGTAGCTCATTGCGCCGCCGTAGCTCCAGCCCAGGGCGAACACCTGGGCCGTGTCCACGCACAGCCCGCCCTCGACCAGCCGGGTCAGGTCGTCGACCAGCGTGAGGTCCCGCCCCTTGGTGTTGGCTCAGCCGTTGTCGATGCCCTGCGGCGCCACGAAGATGGCGCCGGTGCCCGACAGCGGCTGCAGTAGAAGCCCGCCGACGACACGTTCTGGGCCGTGCCGTTGAGCCAGTGCACCGCGAAGATCAGCTTGTAGGGCCGGCTGCAGTTGAGGCGCGTTAACTGGCCCTGTCGGCGGCGCCTATGAGCGCTCACAAGCCAGTCCTGGGAGGACCCGTGAAGCCGCTGCATCGACTGCTGCCCGCCGCCGCAATGGTCTTGGTCGCCGGGCTCGCCACCCTGCTGCTGCCGAACTCACCCGCGTTGGCGGCCGGGCTGACCCGGGTCACCAACTTCGGGAACAACCCGACCAACCTGAACATGTACATCTATGCGCTGGCGAACGTGGCGCCGCGGCCGGCATTGCTGGTGCTGGTGCACTACTGCAGCGGTTCGGCGTCCGGGATCTTCAACGGCAACGGGCACGACTACGTGACGGCCGCGGATCGGTACGGGTACATCATCGTGGTCCCGGAGGCGACCCGCAGCGGCAGTTGTTTCGACGTGTCCACCCCGGCGGCGCTGAAGCGCAACGGCGGCAGTGACTCGACCGGGATCATGTCGATGGCGGCGTATGCCCGCTCGCATTACCCGATCGATGCGGGCCGGATCGTGGTGTCGGGGTTCTCCTCCGGCGCGATGATGACCAACGTCGTGGCCGCCGAGTACCCGGACGTCTTCTCCGCCGCGTCCGCGTTCTCCGGCGTTCCGGCCGCCTGCTTCGCCACCACCGATGGGTCGCTGTGGAACAATCAGTGCTCCGGCGGCAACATCAGCAAGACCGCGCAGCAGTGGGGTGACCAGGCCCGGGCGATGTACCCCGGCTACAGCGGCTCCTACCCCGCGGATGCAGATGTGGCACGGCACCACCGACACGACTCTCGCCTATCCGAACTTCGGCGAGGAGATCAAGCAGTGGACGACCTGCACGGGCTGAGCCGGACCCCGGCATTCACGGATCATCCGCAGTCGAGTTGGACCCGGACCCGCTACGGCGCCACCGGCACCCAGGCCACCGTCGAGGGCATCAGCATCTCCGGCGTCGGCCACCAGCTGCCCATGTCCGGGCAGCTCGCCTACGCCATCGCCTTCCTCGGCCTCGACGGGTCGGGCCCGACCAGCTCGCCGCCCTCCAGCCCGCCGGTCTCCTCGCCGCCCGTCTCCTCGCCGCCGGTGCCCGGCGGGCCGGCCGCCTGCCGCGTCTCCGACACCATCAGCGCCTGGAACAACGGCCTGACGAGCGCGATCACGATCACCAACACCGGCACCACGACCGTCCACCACTGGTCACTGGTCTTTACCCTCCCCGCGGGCAGACGATCACCGGCGGCTGGAACGCCACCTACACCCCGTCCAGCGGCCGGGTCACCGCCACCGACGCCGGCTACAACGCCGTCCTCGCCCCCGGCGCCTCCACCGACATCGGCTTCCAGGCCACCCACACCGGCACACCGCCAAGCCGGCCAGGCTCACCCTCAACGGCGCCGCCTGCACCACCGCGTAAGACGGAGAGGCGTATACGCACACCATCCAGAGCCCGCACCGCGGCGCTGACTGTCGCGGCCCGCTGGCCGGCTCGGCCGCTGCCGTCACGCTGCCCGCCTCCGCCGCCGCCATCGGCTGCTCGGCGCAATACACGGTGTCGTCAGGGCCGGGCCCATCCAGATCCGGGGCGGCGTGCTGACGACCCTCGCCATCGACGCCGGCGCGCCCGGCACCGTCTCGGTGCGCAACCCGTGGCCCGGCCAGACCGTCACCGTCGTCGACGGCACGGGCGCCACGGTCCCGACCGGCCAGACCGGCACCACGATCAGCATCCCGGGCCAGGCCGGCACGTCCTACCTCGTGCAGTGAGCGCCCGCGCCCACCACGCCCCTCGCGTTCGCGCCGGTCACCGGTGCCGCGGCCGCCGCGCCGAAGGTGCTCGGCAGCCGTAGCATCGGCATTCGCTGAGGAGAGCATCCATGGGCTTCAGATCCAAGCTCGCCGCCGTCCTGATCCGCCACCGGGCTCGTCACCGGGCTCGCCGCACCCGCCTTCGCGGCGCCGGTCACCATCACGCCCGGCGCGGTGTGGACCGACGCCGCCGGGCGGGCCATCCAGGCGCACGCCGAAGCCGTCATCAAGGTCGGCGGCACCTACTACTGACTCGGCGAGGACAAGACGAACGCGTCGCCGTTCCAGAACATCACCTGCTACTCGTCGAGCGACCTGAGGAAACGGGTGTTTGTCGGCAACGTGCTCACCCGCCAGGCAAGCGGCGACCTCGGCCCTAACCGCGTCGTCGAGCGGCCGCACGTCATCTTCAACGCCGCCACGGCCACCAACGTGATGTACATGCACATCGACAACACGACCTACTCGGAGCGCAGGGCCGGCGTCGCGACGAGCCCGAGCGTCTGCGGCCAGTACACCTACCGGGGCAGCTGCAAGCCGACCGGCCACGACAGCCTCGACGACACCCTGTTCCTCCGCGGTCGCCAAGCTCGCCGGTCCGGAGTCGGCCTCGCGATCCTCCCCGGGTCACTCTCGCCCAGTACTGCCACCTGCTCCGCCACGGCAGTCCTCCACGGTTCCAGGGGATTGACAGAGGACTTGGTGGTGTCCCAGTCGAGTTTGCGCGGGGCTTCGCGGTGATGTCGATGCTAGCCTCGCGCATCAACCGCTCGACGGTGGTCAACTTCCACCCGAGACGATGCAGTTCATGCCAGATCTTTCGCGCGCCGTAGACGCTGCGGTTCTCCGCATAGGTTGCCCGACCGCCAGCGGCGTCGCTCGCTCACGAATCTCGTCCGAGTACTTCTTCGGTGCCGCGATAACAGCGCATCCTCCGGCTGTTCGATGCCTCCATCAAACCCGGCGGCCTGTTGTGTGACGAGCCCGTCGCGTCTGGCTTGCATCCGTGTTCCGGTCTGGTCGCGGCCGAGTTCCAGGCGGAACCCGAACAACCTTGTGCCTGGTCGCCGCCGAAGATAGTCCTGCCGCGGCCGAGTTCATGGAGCATCACGTATTGCAACGGCGTTAGATCCTGCGCCTCGTCGACGATGACCGCAGCGTATCGGGCCCGATAGGACCCCATCAGATCCGGCATCTCCTGGCCTCCAACCCCCTCGACCTCGGCTACGGAATCCCCGAAGTCGCCGAACGACTCGGCCACGACCCAGCAACCCTCATGCGCTACTACACCCGCATCAACGCCCAACGCCGCCAACAAGCCGCCCACGACCTCGCCCAGCTCGTCACACCAACAGCAACGCTCATGACCTAGCAAAGTCCGAACCACCGCATCGCGACGGGGCTCACATCACGGACTCCTTTACTCGGCCGGTTTATGCTTGAGACGACCTGGGAGAACGTGCCTGAGCACGTCGCTGGGGCCTCCGACGACTGGGGGTCAAGGGGTCGCGGGTTCAAATCCCGCTGTCCCGACGTTGGAAAAGGTCAGCTCAGCTGGCCTTTTTTGTCGACACTAATCGATGCAGAGATCGCCGCGCGACACGAATTTTGTCCCGTACGGGCGTACTGTTACCCATCCCCCAGCGCCTTGACCTGCGGCTTTGCTGTCACGCCCAACGCGTCAACGCGTGTGTAGGATCCGACCCGAGGACCGTGCTGACCTGCGGTTTCACGATTTCGACGGCCAGCACGCCGCTCAGCGACCCCATGGCTCGCCCTGTCCCGCCAGGCCCACGAGCAAGGGTCTACTGTGGACGATCACGACACACCGCCGACACGTACGCCCGTACTGTGATCACCAGGAGCAGTCCACCTCGCACCGGACACGCAGCGGCACGTTCTATGAGCACCCCAAGGATCGCCGGCGCCCGTACAGGGTCGAACCACGCACCTGATCATGGTTACCGGATCGGGCAGCCGATGAGAGAGCGACCCTACCGATCACCTCGACCCAGCCTGGCCGGGCTGCGGTCGTACCGCCAGTCAACAAGATGGCGCTGAGCGTGAACGTGATCATGGACCACCTTGGTGATGTGAGGCTTCGACCGTCCAATTGGACGCGTTACGGCGATTTCGTCGCCTCTGAAGATTCCGGCACTGGTCGTTCGTGACGGGCGGGACGCCGAGATCCTCTGCGCGGAAAGCGTTGCGTCGCCGACACCTGGACCGGCGCACGCCTGCGATCCACCAACGGGCTCGGGTACCGGCGGATCACGAAGGACTCGGAGGTGGTGGGCGGCGTGGTGGCCTTCGTCTGCGATGAGGACCGGCCCAGGATCGCCTCGTAATCCGTGCAACCTGCCGGCCCGTTGCTTACGTGAGTATTGCCGTCAGGGACGAGGGAGGTTGCATGGGATCGGGCATGAGCCGCGATCGGGAGTTCGGCGACTACTACGCCGCCCGGGGCAGGGCGGTCCGGGCGACCGCCTACCTGTTGTGCGGCGACTGGCATCTGGCGCACGACCTCACACAGACTGCATTCATCAAGCTCTATCTAGCGTGGCCCCGGATCCAACGCAAGGAGCCCGTCGACCGCTACGTCCGGCGCACCCTCCTACGGGTCTTCCTCGACGAGCGTCGCCGGCCGTGGCGCCGGGAGCGGCCGACGGCCGAGTTCGTCGACCTGGACCCGGGCGCCCCGGCCGGGACCGACCGGGTCGACGACCGCCTAATCCTGCGCCGTGCCCTGGCGGCCGTTCCCGCGCGCCAGCGGGCCGTGCTGGTGCTGCGGTTCTGGGAGGACCTGTCGGTCGAGGAGACCGCGGAGCTGCTCGGGATCTCGGTCGGCACGGTCAAGAGCCAGGCCGCCCGCGGGCTGCAAACTCTGCGCCGCCTGCTCGGCGTGCCCGACACCGCTTCCACAGGTAAGGAGTGACGATGCACGACAACGACGTGCGGGATCTGTTCGCGCGGGTGGTCGGCGAGGCCGGGCCGCGGCCAGCGAGCCGGGAGGAGATGGTGGCAGCCGGGCGGCAGGCCAGAAACCACCGGCGCCGATGGTGGGCCGGCGGAGTCGCGCTGGCCGCGGTCGCCGCCGTGGCGGCCATGACCCAGGTCGTACCGGCACCCGGCGCGCCAGGCACCGTCGCCGCGCCAGGCACCACCAGCGCACACAGCCCGGGGGTGGCCAAGTCGCCCACCGGTCGTGCGGTGTCGAAGATCCCGGAAGCCCAGCAGCAGCGCGCCAACCAGATGCTGGCCGCGCTCATTGCCGCGATACCGGCCGGATACACCACTCCGGCGCCGGGCGCCACTCCGGCGGCGGGCCACCCGTTCACCCGTTACGCAATTGTGGAGGGCTGGCAGCAGACTGGCTGGCGCTACTCGGTCGGTACCGAGGTCTACCGCGACGGCAAGGCCGGCTTGGTGCGGGTCGGCTCGTTCACCGACTACGGCCCGCCCGGCACCAACGATCCGTGCGCCGCCGCCTACCAGGCCGTCGGCTCGTACGACGGTTGTACGGTACTGACCGCGGTCACCGGTACCCCGGTCGCGGTGTCCTGGCGGGGCGGCAGCGGCAAGGTGCCGCGTGAGGTCCGAGCGACCTGGGTGGCCGACGACCGGGCGGTGTCCGTGGAGCAGGGGCCCGGCGCCCAGCAGCCCGGCTTCGGCATGCTGACCCAGCCGGTCTTCACCGACCAGGAGCTGGCCGACCTCGCGGTGTTGCCCGACTTCCGCGGCTGATCCTCGTCGCCGTAGCCGGTGGTGGCCAGCCACGTTCCGTCCGGCGCGACCACCACCGGCCCGACCCGGCCGAGGTGGCCGGAATCGAGGTGGTGAGTCTGCCGGCCGGTGGCTGGGTCCACAGCCGCACCACCACCCCACCCACCCTCCACCCGAACGCGCGGCCCGAAAACCACCGCACAGCCGACCTCGGCACCATTCCATGTGACGACGCCTATCGCTGGAAGCGGCTATTGGCTAGTGTGCTGCGCCGGAAATTCGCCTACAAAATCGGGCGAGTGATTCGAGGATCTCTTCGGCGGTCTTGGTCCAGATGAACGGGCGTGGGT
>NZ_JBEPEH010000081.1:0-21984 GCF_040300725.1 Dactylosporangium sp. NPDC000244
TCGGACTCGCTGTGCTGCCGGGTCAGGCCGCGGTAGCGACCGAGGTAGGCCGCCACCGTGGCACGCAGGACAAGCTCACCCGAAGGCTCGAGATGGGAGCTGAGGACAGAAAACGCAGCCATGTACTACGGTGCGTCACCGGCCTTGATGAACGCCAGCACTCCCGCCGCGGCAGATCCGTGCGCCGCGCCCGCTCTCACGATCGCGCTGCAGCCTGAGAGGCGCCGGCGTGCGAAGATAAGCTGTGCAGCCCTGGGGTCCCGTGCTCGGCCTTCTCGTTGGTTTGCTGATAACCTCGGGTGGCTTCGTGCTGGCCACGAACTACCGCGATCTTGCTCGCAAGCACATTCGAGCCGCGATGCGCTGGTCTCCGAGGCTTGGCGCACGAAACCGGATGACAGAGCAGGACGCGCTTCTCCTTGACCGCGGCATCGGAGCGATCTTTGCGATTGTCGGGGCCCTCCTGGTGATGCGCGCGGTCTCAGACATCCTTACCGCTGCTGGTCAGTAACCGAAGCACTCCCCATCGACCTCAACTCGGCACGACAGGAGGCCCGGGAGGCGAGGGGAGCCGGTCACCAGCTGTAGCACGCGGCGGTCGGCTGCGCACGGACGGCGGCACGAGTGAGCCCGGCAGCGCGATCCCGCCAGGCGGCATCGATCGTGACCGCCGCACGTCCGCCGGCGCGCTCGATCAGCGGCAGATGTGTGCGGCTCTTGGTGAGGTCCGCCGAGTCCGGCATGCTGATTCGATGCAAGCCGACGCCGTCATCGCGCCACTGGCAGCGTGGTCGCCGTGGCTGCCCTTCGATGATGCAGCGCTCAACGCACCTCGCCTTCCAGGCGTGTATCTGGCCCGAGAGGGAGCGGAAGGTGAACTCGCTTACGTCGGCATGGCGGGTGAACGCCGCGGCCACGGCCTACGCGGTCGGCTCACTGTGTACCGCCGCGGCAAGGCTGCCGTCAGCGGGCTGGGCGAGGCGGTATTGGATCGTGCGCTGGCCGACCCGGCGTTCGTACGAGCCCATCTCGACGAACTCCTCGCCGGTCGGCCGAAGCGGGCCGCAGCGTGGGCCCAAGATGCTTTGCGACATGCCGACCTGCACATTCGATGGGCTGTCACCCCAGACCGGCCGGCGGCTGCGGTTCTTGAGCGAGCGGTTCTCGACGCACTGGCTGCATCACCGTTGTGGAACCGGGCGCGATAGCGCGCGTCGCGGCAGATGCGGATAGAGTCCGCGTGGGATAAATCGACTCCTGGTCGGAGCAGGTGACGTCGCTCGGCGGTGGGATGCTTGCTCCAGAACCGTTGGATGGGTGGCCATGGACGATGACGAAGGTCTGGACCCCGCAGAAGTACTTGTCCTCGATCCTTTGGAGGATTCACCGCTGCCCCTGTGGGAACTCGGCTTGGGCGCGTGGGCGTCACCACAACAGCGGGTTGCGTTTCTCGGACCGGGCCTGGTCTCTTTGGTGGCTCGTGGGCTCATCGAGGTACGCCGCTTCGGCAACTGGCCGACGCGCTGGGACGCGGCACTCCGGTTGTAGGCGACGACCTTCTGCGTTCGAGCCAATCCGTCGAAGCATGGTCCGAAGACTCAGCCCACGGCGTGCTGGCGGCTCATATCACGACAACAGGCATCAGATATCTGTAGTCGTCCGCACGCGAAATCCGAAGGCTCGCATCCGCAGATCGGCAGATCCGGTAACCATGATCGGCCACGCTGGTTCGACCCCGTGCGAGCGCCGGTGGTCTCGGGAGTGCTCTTCGAGTTAGTGCGGATGCGTCCCTGGTGCGATCTGGCCGGTTCCCGGTGATCACAGTACGAGCGTACGTGTCGCCGATGTGTCGTGATCATCCACAGTGGACCGTAAATGTGGATCTTTTAGGGCGGGCCGAGTAAAGGGTTCACTGAGCGGCGCGCGGTCGCCGAAACCGTGAAACCACAGGTCAGTATCGTGCCCGGGGTGGACCTTCCGCACTCGTTGGCGCGTTGGGCGTGACCCTGGAGCCGCAAGTCAGAGCGGTTGGGGATGGGTAACAGTACGCTCGTACGGGACAAAACTCGTGTCGTGCAACGATCACTGCATCGACGGACGCCAACCAAAAAGGCCAGCTGAGCTGGCCTTTCGCAACGTCGGGACAGCGGGATTTGAACCCACGACCCCTTGACCCCCAGGGGTAGTCGGAGGTCCGAGCGACGTGCTCAAGCACGTTCTCCCAGGTCGCCTCAAGCATAAACCGGCTGGGTAAAGGGGTCTACGCGCCGAGCGTTGGACTACGGCTCAGCGCTCGATCGGCGGCCAAGGGTTCTGCAGAATCGCGTCGGCTGGTACGGAGTGGGGGTCTACCTGCCTGTTCCACGGCCCGAGCGCGAAACACCCGCTGCCTGACGTCACCGATGCCGCCGAGACGGCCACGTTTTGGCGGCACCCGCGGGACTGCGCGCGGTTGTGCGGGAAGGCATCCCATGAGCTGCTGCCGTCGCTGTAGTTCCTCGGGCGCGGCACCCCGAGCGCGTTCGCTGAGGTAGCCCGACCGGCGCCACAGGCTCGCCTCCGCGAGCCCGTGCTCGCGACGCCCGAACGAGGCCACCCGCTCCCGCTCCGGATTGCTCACATGGACGAGCGGAGCGTCGCGCGCCGGTGGCAACCTCGCTGGCCCGCGTGACCTCTGGCGGGAGCTTGCGGCATTTATCCGTCTGAGCACTTGACGTCCGGATCGCGTGTCTGAAATTCTGACTGGCTCCGCGCCGTCGCGAGGTTCGCCGATGTGGCGCAGGGCGCCGTTCGACGAGTCGCGGAGGAGTGAATTGCGTGGTGGAACCAGCAATGGCACGGCCCGGTACGCTTGCGTCCCGGTCGCGGAGGACGCCCCGGCCGATGCCGGTGATCGTGCTGGCCGACGTCAGCGGCAGCATGGACGGTGACAAGATCGTCCAGCTCAACCGGAGCATTGCGGCCATGTTCGACGCATTCGGCGCGGAGGACTCCGTTCGGGGCGAGATCCACGTCGCGGTCGTCGCCTTCGGCGGCGACGAGGCCGTGCTGCACCAGCCGATGGTCCCCGCGTCCCGCATCGGTTGGGCCGACCTGACCCCACGCGGCCGCACGCCAATGGGCAGTGCGTTCACCCGGGCCCGCGAGCTCCTTGACGACACCGAGGCGGTGCCGGAGCGGGCGTTCCCACCAACCCTCGTGCTCGTCTCGGACGGCATGCCGACGGACGACTGGGAGGCGCCGCTGGACGCCTTGCTGTCCTCGCACTGGGGGAGCCGCGCGCTGCGCGTGGCCGTTGGCATCGGCACAGACCGGACAGCCGATGCCGACGAGGTGCTGCGCACGTTCAGCACGCCCGGCGTACGCGTCATGCGGACCGACCAGGTCCACGAGATCAGCGGCCTGTTCCGGTGGGTGACGGCCACCGTCATGACCACTCTGCACGAGCGCACGGGCCAACAGGCGGTGCGGCTGGAGGAGTTCGACTGATGGCCGGTCAGCCGGCGGGGGACTGGCCATCGAGCGTGCGGACCGCGCGCAGCGGCCAACATCTGGAACTGGTCCTCGATCCACCGCTCGGCCAGGGCGGCGAGGGCGTGGTGTTCCGCACCCACCACGGCGAGCTCGCGGTGAAGCTCTACGCCGACGGCTCGGCTGCGCGACTGGAGGACCGCCTGGCGCGGCTGCGATGGCTGCCGCTGCACGGTGTCCCGATCTGCCGCCCGCTGGAGCCGCTGGCCGCACCCCACGTCGGGTATGTGATGGAGCTCCTGCAAGACATGGTCGCCTTCCGCGCGGTCTGCGGCGAGACGACCGACGACCTCACGGGCTGGTATGCGCAGGGTGGCGGGCTGCGCCGTCGGTTGCGTCTCCTCGCCCGATGCGCCGCGATCCTGGGGACGCTGCACGACCGGGGCATCGTCTACGGCGACGTCTCGCCCGGCAACGCGCTCGTCTCCGCCCGGCCGGAGCACGACGAGGTGTGGCTCGTCGACGCGGACAACCTGCAGACGGAAAGCGCTCCCGGCCCGTACCGCCTCGTCACCGCGTACTACGCGGCGCCGGAGGTCCTGCGGGGCACGTCTGGCAACACCGTGTTCAGCGACGTGTACTCGTTCGCAGTCCTGGCGTACGAGACACTCACCACGAACCACCCGCTCATCGGCGACTACGTCGACCAGGGACCGGCCGAGCTGGAGGACGACGCCCAGCGTGGCCTCCTGCCATGGATCGAGCACAGCACGGATGACCGGAACCGGACCCCGCACGGCTATCCGGCCGAGCAGGTTCTGACCCGGCAGCTGCTGGGCCTGTTCCGCCGGACCTTCGAGGCCGGCATGCACGACCCGCGCGCCCGGCCGGGCGCCGGCGAGTGGGCCGCCGCCCTCGACGGCGCGGCCGACCGGTGCGTGCAGTGTTCGGACTGCCCGCACAGCTACGTCGTCGCGAAGGACCGCTGCCCGTGGTGCGGCACCGTCCGCCCGGCGGTCATTCCGGTACTGGTGCGAGAGCAGTTCCCGTGGCTCGGTGACCGGCGTCCGTTGATACTGGAGGACAAGGGTCTGACGTTGTTCGTCCAGGCCGACCGGCCGCTGCTCGTCACCGCACGCACCGTGTACCGCGGGGCCGAGGAACCCCTCGCGGTGGTGGCCCAGGTCGACTGGAACGGCGGAGACACCCTGGTCGTGCGCAACCGGGGCAACGGCGTGATCCGGCGTGTGCCGCCGAAGGGTGGCCTGGGCCGGTCGTTGCTGCGGGGCAGCCGCGCCGACGAGCCGGTGGCGGCGGCGTGGACGTGGCATTTCGGTGACGACAGCCAGCCGCACCGGATGCTGCTGCCTCAGCCGGTGGAGGTGGCGAGTGTTCGCTGAGCAGCTGAGACCGGGCGAGATCCGCATCGTGTTGCTGCCCACCAGGCTGGCCACTTCGGTCCCGCGGTGGCTGACCCAGCTCACGGACAAGTACGCCAAGAACCGGGAGGTAGTACTCCGCCACCGGACCGGCAGCGCGGAGTTCGAGGTGACGCCCGGAAACGGCGGCGGCCAGCCGATCCGGCTCCCGGTCACGGACCAGGACACCGTCGACTGGCTCACCACCGCCGGGCGCACGCTCGTGTCGTGGGTCGTCGAGGCCACCCCGCAACAGATCGGCGTACAGTGCCACGCGTTCGCCACGGCGGATCTCGGCGCGAGCATGACCGTCGGCATCGACGATGGCGTGGCCGAACAGGTGCGAATCGCCACCCAGCGGTCGGTGACGGGCTTCGAGCCGATCCGGGACTGGCTTCGCGAGGAGTTCGCGCTTCCGGCGCTGCCTGGCCAGACCGCGGAGCGGTACATCCACAGCGGAGGTCCTGGCGGCGTGCCGGGGTCCGGTGTTCGTGCGCTGACCCTGCACGGGCGGCGGTGGGTCGCCGACATTGCCCTCACCGATGACGCTCTGCGCCTTGTGCGACTCACCGATGCGTCCTCTCGGCAGCGCGCTCGCTGGTTCCGGCTCAGCCCGCTTGACCTGCGGTTCGTCGATCGGGGCGACGAGGCCGCCGCCAGTGAGGCCATCCGGGCCGCGCTGCAGGGGCTCACCTCGGACGGGCGGACATACCTCGACTTGTGGCAGGCGTACAACGAGATCGAGCGCGAGTCGCTGGTCGACGATGCCCGGCGCATGGGGTCGGCCCGGTACCGGTCGTGCCAGGTCACCGCGGACGGCCTCTGGCGCTTCGCGCTGCAGCCGGACGACCGTGCTGGCGCCTTCCTCCGCGCGGTGGCCTCGTTCGGCGGAAAACTGCAGCTGGAGGCATCCAGAGATCTCCCGCCCGAATTCCAGGATGGGCGCGGTCGACCGGGCGCCGGTGTGCACGGCGAGGTGCGGTACGTGGTCAGGAATAACTGGACCGTCGATCTCGCCGTCGACGGGGACGACGCGCCGCCGCCAGCCGGCCACCTCTTTCGGTCGCTCTCCGGAGACCGGGTCCGCCTGCGCCGCCGAGACCTCGCCCGCGAGCGGATCGAGACCGACCAGGCCGAGCTTCCCGGGCTGCGGCTACTCATCGAGGGGGTGCCGCGGCCGGGGGCCCACCCGCGCGCCGACCGGGCCCACGACAAGGCGATCGCCGTCGCGATCAGTAGCTCGGAAGGCCCGCCACCCACCGACGTCCAACGGGCCGCGCTGGGCATGGCCGTGCGGACCCCGGACGTCCTGCTCGTGCAGGGGCCGCCGGGCACCGGCAAGACCCGCTTCATCGCCGACCTGCTGCGCTGCCTCGACGAGCTCGGCGAGCGTACGGTGTCGATGCAGCGGACCCTCATTTCGAGCGTGCAGCATGACGCGGTGGACAACGTCGCCCGCAAGGCGCGCCGGCGCGGCCTGCCCCCGACCCGGGTCGGCGCGCGGCCGGGCCGTGACTGGGAGAGCGCCCGCGAGTGGCGCGACGGCATTGTCGCGTCGGTCGAGCGGTACCTGCAGGAGCACCGGCCGGCGTCCGCCCGGCACGACGTTGCGCGAAAGCTGCGGGAGCTCGCGTCGGCCTACGAGCGGCACCCGATGACCGGCCCTGACCTGGTCGCGCTGCTCCGCACTGTGAAGGAACTGGCCGGCGCCCGGTTGCCGGGCGTTCTGCGGGACGAACTCGACCTCCTGCTGGCCGATCGGGCCGTCGTCGACCAGGTCGCAGTGACACTCGCGGGCGACGACCGACAGCGGCTGGCCCGGGAGGCTCGGTCGCTACGTGCCACGCCGGTCGCGTTCGCCGATGACGGCCCGCAGCGCGCCGCCCGGGCGCTGCGCGAGCTGGACCGGCTGCTCGACGACCCGGCCCGGCGGTTGCTGGAGGTGGCCGCGAAGGCGGGCGACAGCGGCGACGACCTGCTGGCCGAAATCGCCAACCTGCGGGTCGAGCTACTCGGCCGACTCGCCGTCGGCACCGCCCTGCTGCACGCGCCGACGCACGATCCCGACGTGGAGGCGCTGCTGCACCTCGTCGCGGACGCCGCGGCGGAGGACGCCGCCGAGACCGCCGACAGCGCAGACCAGGTCCTCCTGGCCTACCGTGACGACCTTCGAGAGGACCTGGCCCTCGTCGAGTCGACGCTGGCCCGGTACAACGCCGTGCTGGCCTCTACCGTCCAGCAAGCGAACTCGGAGGAGATGTCGCGGCTGCTCGACGCGCCGCTGCCCGTGTTCGACACCGTCGTGGTCGACGAGGCGGCGCGGGCCAACCCGCTCGACCTGATGATCCCGATGGCGTTCGCCCGCCGGCGCATCATCCTCGTCGGCGACCACAAACAGCTACCACACGCCCTGGAGCGGAAGGTCGAGCAGGAGCTGCGCCGCAACCGCTCGCTCGACGGCTCGGAGCTGTCGAAGAGCCTGTTCGAGCGCTGGTTCGACCTGTTCGCTGACGAGAAGCCGGCGGTGCGGACGATCCTGCTGGACACACAGTTCCGCATGCACCCCGCGCTCGGCCGGTTCGTCAGCGAGGTCTTCTACGGCGGTCCCGACGTGATCAAGCCTGATCCGTCGACGGTGCGGTTGACCCACGACCTGTCGATGTACGCCGGCAAGGTGGCGGCCTGGATAGACGTGCCGCGGCGAGACGGCGACGAGGAGCGGTCCGGCACGAGCTGGACCCGCCCGGCCGAGGCGCACCGGCTGGTTCGGGAGCTGAAACAACTCACTGAGCTGGACCGCGCCCGGCGGTTGTCGTTCGGCGTGATCACGTTCTACAAGGCCCAGCAAGAGCTGCTGGAGGCTGAGCTGCAACAGGAAGGGCTGGCCGTGGTCGACGACGACGGCACCTTCGTGCCCGTGCCAGCGATGCAGTTCACGGCCGAGGAGCGACCGCGGCCGCGGCTGCGGGTCGGCACCGTGGACGCGTTCCAGGGCATGGAGTTCGACGTCGTGCTGCTGTCGGTGACGCGCAGCAGTGAGGTCCCGCGGCCCCTCGGCGGTTCCGCCGAGGCCGTGCAGCGGTACGGGCACCTGCTCAGCGACAGCCGCATGTGTGTGGCGATGAGCCGGCAGCGCCGGCTGCTCATCGCCGTCGGGGACGCCGCCATGGCCGAGCGGGCAGCCACGCCGGAAATGCCGGGCCAGCCGGGCCGGTCCGTCGCCGAAGGCATCGTCGCGTTCCGTGAGCTCTGTGAGGGGGTACACGGTGCCGGGATTCGGTCCTGAGTGCCCGGTCGTCCGGCCCGAGTTCGCCGAGTTCCGGGGTAGGCAGCGGTGGCTGCTTTGGCCCGCGCTGCGGTACCGCGTTGTGTCGCCGCTGGTGCACGCAGACCGGCTCAATGTGTTCCAGGTGGCGGTGTTGGGCCTGGCCCGCGCCGGCTTCCGCGAGGCTGCGGACATCGGCCGGCTCCTCGGCCTGCAGGACGACCTCGTCGAGCTGGTCCGTTCCGACCTGCGCGCGCTGAACTACCTCGACACCTACGGCGTCATCACGACGAACGGCCGCCACGTCCTGCAGGACGGGTTCCCCGACCCCACACGGGCCATCACAACCTACGTCTACCAGGACGTCACGACCGGCACGCTTTGGCCAGCCTCGACCGTCGAACCTGGTCACTGCCAATGCGACTGGCAGAGCCCACGGACAGCGATGCTGCAGTTGGGCACGGTGGGCGCACCCGTGCGGGTGCACGCGTTCGCCGTTCACCCCGATGGCTGGACCGGTACCGAGCCGCCGGCGCACGAGCAGGTCGTGGAGGCGGTCTCCCGCGGTGAGGCGGCGAAACGGCAGGGCGGCGGGCGGACCCGTCGGTGGCGGGCCGGCCCGCCCGAACGGGTCGTTTCGCGCGTGTCGGTAATGACTGAGGGGCAGCCGGTGTGGATTCCGCTGCCGCTGCTCGCCCGGAAGCGCGACGAGGGCGGCGAGAGCACGGTGACGTGGGATGCGATGAGCCCGTTCGGTGGGCACGCCAGCCCCTACCTCCGACGGCTCGTGGCGACCCGGATCCAACGGTCGGCCCGGCTACGTGACCACGTCGAACAGTTCGTTGGCCGCCGGACCGAGGGCCTCCTGGCCGAATCCGACCTCATCGACGTCAAGCTGCGGCGCAGTATCGCAGAAACGCTCGAGCACCGCTTCACCACCCGGGTGCGCGATCACGACGCATTATTCGAACTACTTACGCTGCTGGAGCGGGAGATCGACCGGGCGCGGCGACGCGGCGACGGCAGCCCCGAGGTGGGCGACGTCGCGCGATACTCCTGGCGGCTGCACGAGCTCGTGCTGCGCGACCTAGTGGCTCGACATCGTCCGCCACGGAGCGCCATCGACCGGCTGCGCGACCCCCTCGCCCGGCAGCTCGGCATCTACTGCCGGCAGCTCGGGATGTCGTTTGGCGAGCATGCGCAGCTCGGCAAAGTGGACGCCGACCAACTCCGGCGGGGAATCAGACAGCCGGACCGGGCCTCGACTCCGGTGCTGCTGGCCGCATCTCTTGTCAGCGCCGCCAATGGGGCACCCGACCACCCGTTCCGCCAAGTCGCCGCGACCCGGCCGACGCTGCTCAGCGACCTCACGAACGTGTCGCAGGACCGCAACACGGGCGGTGCACACGCCGCCGCAATGCCGCTGAACCTCGACTACGGCGAGACCGCCTGGCGGCTCGCGCAGGACACCGCAGCCGCCTATCTCGGCGTGCCGCTGCCCGATCTCCGCACACGCAGCGAAGGGAATCGTTCCACCAATGGGTAGGCGAAAGACGTCGAACTGGCCGGCGAGCCAGCGCCGGCTTGCTCAGCAGACGGCCGCCGACAAGGCCGCCGACAAGGCTGCCGACCTGGCGGCGGCCACCAGGCGGGCCGAGGACGATACAGAGGTCAGCGCCGCGCTAGCCGAGCAGGGTCTGGAGCCGACTACGAACGACGACGCGGTGCTCTCCGTGTACGACGCGCTGCGCCGCCAGGCCGACGACTATGAGCGCGCGGCGGCGGCAGCCCGGGAACGGACGCAGGCGGCCGCGGACGCCGAGGCCGCGGCCGAGGCCACCCGCCGGCGCCTCGACGCCGAACTTGCCGAGGCCGCCGCGGCGCGCGGCGCGGCTGAGGCGCTCCAGGCGGAGGCCGCCGCCGAGCGGGCGCAGGTGCGCGTCCGTAGCGAAAGGGTGAGCGTCCGTGAGCAGGAGGCCCGGGATGGCTTCGCCGCACAGGCCGAAACCGCACGGGCCGAGCTGGAGGCCGAGCTCCGGCGCCACCGGCAGGAAGCCCAGATCGAGGAGGAGGAGCGGCGGCGCACGCTCGTCGCGGAACATGCGGCCCAGGTCGCTTTGCTGGAGGAGGACCGCGCGGCGCTCCGCCGGTCCGAGGAAGAGCTGCACTATGACAAATTGGCGCTGCTAGGACAACAGATCCAGCTGCAACGCAAGGTCGACGCCCTGGAGGCGGAGATCCAGGCACGAGCCGCGGCCGACGTCGCCGCCCTTGACCGCGAGCTGCAGGTCCTGCGGATCCAGACGGACGCCCGGACCGAGACGATCGACGAGCTGCGCAAGCAGTTGGCGGAACGAGAGCAGCAGCTGCTGCGGATCGGCGGCACAGATCCGCAGTACCTGATCGGCGAACGCGACCGGCTGGCCGCGGCCAACGCCGAACTGCGCGGCAAGCTCGCCGAGCGGCTGGCCGACGACGACCTGCACCGGCTGCGCTGGCTGGAGCAGCAGCACCGGGAGGTGGCGGGCGAACGCGACCGCTTGGCATACCGAGTCCAGGAGCTGGAGGGC
The DNA here is from genome assembly GCF_040300725.1 of Dactylosporangium sp. NPDC000244. Lineage (NCBI taxonomy): Bacteria > Bacillati > Actinomycetota > Actinomycetes > Micromonosporales > Micromonosporaceae > Dactylosporangium > Dactylosporangium sp. NPDC000244. Next base: position 10,725 of record NZ_JBEPEH010000081.1, read on the forward strand.
GAGGCCCTCGCGAGCCGCATCAACAACCTGCAGATGAAGCAGCTCAGCGACGCCGAGCGGCACTTCGAGGTGCTTTCCCGCGGCTACGAGAGCCGGATCTCCGAGCTACACGGCACGGTGGAGCAGCTGACCCGCGACCGTCCCGACGCCGGCACGCCGCTGTTCCCGCGCTGCGTCGCGATGGACGAAGACCCGAACCTGAACGAGCCCGGCGTCGTCAGTGCCGACCGGCCCGACCTCTCGCAGCTGTCTCGGTCGCTGCAGGTGGTCATGTTGGCCGACAGCCGGCGGGCGTACCGGCTCAACGACGTGTGCGTCCTCCTCGGCGGGCTGGCGATGAGCCGGCTGCACCTGTTGGAGGGCATGAGCGGCATTGGCAAGACGTCGCTGCCAGTCGCCCTCGCCAAGGCACTGGGCACCGAGTGCGCCGTCGTGGAGGTGCAAGCCGGCTGGCGCGACCGGACGGACCTCTTCGGGCACCACAACACCTTCGAACGGCGCTTCGAGGAGTCCGAGTTTCTCCAGGCCCTGTATAGGGCACAGACGCCGAGGTACCGGGAACGTCCGTTCTTCATCGTGCTCGACGAGATGAACCTGGCCCGGCCGGAGCAGTACTTCTCGGTCTTGCTGTCGAAGATCGAGTACGAGGGCGAGCCGATTCAGCTGGTCACCCGCGGCACCGGGCGGGCACCGCAGTGGTTCGTGGACGGCTGGCGGATCCGCCTGCCCAGCAACGTCTGGTTCATCGGCACCGCGAACCAGGACGAGTCAACGCTTGAGTTCGCCGACAAGACCTACAACCGCGCGCACCTGATGGAGCTGCCGGCCCAGCGGCCCTCACTGCCGCGGCCAGCCGCGGTCCCGGAGATCGAGCCGTATGGCGCGGCCGCGCTGCGCAGGTCGTTCGAGCAGGCCTCGCAGGCGCACCGGGCGGACACGGCCGAGGTGCGCGAGTTCCTCAACGTGATTGCCGACGACCTGCGCGAGTACGGCCGGGCGGTCATGGGCCCGCGCCTCGAGCGGCAGATGGAGGCGTTCGTGCCCGTCGTCGTCGCGGCCCACGCCGGCGACACGGTTGCCGAGCAGCCCGAGGGCGACGACAGAGGGCAGGACGGCCGGTCGCTCGCCGCCGACCACTTTCTGGCCCGGAAGGTCCTTCGTTCCCTGCGTGGCCGGTACGACGTCACGCCCGGCGGTCTCGGCAAGATTCGGGACGCTGTTTGTGCCGCCTGGGAACTGCGCAGGTTACGCGGTGTCCCGGTGCGGTGCGTGCGACTCCTCGACGACGAGCAGCGGCGCAGGGAAGGGTGATGGCCGATCGGCCCGGCGCACCGGATCCGCTCGTCGTCAGCACCGTCATCGACGTCGCCCGCGCACTGGTCACGAATACGACGCTCGGTGCGTGGCTGGCCGACACCATGTTCGTGCCCGACGCATCGCACCACGCCGAGCTGAGCCCGTTCGAGCGCGCCGTCCTCGACGGACTCGACGTGATCGCCGATGTCTGCCTCCGACCGCACGACCGGCTTGACCGGGTGGACGAGCTGGTGCGGGCGGACCTGGCGCGCCGGGTGCCGCCAGCAGGCCTCGCCCGACTGGCCGGTCATACCGAGGACTGGGCGGGTGTAGAGCACGGGCGCATCATGCCGCTGCGCGTGCTGTCGCAGCGGTTCGCCGAAGACGTCGACTTTTACGAGAACCGGGTGGCTGCGCAGCTCGTGGACCGGCTCGGCGAGCACCTGACCCAGCGCATCCGCGAGCTGACCACGCTCGCCGACGGGCTGGCCGATCTCGATGAGTACGACCGGGCGCTGAAACACGCGCGGTCGTGGCGTCGGCTCGGCCGGGTCGCCCGCCTCGTCGCCAGGGCGGTCTCCGACACCACCGCGTCGGCGCTGGCGATCAACGAGACCCTCGACGTGTTCCGCCGGGCCCGGGCGCGGCTCGCGGCGCTGCACGGGTCGCCGGTGCTGCGGCGCGCGAACCGCCGGGTGCCCGTGCCGATCCGGCTCATGCGCACCAACTTGTTCCTGGGCGACGGGCGGTACCGGCAGGTCGGCGCACTCTGGGATCTGTGGGCGGTCCATGAGTCCTCTGCCATGGCGGGCGTGCGGTCGGCGGAGCGTGCATTCCCCGAGGCCTACGCGCACTATGTCGCCGCGCTCTCCCTGCGTGCGTTGGCGATCCTCGGGTACCGGCCGGACGACCCGGCCGATCCGCTGCCGTTCGCCGGCTCCACCGTGTTCCTTCGCGGCCCGGCTGGCAGTGTCACGTGGTCGATGACGGAGGACGACACAGTGCTTGTCGCGGCCGAGGGACGGCGTCTGGCCCGGCTGGTGCCGGTCAGTGACGACTTAGGCCAGCCGGCCGCCGAACGGGCGCGCGCCGCCGCGCTCGGCGTGCATGTCGACACCACGATCGTGGTGTATCCGGGCCTCCGCGCCGCCCGGGCGGCATTGCCGTCCTCCACGGAGCGCCTCGTGCACCCGGCTGGCTTCGGTGTGCTGCCTTGCCTGGTTCCGGTGACACCGCTGGAGATCGAGGGGGAGGAGCGACTCGCTCGGGCGCTGCGGTGGGTCCTGCAAGGCCGCCGGTTCGTCGCCGAGTATCCGCCCGCTGCGGAGCTGTTCGCGAGCGTGCCGACCAGCAGCGATGGCTGGTGGCGCCCGGCGGGTCCGACGCGCGTCGCGGTAACCCGGCGGCCGTCGATGGACGAGGTGGAAGCGCTGGTCCGCGAGACAACCGGACGTGAGCGGAACAGGTCCACTGCGCCGTCGCTGCCACGGACCATGGCTGCGGTTGAGACGGCGGCGCGGTCGTTCGACCTGTTCGAGACGTGCCCCATCTGCCATAGCACCATGACCGAATTCGAGCCTCGGGACCGGAACACATTCCAATCCCGCTGTGAAGTCTGCGCGACGGGCTGGGGTACCCGGATCTGCGGATCGTGCGGCGAAGTCTATCCCGTTTTGTGGCTGCACAACGTTCTGCCCGACGGGACCGGCGGCGATCGTCTCGATGTGACGGCGGGCGCGGACCTGCTCGCCGTGCCTTGCGTTGACGATCGCCTCGCGCCGGGTACCCGGTTCCGGTGTTCCTGGTGTCATGCGTGCGCGGGCCATCCCGGGTGCGGTTGTCCGGCTGCCCCTGCCGCTGGCTAGAGCGGACACGAGCCATGCCTGATGGTGCGGGGCGAGCAGTGTGGTGACGAGCCGGTAGCGGAACTGGTGGTGATGGTCATGGCGGCGTCGATGACGCGGACCGGTTGCCCGGTGAAGGCGCAGCAGCAGGAGATGTCGGCGTGATGCAGCATTAGTGCGGCGCAGCATGAGTAACGACTGGTGTGGGTTGGATTCGGTGCTGGAGCGTTATCTGTTGAGACCTGCCTTGGCCAAGATCCTGTCCTCTTGCCGCTGGACACCTTGACTCGTCGCGCGTGCTGTCAAGGTGTCTCGCCGCCTGCTGGCTCGTCGTCGGCATCGCGGTGCACCGCCTGTGAGCAGGAAGAATCTGCAGAAATTGCAATTGGTCTCGAACCGAACAAGCCGAGTCAAGGGGTCCAACAGCGGCGTGCTAGACCTGGCAGTGATGCCGAGCAATACAAAAGGGGCTCCCACAAGTCGCTGACCTGCGGAAACCCCTAGCCGGTCGGGACAGCGGGATTTGAACCCACGACCCCTTGACCCCCAGTCAAGTGCGCTACCAAGCTGCGCTATGTCCCGGTGCCCCACGCTCAACGCGCGCAGCCGGTACAGCGTAGCGCATCCCCCCGCCCTCCGCCCAAGCAGTATCCCCCTCCCGCGAGACAACCCCCATTACGCTCGCACGATGCGCCTAGAGCTGGTCACGATCGTGGTGGACGCGTACGACCCGGCGATCGAGTTCTTCGTCGGTGTGCTCGGGTTCGAGCTCGTCGAGGACTCGCCCTCGCTCACGAGTGTCGGGCAGCGGGCGAAGCGCTGGGTGGTCGTCCGGCCGCCCGGGGCGCAGACCGGCATCCTCCTCGCGCAGGCCGATGGGGAGCAGCAGGTGGCCGGGGTGGGGGAGCAGGCGGCCGGGCGGGTCGGGTTCTTTCTTCGCGTCGAGGACTTCGATGCGGCCTTCCAGCGGCTCGTCGAGCACGGAGTCGTGATCGAAGGGTCACCCCGTGTGGAGGAGTACGGGCGGATCGTGGTGTTCCGGGATATTGCCGGGAACCGGTGGGACCTGCTCGGACCGCGATAAGAAGCCGCCAAAAGGGACGAAACGGCGTCGCGCGCCGGCGGCTCGGCGGCCTAGCGTCCGTCGCCGTGCTGGGTGTTGAGCTGTTTGAGCTGTGGCGGGTCGGGCGGGTGCGGATGCCGGCGCTCGCGGAGACGTACTGGCGGGCGGCCGGGGATCTGCGGGCCGTGCCGCACGATGATGCCGAATGGGTCTCGCTTCGGTGGCAGCTGGTCGGGGTGCTCGCCGCCGCGGGCGGGCAGGTCGAGGAGGCCGCCGAGGCCGTGCGCGTCGCGGTGGTGCGGTACGCCGAGGCCGATGACGGGGCCGGGCGCGAGTTCCGGCGGCTGCGGGACGCCGGTGGGGTGCTTCGCGGATGACGTACGAGATGCTGATGCGGCACGCCGCCGACATGCGCGACCTCGCGGTCTCGGTGGCGTCCGCGGGGATCGGGGACGATCCGTATCGGCGGCGGAGCATCGAGCGGGAGTTCGCCGACCTTCCGGACGCCTTCCGGCCGATCGCCGGCTTTCCCGATCCGCGGGTCTTCGAGGCGAGGATCGAGCGGGTGCGGGATGTCCTGCGTGGACTGTCCACTGGGGATGGCGAGCTGGCCGCCCCCGGCATCGGGGACCTGAGCAGTTCGCTGCGCAACTGGCAGGGGGAGGCCGCCGAGCGGTTCAAGGCCGGGTTCGTCGAGCCGTGGCCGGCGTTCGTGCGCAACCAGTGCACCGTCGGGGTCGTGCTCAAGGCGGGGCTCGAGGCGCAGCGCGACATCTGGGCCAGGGCGCGGCAGGACGCGGACCAGATCGCGGAGCAGGGGCTGGCGGCGGTCGGGGCGTGCGGGGACTGTACGCGTACCGAATGGACGGTCACCTTCACCGTGGTCGCCTCGGTGGCGGCGATCGTGGCCGTTCCCGTCGGCGTGGGGCTGGCGCTGGCCGCGGGCGGGATCGCCGGGCTGGCGCAGGTCGCCGCCGCCACGGGGCCGGCCGAGGCGCCGCGGACCACGTTCAGTGCCGATGATCCGGCCGAGGTCGCCGACCGGGTGCGGGAGGCCGTCACGCAGTTGCGGCGGCATGTCCACGAGAAGCAGGACGAGGTGCACCGGGCGCTGCGGGACACCGGGCGGGTGCTGACGGATCAGCCGGGGCTGTTCGGATGGCGATGACCGTCACCGTGCGGGGGACCACCGCGACGCTGCACGACGACACCGTCGAGATCTCGGGACCGTGCCCGGCCGGGGATCTCGAGGCGATCGGGCGGGCGCTGTGGGCGGCCCGGACGCGGGAGGCCCTGCGGCGGGCCGGGCTGACGCGGGAGCCGGCGCCGATCGGATGGCGGGCGCAGGAGTATGTGCGCCGGAGGGCGGAGATCGTCGCATGTGGACGGTCGTGGGACGGCCGGCTGGAGCTGCGCGGGATGCGGGTGTTCCGCGTCGTCGGCGAGGTCACGAGGGACCGGGTCCAGGAGGCGGCCGCGGCGCTCATCCGGGACCAGCGGGAGCAGGTCAGGGCGCTGAAACGAGGGATCTGGCAACCGGCGGGCTCAGGCCGCGGCCTCCAGCGGTGACAGGACCCGCACCGCCCCGCCGGCGAAGATGCCGATCCGGCCGGGGCCCGCGTGCTTCGCCCCGTGCATGGCGGCGTCGGCGTCGTGCAGCAGCTGGTCGATCTCGGCGTGGTTGCGCCAGCAGGCGACGCCGATGCCGGCTGCGGTGCTCAGCTCGACGCCGGCGACGCGGACCGGTTCGCGGATCGCGTGCAGCAGGCGCGTCGCCACGTGCACCGCGTCGCCGGTCGAGCCCATCCCCTCGAGGATCACCGCGAACTCGTCGCCGGCGAGGCGGGCCGCGACGTCGCCGCCGCGGATCGAGTCGTGCAGCCGGTGGGACACGGCCGCGAGCAGCTGGTCGCCGGCGGCGTGCCCGTACGTGTCGTTGACCTTCCGGAACCCGTCCAGGTTGATCAGCAGCACCGCAACCGGGCTCCCGCGGCGGGCCCGGGCCATCGCGCGGGTCAGGTGCTCGCGCAGCAGCTGCCGGTTCGCCAGGCCCGTGAGCGCGTCGTGGAACGCCTGGTACTGCAGCGCCGCCGCCCGCTCCGCACACGCCAGCCCGAGCGAGGCCTGCGCGGCCAGCGACTGCAGGGCGGGGCGGGACTCGGCGGGCAGGGGCTTGCCGGCGCCGACCAGGAGGGTGCCGTACCGCACCGTCGACATCCGCAGCTCGAACCCCTCGGACCGGGCCGCGCCCGCCCCCGCGAACGCCGTCGCCGGCGCGGGCCCGGCCACCGCCGTGACCCCCTCGCCCTCCGGCCCCGGGCAGATCGTCACCGCCCACGCGCCGGGCGCGCCGGTCATCAGCTCCACGGCCGCCTCGACGGTGTGCCGGCACACGGCCCGCGCGTCGGCGGTCGTGCCCAGGGACGAGCCGAGCCGCGCGAAGACCCGCTCCCGGGCCGCGGCGCGCTCCTGGCGCCGGGTGGTCTCGGCGATCACGGCGGTGAAGAGCGCCAGCGCCGGTACTCCCGGCGCCTGCCGCAGCATCCGCAGGAGCGAGTCCGGCTCGGTCAGGGCGACCGCGGCCGTGACCGCGACCAGCACGGCGAGCGTGTAGGCGAGCACGTGCGGCCAGGCGCCGTACAGCCCCCGGTAGGCCACGAGCACGCACGCGAGCCCGAGCGAGCTCGTCCAGTCGTGCACGCCGAGGCCGATGGCCGCCAGCGCGGACGCCTCGAGGAGCCAGGACCACGGCGGGTAGCTCTCCCGCCGGTACCGATGCAGCCACCAGCAGCCGAGGACCACCGTGGCCCCGGCCGCCGCGACCCGTGCGGGCACGGACGCGCCGCTGTCGCCGGAGACGACCCGCGGCAGCACCAGCACCAGGCAGAACACCCCGAACACGAGGAACAACCAGCGGATCCGTCCATCGAGCGCCTTCGGCAGCCCGAGCACCCTGGTCATGCCCGAATCATGCCCGCACGAAAGGCCGGGCGGGCGCCAAACTGAGTAATGATCCACTGCTCCGGCGCACTGGATCGTGCCGCGCACCTGGCGCTACCCTGTCCGCACCGCCCGCGATGGGTGGGCGATACCGCTCATCTCGGCTCAGGGTCGGCCGAAGGTATGGCGGCCGGAGGTCCGCCGGCCGGGGCGAAGGCGGTGATGACGGGCGGTGAAGACCAGCCGGCTCCTCGCCGTGTACGCGCCCCTGTTCACCGTCGCCGCCGCCTGGGCGCTGCTGCGGCTGGCCGGCTACGAGGGCGCGCTGGTGCTGGGCTGGCTGCCGGGCGCGATCGGCATCGCCGTCGGCGGCGGATACCTGCTGGCCGCGTCCCGCACGCCGGGGCTCGACCCCGCCGGGCGCCGGTTCTGGCGTCACCTCGCCATCGCCGCGCTGCTCATCGCCCCGTCGACCGGCCCGTTCACGGAGGCGAGCCTGGGCGGGCGCAAGTCCGGCCCGCTGCTCTTCGCCGCCGTCGGGCTGCTCGCCGTGGCCCTGCTGCTCGTGCTCTGGGCCCTGCTGCGGCTGCCGACCCGGGTCCGCGGGCGCCGCGACTGGCTGCGGCTGGGGCTCGACGCGGCCACGGTGCTGGTCTGCTCGGCGACGTTCCTGTGGCACTTCGTGCTGCGCGGGGTCGCCGGCGCGCCGCTGCCGCAGGTGCTCGGCCTGAGCGTGCTGAGCGTGCTGTGCCTGCTCGCCGTGCTGGCCGTGGTGAAGCTCATCCTCGCCGGTACCAACGCCGTCGACGCCCGGGCCCTGCGGGCGCTCGCGCTCGTGGTCGTGATCGGCGCGGTCGGCTCCGCGCTGGTCCCGGTGCTGCCCAGCCCCCGCCTCGCCGGCGTCTCCGACCTGGTCACCATGTTCGAGGCGCTCATGGTCGCCGTCGCCGGGGTGCTGCAGGCGCGCCGGGCGGGCGCGGGCCAGACGGTCCCGGTCGAGCGGCGACGGCCCTATTCGGTGCTGCCGTACCTCGCCGTCGCCGCCGTCAACCTCCTCCTCGTCGCCGTCACGGTCGACGAGCTCGGCACCCTGCCCGTGCTCTTCGGCGCCGTGACGGCCACCGGCGCCGTCGTCGCCCGCCAGCTGCTCGCGTTCCGCGACAACGACGGGCTGCTGCGGTCGCTGCGCGAGCACCAGCGGCTCCTGCACGAGCAGGCCACGCACGACGCGCTCACCGGGCTGCCGAACCGGGCGCTGTTCAACGAGCGCCTCGAGCACGCGACCGCGGCCATCCTGGTCGACCTGGACGACTTCAAGGCCGTCAACGACACGCTCGGCCACCCGGTCGGCGACGGCCTGCTCGTCGAGGTCGGCCGGCGCCTGCGGGCCGCAGTGCGCCCGACGGACCTGGTGGCGCGCCTGGGCGGGGACGAGTTCGCGGTCCTGGTGCCGGAGGGCTCGCAGGACGGGCTGGACGGCCTCCCGGCCCGGATCCTCGCCGAGCTCGACCGGCCCGTGCACACCCACGGTCACGTGCTCACGGTGACGGCGAGCGTCGGGGTCGCGGCCCGGACCGACGGCGACGGCGCCCAGGACCTGCTGCGCCACGCCGACATCGCCATGTATGCGGCGAAGCGGCGCGGGAAGGGCACGCACGCCCGGTACACCCCGGATCTCAGCGGTCTGCTGATGACCCCCGAGTCCCGGCTGGGCGATCTGCGGCGGGCGATCGCGGTGGCCCGGCCGCCGTTCACGCTCGAGGTGGGGCGGGCGGCCCTGGTGTCGCCCGGGTTCACCGCCGAGCTGAGCGCCCTGCTCGCCGAGGCCGGGCTGGAGCCGGGCGGGCTGACCCTCGCGCTGCCGGCGGCGCAGCTGGCCGTCGACGGCGTGCTGCGGCGGGTCATGCGGGAGCTGCGGGCGGCGGGCGTCGGGCTGGCCCTGGACCAGACCGGCACGAACACGGTGCGGCTGGATCTGCTCAGCGCCCTTCCCTTCACCGCGGTGATCGTCGAGCCGCTCGCCGGGGACGACGATCGATCGCGGGCGTTCGCCGAGGCCGCGGCCCGGTTCGCGCGGGATGCGGGGATCGATTACAGGGTTCGATCCGAGGGCTCACTCCTAGAGAGCGCTCTCTAGATTTTCAGTTCCGGAACCGCAGGCCTCTTGACTTCCCGGCTGCCACGGATAACCCTCGTCCTTGGAGAGCGCTCTCCGAACCTCACCCCGGTTCTCGGGCCGCCCGTTCCCGGTCCGGTGAGCCTGACACCCCGTCGGCCGGAACACAAGAGCGACCGCCGCACCCCCGCGGCGGATCGTCCGGCTGCCGCCATGCCCTGAATCAGGAGCAGTGATGCACACCGCCGCACCGCCAACGGCGAACCGCCGCCGCCGAACTCTGATCCTCGCCGCCATCGCCACGTTCGTGGTGCTGGCGACGTACGTGGTCACCACCACCCTCACCGCCTCGGCCGCCGACTCCCTGATCTCGCAGGGCAAGACGGCCCTGTCGTCGTCCGACGAGAACGGCGGCACCCCCGCCTCCGCCGCGTTCGACGGCAACACCACCGGGACCCGCTGGTCCAGCGCGTTCAGCGACCCGCAGTGGATCCGCGTCGACCTGGGCCAGACGGCGACCATCTCGCAGGTCAAGCTCTACTGGGAGGCCGCCTACGCGAAGTCCTTCCAGATCCAGACCTCGCCCGACGGCAACACCTGGACCGACGTCTACTCGACCACGACCAGCACCGGCGGGACGCAGACGCTGACCGTCACCGGTAGCGGCCGCTACGTGCGCATGTACGGCACGGTCCGGGCCACCGGCTACGGCTACTCGCTGTACGAGATGCAGGTCTACGGCTCGTTCGGCACCACGAACCCGACCGGCGGCCCCTGCAACACCACCGCCAACGTGGCGCAGGGCAAGACGGCCGACGCCTCCAGCACCGAGAACGCCGGCACCCCGGCCTCCTCGGCGGTCGACGGCAACGCCGGCACCCGCTGGTCCAGCGCCGCGAGCGACCCGCAGTGGCTGCGCGTCGACCTCGGCTCGGTCCAGTCGATCTGCCAGGTGAGCATCAACTGGGAGGCCGCCTACGGCAAGGACTTCCAGATCCAGACGTCGACCGACAACGCCAACTGGACGACCATCAAGACGGTCACCGGTGGCACCGGTGGCAACCAGGTGCTCAGCGGCCTGAGCGGCTCCGGCCGCTGGATCCGCGTCTACGGCACGGCCCGCGGCACCGGCTACGGCTACTCGATCTGGGAGCTCATCGTCAACACCGGTGGCACGTCGCCGACCACGTCGTCGCCGTCGCCGACCACCAGCCCGACGCCGACCCCGACCGGCCCGCAGCTGCCCGGCGGCGGCGACCTCGGCTCCAACGTGATCGTGTTCGACCCGAGCCAGTCCTCCGCCACCATCCAGGCGAAGCTGGACCAGGTCTTCACCGCTCAGGAGACGAACCAGTTCGGCACCGAGCGCTACCAGTTCCTGTTCAAGCCGGGCTCCTACAGCGGCCTGAACGCCCAGATCGGCTTCTACACGTCGATCAACGGCCTCGGCCAGAACCCGCAGGACGTGCAGATCCACGGCGACATCACCGTCGACGCGGGCTGGTTCCAGGGCAACGCGACCCAGAACTTCTGGCGCTCGGCCGAGAACCTCTCGGTCTACCCGGTCTCCGGTGTCGACCGCTGGGCCGTCGCGCAGGCCGCGCCGTTCCGCCGGATGGACGTGCACGGCGGCATGACCCTCGCGTCGCCGAACTGCGGCTGGGCGTCGGGCGGCTACATCGCCGACTCGCGGGTCAGCGGCAACATCAACCCCTGCTCGCAGCAGCAGTGGTTCACCCGTGACTCCACGATCGGCAGCTGGAACGGCTCCGTGTGGAACATGGTCTTCTCGGGCGTGCAGGGCGCTCCGGCGAACAGCTTCCCGAACCCGCCGTACACCGTTCTGCCCACCTCGCCGGTGACGCAGGAGAAGCCGTACCTCTACGCCGACGCGTCGGGCTACCGAGTGTTCGTGCCGTCGCTGCGGACCAACAGCAGCGGCGCGACCTGGATCAACGGCCAGACCCCGGGCACCTCGCTCCCGCTCAGCCAGTTCTACGT